>CAJGCV010000005.1 GCA_904501915.1 uncultured Akkermansia sp. | reverse complement strand
TTATTGGTATGGATGCGCGTGATTTACGAGAGCGAACCCTTGACTTTGGGTTGAGGATTGTTCGTCTTTGTCAGTATTTGGGGCATCATAATGTAGCAGAGGTTTTAGGAAAGCAGTTGCTGCGTTGCGGCACTTCAGTGGGTGCCAATTATCGAGCTGCGAGTCTCGCAAAGAGTCCGGCTGATTTTGTGTCGAAAATTAAAATATGCGAGGAGGAAGCAGACGAAGCAATTTATTGGCTGGAATTGTTGATTCGGGCTGGTGAAGTGGAAGCAGCGAGAGTCATCCCATTGCAGAATGAAGCTACCGAGCTTCGCAATATCATGTCCGCCAGTGCCATCACTGCCCGCAAGAACGTAAAATAAGCTTTCGCATGACCCGGTCAATTGTCAATAGTCAATCGTCATTAGTCAATGCCCTTGATTGGTTATACTCGACGCAGGCTTTCGGCATCAAGCTGGGGCTGGAGGGGGTGACGCGTCTGCTTTCTGCCTGTGGTGTGCTGTATCCCCGGGCTCAGGTCATTCACGTGGCCGGTACCAATGGCAAGGGCAGCACCTGCGCGTTCTGCGAGAGCGTGGCACGAGCCGCCGGGTACAAGACGGGCTTGTTCACCTCGCCTCACCTGGTGGAATTCAGCGAGCGCATTCGCGTGAACGGGCAGAATATCCCGGATGCCGATGCCGCCCGGCTCATTGGCAAGGTGCGCGAGGTGGTGCAGGACTGGGACCCGTGTCCCACGTTCTTTGAGCTGGTACTGGCGGTGGCGATGCTCTGGTTTGCCGAGCAGGAGGTGGAACTCATTGTGCTGGAAACCGGCATGGGCGGACGCCTGGATGCCACGAATGCTGTTCCCAAGGATGTGGCGGTGCTTGCCCCCATCGGGCTTGACCACACGCAGTACCTGGGAGAAACGCTCTATGAGGTGGCGGGCGAAAAAGCCGCCATTCTTTCCTGGCATCGTCCTGCAGTTTCCGCTCCGCAGGAGCCGGAGTCCATGCGGGCTATTCATGAGGCCGCGCAGCGCATGGATACCTATTGCCGCGTGATTACGGGCGAATGCGACCAGCCGCTGGGGCTCAAAGGGGTACACCAGCGCCGCAATGCTGCCTTGGCGCTGGCTGCTCTGCGCGCGCTGCCGCATTTCCTCTGCAGCGCCGAGGAAGAATCCCGGGGCCTGGCAGAGGTGCGCTGGCCGGGGCGTTTCGAGGAAGTGCTGCCGGGTGTTATCATGGACGGTGCGCATAACCCGCACGCCATGCAGGTGCTCACCCGCACCTGGCGCGAGACCTTCGGCGAGCAGAAAGCCCGCTGTATCTATGCCGGGTCGGCGGATAAGGCTCTGGATGAGGTGCTGGAGCTGCTCTCCCCCATCGTGGGTGAGTGGGTGCTGCCGCCTGTGCAGTCTCCCCGTATTCTTTCCCCGGCAGAAATGGCAGCCAAAGTGCAGGCGGCATCGGCAGCCCCTGTTTCCACGCCTGCTACGCTGTCCGAATGCCTGACTGATATGCCTGCGGGCACGCTCATCTGCGGTTCTTTCTTCCTGCTGGGGGAGGCCAAGGCCATACTCCGCAGCGCCGATTACCGCTCGACCGTGCAGTAATGCCCCATCTCACATGTGCGCAGCACATGTTTTCATTTTTCACTTTTCATCTTTCATACGAACGCGCAGCGTGAGTTTTCACTAAAAAATGAAGCGCTACGAAATGAAAACGCCCGCATTAGCGGGCGTGTGAAAAATGAAGGATGAAAACGCGCCGTGCGGCGCGTGAGGGTATATCTCACATGTGCGCAGCACATGTTTTCATTTATCACTTTTCATCTTTCATACAAACGCGCAGCGTGAGTTATCACTAAAAAATGAAGCGCCACGAAATGAAAACGCCCGCTATCGCGGGCGTGTGAAAAATGAAGGGTGAAAACGCGCCATTCGGCGCGTGAGATCTTAGATCTCGATGTACTTAGCCTTGGGGAAATTGCAGAGCGGGCAGCGCTCGGGCTCGGTGCCTTCGGCAAAGGTGTCGCCGCAGAGCGGGCATACGTAGTACTTGGCGGGCAGGTCGAGCTTCTCACCGGCTTCCAGCTGGGCAAGTGCCTTGCTGTACAGGTCGGCGTGTTCCTTTTCGGCTTCGTTAGCCCAGGTGAAGCTGCGTACAGCGTCGGAAATACCTTCTTCCTGAGCCTTGGCAATCATGGGAGGATACATGTCGGTGAACTCGTAGGTTTCGCCGGCGATGGCTGCTTTCAGATTCTCGATGGTGTTGCCCACTTCGATGTGCATCTCGATATCGATGGGAGCTTCGCCAAGCTTCACGAGCACCTTGTTGTGGTTGGTGGCGTGAATGCGCTCAGCGCGGCTGGCTGCGGCGAAGAGCTTTTCGATGAGCGGATAGCCCTCCTGGGCGGCACGGGTTGCGTAGGCAGCGTACTTGGCGCTGGCGGTGCTTTCGCCGATGATGGCGGTCTTGAGGTTATCAATCGTTGTCATGGCCGTAGTATAATCTATTTTAGAATAATTACAAGAAAAATCTGCGAATTATTGAAAAACTGTTAATTTTAGAGAGCAGCAATGATAGCATCGCCCATTCCTCGGGTTCCTACACGGATTTCGCCATCGGCACCGGTGGCGAGGTCGCCGGTGCGGTAACCTGCGGCGATGACCTTGCGCACAGCGGCATCCACGGCATCGGCAGCGGCGGTTTCCTTGCAGGTGTAGCGCAGAAGCATGCCCATGGAGAGAATCTGGGCAATGGGGTTGGCAATGCCCTTGCCGGCGATATCGGGGGCGGAGCCGCCGGAGGGTTCGTAGAGACCGAAGAAGGTGTTGGAACCGTGGCTGAGGGATGCGCTGGGCAGCATGCCGAGTGAGCCGCAGACAATGGCCATTTCATCGGTGAGGATATCGCCGAAGGTGTTTTCGGTGACCATCACGTCGAACTGCTTCGGGTTGCGCACCAGCTGCATGGCGGCGTTGTCCACATACATGTGGGTGAGCTCCACGTCCGGGTATTCGGCGGCGATGGTGTTCATGACCTCGCGCCACATGACGGAGGAGGCCAGCACGTTGGCCTTATCCACGCTGCAGAGCTTCTTATTGCGGCCACGGGCGGCCTCGAAAGCCACGCGGGCGATGCGTTCCACCTCGCTCTTCTTATAGATGAGGGTATCCAGGCCGATGATTTCGCCATTGCGCTCGCCATAGAACTTGGGCTCGCCGAAGTACATGCCGCCGGTGAGTTCGCGCACGCAGAGAATGTCAAAACCACCGGGGATGAGGGCGTTCTTTACCGGGGACGCGTCCACCAGCTCGGGCAGACAGATGCCGGGGCGCAGGTTGGCAAAGAGGGAAAAGTGCTTTCTGAGCGGGAGCAGTGCGCCGCGCTCCGGGCGTTCATCCGGCGGCAGGGAATCCCACTTGGGTCCACCCACAGAGCCGAACAGGATGGCATCTGCGGCTTCGCAGGCAGCCAGGGTTTCTGCGGGCAGTGCCTTGCCGCAGTTATCGATGCCGGCGCCGCCCACAAAGCATTCGGTGCGCTCTGTGGCAAAGCCGAACTTCTTCTCTACGGCATCAAGGACACGGAGTGCCTCCGCCATAACCTCCGGGCCGATACCATCGCCCGCCAGGACTGCAATCTTATAGGTGTTCATGTCTGCGGGGGATGATACACCCCAACCCGGTGCGTGTCAATTGAGAATACGGGCAGTATTAGTGCTGGAAACAGCTTTTGGGGAAGCGCAGCGGCGCAGAGATGAAAGGCGTGCCGAGTTCATCGGTGCCGAAAATACGCAGCTCCATGGCTACAGGTGGTGTGTCAAATTCCTGCGTGCCGCTGCATTCAAATACAGCGCCGGGGCCGAGCACCGGGCTTTCGTTGAATATTCTGGCGGCTTCGACAATGCGGGTATTGCCGTTGCGCTCGCGCAGTATCCACTTGCGGCCCAGCAGACGCACCGGGTGGTTACCGGTGTTGCAGATGTTGATGCGGAAGAGAGAACGATACACGGGACGAGGGCGGCGCATAGCCTGCACCCCCGACATGATGAGTCTGAGCTCCAGCGGAGCATAGACCGGAAGGCTGCGTGTATCAGTGCTCATATCCTTCGCCCACGGCGATGGTGGAAATGCTGGCTGCGGTTTCGCGGATGATGCGTACCTTTTCCATGCTGGGTTGTTCGCCCTCGCTCAGGGTCATAGTAGCAACGAGTTTATCGAGCAGGGCGCTCAATTCGGCAACATTCAGACGCTTGGCAGTGCGGGGATGCAAGCCTTGCAGAATCTCGCAGAAATAGGCCGGGGCATCCGGGTAGAATATGACTGCAGCCTGGGATGCATCAAACTTCTGCTCGATGGCAACGGCTGAAGCTTCCAGCGCGCGCACCCAGCCACCCAGGGCCAGCAGGTGCGCCAGATCGGGGTCACGCAGGGCGGTGAGTTCCTCGTTCACTGCACTCTGGGTGGAGGAAAGGATGCGCTTGAATTCCTCCAGCTGACCTTTTTCTGCGTGTTCCAGCAGGCTGGCGGAATAGGTGTTCATTTTTTCACCCACGCCCATGGCCTTGCCGTAGCGCGAAAGGTCGAGCGCAATGGGCTTGATATCATTCATGTGTCCGGAGCGAACCGCAATAAAGCCATCAGCCATGAGGTAGCCCATTTCCAGGGAAAGTTTACCAGCGTTGAGCGGCAGGTTTTCCGGGCGTTTGCGCAGTACGTACTCCTCGGGAATGGCGGGCAGGTTGTCCAGCTGGGCAAAGATTTTGCTGATGGAGGGAGCCGTGTAGATGTTGATGCCAAGTTCCTGGTTGGAGTGAGATTCGTCCAGCAGTTCATCATCGCGGAACATGGCCGGTACTTCACCGGGACGGCGGGCAGGGGATTCCTGCGCCATGCCTTCAGGTATGCCATCAAATGCGGTATCAACCACCTCCTCGCAGAATTCGGGAGCTTCCTGTGCGGTTGCCGTGGTAATAATAAGAGCACTAGCGAGTATCAGAAGACGGCTGACGGGCATTTTCATCTTGGAAACAGAGCGGTTAATTTAGACTTGACTCAATATCCAGTTTACATTACTATCAGCCCGCGTCAAGTACCTGCTGGAATACTGACGCAGAAATGCCCGGTGCGCTTCCATAGACCGGGATTCTAAGTATCACGTGAAAGAATAAATTATGGAATCCTCTCAGTACTGGTTTAATTTTATCTGGCTGGTGGCATATTTCCTGGTGCTCATCGGGATGTCCGGGTATGGCTGCCACCGCCTGCTGATGGTGCTGCTGTACATCAGACACCGCAAGAATGTGCCCCAACCCAAAGAGCAGTGGGCAGAATGGCCGATGGTGACGATTCAGCTGCCCATGTTCAATGAGAAGTTTGTGGTGGAAGGGTTGCTGAAAAAGGTGACGGCTATTGATTATCCGAAAGATAAGCTGGAAATTCAGATTCTGGACGACTCGACAGATGATACTTACGACCTTTGCCTGCAGCAGGTGGAATACTACAAGGCGCAGGGGTTTGATATTGTCTGCCTGCACCGCACAGACCGCACCGGTTTCAAGGCTGGTGCTCTGGAGGCGGCTGATGCGGTTGCCAAGGGTGAATTCCTGCTGATTCTGGATGCTGACTTCCGCCCTGAACCGGACATTCTCAAAGTCTGCGTGCCTTACTTTACAGACCCGCAGATTGGTGTGGTGCAGACCCGCTGGGCTCACATTAACCGCAATTACAACCTGCTTACCCGCTTGCAGAGTATCTTCCTGGACGGTCACTTTGCGCTGGAACAGACCTGCCGCAATCGCTCCGGGCGTTTCTTCACCTTTAACGGTACCGCTGGAATGTGGCGCAAGAGTACCATTGTTGATGCCGGTGGCTGGGAGCACGATACCATTACCGAGGATATGGACCTTTCCTACCGCGCTCAGATGAAAGGCTGGCGCTTTGTGTACCTTAACGACTATGAAACCCCAGCCGAACTGCCGGTGGACATGGATGGTTTCAAGGCTCAGCAACACCGCTGGACCAAGGGGTGTATTCAGGTGTGCCGCAAGATGCTGTGGGATATCTGGCGTTCCAATGCGCCCTTCAAAGCCAAGATGGAGGCCACAACGCACCTGACCTGCAATTACTCCTACCTGGCGCTGATATTGCTCTGCTTCCTGGTGATGCCTGTTTGTACCGGGCTGGTGGCCCCCACAGGTGATTGGGCTTGGGATCAGTGGCAGATGATGCTGCTCACGTTCACGCTGTTCTTCTTCGCGACGGTATCAGTCTGCCTGTTCTACATAGTTGCGGAAATGATTGTGAAGCCCCGCCGCTGGTACATGGTGTTTCCGCTCATGATACCGCTGCTGGCGCTGGGCGTGGGCATGGCGGTGAATAACGCTAAAGCTGTGCTGGAGGCTATGGCCGGGCAGCAGAGTGAGTTTGTCCGCACGCCGAAGTTCGGTGAGTCTCAGCAGGGAAATCTCTCCATCGAGAAGCGGGCCAAGGGATACAAGGCCATCAAGTCCGTCCTGGTGCCGGTGCTGGAGCTTTGCTTTGCCCTCTTCTTCGGCGCGGTGGAGTTCATCAACTTCTCGCACGGTGATTACCTGACCTTTGTGCTGATGACGCCGTTCCTGGGCTTCTTCTACACGAGTTTCGCTTCCTTTGCCCGCCTGATTGACGGCGTGGTGCAGAAGCGCCGTGCTGCGGCTAATGCCTGATAGTGTTTCTATGACCAGCAGGAATCTCAACTCGTTGCTTTTGTTCAGCCTCGCGCTTATGCTGTGTGTGGCGTTGAGTTCCTGTACCCGCACGCGCCACAAGCAGCGCCTGTATGCGGAAGATATTCCGCCGCAGGCTGTGGTGCGCGATGGACTTGCTGTAACGCTCAGTGACCAGAAGATAACGCTGTTCAAGGCGGGTAAGAAAGTTAAGGATTACAGTATCAGTTCGTCCAAATACGGCATAGGTAACATTAATGGCAGCTGCCGCACACCGCTGGGGATTCACGCCATTTCCCAGAAGAATGGCGCGGGGCAGCCCACCGGTATGGTGTTCAAGGGCTGTAAGCCCACTGGTGAAGTGGTGGATGTCGATGCCGCCGGGCGTGACCCGGTGGTGACCCGTGTCATTCAGCTGGCGGGTCTGGAAAAAGAAAATAGCTCTACTCACAACCGCCGCATCTATATTCACGGCACGCCCGAGGAACGTTATATCGGTCAGCCGGCATCGTATGGTTGTATCCGCATGAAGAGTGATGATATTGTGGATCTCTTCGGGCGTGTGCACCGTGGTATGCCTGTAGCTATTGAAAGCTGCACCCAGGCTACATATATCAAGGCTGAGGAGGATTCCTCCAAAGGCAGCATCCTTGTGCCCAAGGAAGCAATTGCCAGATTGCCTGTGGATGGTCTGCGTCCCACGCACCGTTACCGTGCCCGCGGCGGCCGCAGCAAGTGGTCGCGCCGTGGTCTGGCTTCCACTCGCTTCAAGAAGCGTACGGTGCGCAGCAAGCGGCCTCGCCTGGCTCTGCGTAAACGCAGCCGGTAACTCGGGGCATAATTCGCCTTGCCCCGCGCGCGTGAATGTGATAGAATGGCGGCAGCATGAAAATAGCCGTTATTGGAAAAGGTGGGCGCGAGCAGGCTCTGGTTGAGACTCTGGCCGCAAGCCCGTGCAAACCCGAGCTTTACACATTCCCGGGGAGTGATGCCATCTGCCGCACTGCAACACGTATCGAGGCTGACAGCTTTGATGCCCTCATTCAGTGGATGGTGGATAACAAGGTTGACCTTTGCGTGGCGGGTGAGGAAAGCTACCTTGTGAAGGAAGATGGCCTCGCAAACCGCTGTGCGGCTGCCGGAATCCCCTGCTGGGGTCCGCAGAAGGAAAGTGCCCAGCTGGAGGCTTCCAAGGAATTTGCCAAGAATTTCCTGCTGCGCCACCATATTCCCACAGGCATGGCTACAGCGGTGGAAAGTTACGATGAAGCCATTGCCGCCATCAACGGTCAGTATCCCACGGTGCTGAAGTTCGATGGCCTGGCCGCCGGCAAGGGTGTGGCTGTGTGCCCGGACGCCGCCAGTGCTGAGGAGTTCCTTAATGAAGTGTTCATCCAGAAGCGTTTCGGCGCCGGCCGTATGCTGGTGGAAGAGTTCCTTACCGGCCCGGAGATTTCCATTTTCGGTGCTATCTGTGACGATAAGTACCTGATTCTCTGCCCTGCGCGTGACTACAAGCGCCTTGAGGTGGGCGATGCCGGCCCCAATACCGGCGGCATGGGTGCTGTGGCATCCCGCCAGCTGGCTTCTCCTGAGCTGCTCAAGACGATTGAGGAAAACATCGTGGCCCCCACGGTGCGCGGTCTGCAGGCAGATGGGCTGCCTTACCGCGGTTTCCTGTACTTTGGTCTGATGCTCACCCCCCAGGGTCCCAAGGTGATTGAGTACAACTGCCGTTTCGGTGATCCTGAGTGTGAGGCTGTGATGCCCCTGCTGCAGGGTGACCTGGCCACTTTCTGTCTGAATGGCGCCAAGGGTGAGTTCACACCCGAGCTTATCTCCTTCAGCGAAGGCTGGAGTATCTGCTGCATTCTGGCCAGTGCCGGGTATCCCGCTTCCTCCCACAGCGGAGACGTTATCTCCGGGTTGGCGGACTGCAAGGCCCGCGTGTTCCACTGTGGCACGAAGCTGACCCCCGAAGGTTGGGTGACGGCTGGTGGCCGCGTGCTGGCCATCGTGGCTCAGGGTGATACACTCGAAGCTGCCCGCGAAAGCGCCCATGCGGAAGCTGCCAAGGTGGATTTCGAGGGCTCCCAGCGCCGCAGCGATATCGGCTACGCCAATATGTAAACGAAAAAAAACTTTTCCACCGGTGCCCAGCACCGGTGGTTTTTTATGGAATGATGACCATGAATGAACAATCTGCAGAATTTCTGAGCGAATACCTCGAGACTCCCGCTCCCACCGGGCTGGAAATGGATGCCCAGCGCCTCTGGGCTGAATACATCAAACCTTACGCCGATGAAGTGCAGTGCGATGCCTATGGTTCCACCTGGGCGCTGCTGCGCGGTGCAGGCGAAAACGCCCCCACGCTGATGCTCGATGCTCATGCCGATGAAATTGGTTTCTCTGTGCGTTACATTGACGATAATGGTTTTGCGCGGGTGGAGCGCGTGGGCGGCAGCGATGTGGCCATTGCCCGCGGTCGCCGTATCCGCTTTCTGGGAACGGATGGAGACGTGATTGGCATTACCGGCAACACCGCTATTCACCTGCGCGGTGGCGCAACAGATGAGAAAGCCCCCAAGCTGCACGAGCTGTACGTTGACTTTGGCTGCGATTCCCGCGAGGAAGTGGAGGCTCTGGGCATACGGGTCGGGAGCGTGGGTGTCTACTGTGACGGCCCGCTTATGCTCAACGAGGGCAGCCGCCTGGTGTGCCGCGCGCTGGATGACCGCTTGTGCGGCTTTATTCTGGCGGAGGTGGCCCGCACGCTGGCAGAGAAGGGTATCAAACCGGCGTGGAATGTGGTGTTTGCCAATTCTGTGCAGGAGGAAATAGGTTGTGTGGGCGCAGGTATGCTGGCGTTCCGTCTGCAGCCGGATGCTGCCATCTGCCTGGATGTGACCCATGCAACGGATTCCCCCGGGCTGGATAAGGGGCGTTATGGCGATGTGCGCCTGGGACAGGGTGGTTGCCTGAGTTTCGGCCCGGTGTGTCATCCCAATGTGAACGCCCGCCTGGAGCTGCTTGCCTATGAGAAGGAAATTCCTATGCAGCGTGAAACTTCCGGTCGCGTGACTGGCACGAATACTGACCAGGTGTACCGCTCCCGCAGTGGTGTGCCGGCTACCTGCTTCTCGCTGCCGCTGCGCTATATGCATAGCCCGGTGGAAACTGCCGATATGCGCGATGTGCAGAGCTGCATTGATTTGCTGGTGGCTTTTGTAGAGTCTCTGAAGCCGGAGGACGATTTCCGCCACCGACTGTAAAGGACTGAACGATGCAAAAAAGGACCGGTTCTTCGCAAAGAACCGGTCCTTTTTTTGTTGAAGTGGGGATTTACTTGGAAACGTTGAAGCGGAATTCAATCACGTCGCCGTCCTGTACGACGTATTCCTTGCCTTCAATACGGAGCTTGGCCTGTTCCTTTGCCTTGGCGATGGAACCACATGCTACCAGGTCTTCATAGGAAACCACCTGGGCGGCAATGAAGCCACGCTCAAAGTCGGTGTGAATCACACCGGCTGCGCGGGGGGCTTTGTCGCCTGCGTGAATGGTCCAGGCGCGGGTTTCCTTTACGCCTGTGGTCAGGTAGGTGCGCAGGCCCAGCAGGTGGTACACGGCGCGGATGAGGTCGCTCACGCCGGAGTCTTCCACGCCGATGTCGTTGAGGTATTCGCGGGCTTCTTCGGGGGCGAGTTCGGAAAGCTCTTCCTCAATGCGGGCAGAAATGACCACCGCCTCGGCGTTGTGGTGCTCGGCTACATACTTGCGGACGGCGGATACATAGGGGTGAGCGTCGGGGTTCTTGACGGCATCTGCCAGCTCTTCCTCGCTCACGTTGCAGGCAAAGATACTCTTCTTGTCGGAAAGCAGGAAGAAGCTGCGCAGCAGCTTGCGTTCCTCCTCGCTCAGTTCCAGAGTGATGGCCGGGTTGCCGGCATCCAGATGCGGCAGGAGCTTTTCGATGAGCTCTACCTCAGCCTTGGCTTCCTTATCGCCGCCGCGGGCTTTCTTGATGCGGCTTTCCTTGCGCTTCTCCATGGCTGCCAGGTCTGCCAGAATCAGTTCAGCGTTGATGATTTCAATATCGCGCACCGGGTCTACGGAACCGAGCTCGTGGATGATGTCGTCGTTTTCAAAGCAACGGACCACCTGCACGATGGCGTCTGTCTCGCGGATGTTGGAGAGGAACTTGTTGCCCAGGCCTGCGCCCTCGGCAGCGCCCTTGACAAGCCCGGCAATATCGACAAACTCAATGGCCGTAGGTACGATGCGCTCGCACTTGCTGATTTCTGCCAATACGGCCAGACGGGGATCCGGCACTTCCACCATGCCTACATTGGGGTCAATGGTGCAGAACGGATAGTTGGCCGCCTCTGCCTTACGGGAGCGGGTGACGGCGTTGAAAAGGGTGGATTTGCCTACATTCGGAAGACCTACGATACCTGCCTGTAACATAACGCGCCCATTCTACACCATCAGACGCGCGCGGAAAAGCCTAATCTTCGCCATGGGTGAGGATATGCTCCATTTCTGAGACGGAGGTGCAGCGGCGCAGGCGGTATTCCTGCTCCGGGGTGAAATCCGGGTAGCAGAATGCCAGGTATTTCTTCATGCGGTTGCAATGTCCCTTTTCTGTGCGTTTGTGCAGGAGAATGCGTCCGGTTTCTTCGATGAGAATAGTGTAGTATTGCCGCATTTCTTCCCGGGTGGGGGCTGGGCCGCCCTTCAGTTGCCGGAACAGGTAGGGATTGCGCACCGCTCCACGCCCCAGCATGAGACCTGCTGCCCCGGTGAGGCGCAGGCACTCTGCGGCCTGTTGTACGGTGTTGATGTCTCCATTGGCCAGTACCGGGCAGGGGAGGGTTGCTACGGCCTGGGTAACATAGGAAAAATCCGGTGTTCCTCCATACAGCTGTTTGCGGGTGCGGGCGTGGACACCTGCTTCATCGGGGCTTGCGGCGGCGATACATTCCAGAATGCGCGGGAATTCGGTTGCTGCGTCTTCCCAGCCCAGGCGGCACTTGACGCTGAATAAACCAGCTGGAACCTGGTCCCGAAGCTGCTGCAGAATGCCGGCAAAGCGCGGAATGTCGCGCAGAAGCCCGGCACCGGCGCCGTGGCGGTTGACCAGCGGTGAGGGGCAGCCGGCATTCAGGTTGATGCCTGCCACGCCGGGGCGCTGCAGAAGCATGGCGGCATCCCGCAGCAGGGCCGGGGCATCACTGCCAGCCAGCTGCGCGAGAATCGGCACGCCTGTTTCGTTTTCATCAATGCAGCGCAGGTTGTGTTCTGCAAGTGCGCAGGTTGTGGTGGTGCTGCGGAAATAGGCCGTGATGAACACATCCGGCAGGGAGCCGATGCGTTGCAGGGTTCGCATGAATGCCAGGTCGGTGACGTCCTGCATGGGGGCCAGGGCCAGTTTCATGCGCTCATGCTACCATGTCGGCCTCAGCTTGGCAAGCTGGATTATGCGCCTTGTCATGCTGCGCCGGAAATATTAAACAGCCTGTGGAATGAGCTTGACAAAAGTATTATTAAAGGGCATAAAGAACGGAGACTTCAGCCGGTTTTTATTGCTGAATCATCCTTTCCTTATTCAGATATGAAAAGACACATCATCATGCTTGTGACCGCAGCTATGGCTGTGACCTCATGTATCAACTCCCCGGATGAGTTGGCCCAGATGGCCGCAGGATATGCTTTCGCTCGTCCTAAGAACAAGATGAATGTGACGGAGGCTGTAAGTGTGGGGCAATGGGATGTCCCATACGGTCTTGACGGTCCCCGCAGAATTGTGATTGATACGGAATTGCAGCAGGCTCATTATTACATAGCCGGGCGCCGCGTGGGGTGGAGCACCATTTCCTCCGGCAAGGCGGGTACGGCCACGCCCAAGGGGGTGTTCCCCATCATTGCCAAGGATGCTGACCATGTTTCCGCAACGTATGGCAGCATTGTTGATGCCGATGGTAACACCCTGGTGGCTGATTATACCAAGGGTGAGCCCATACCACCCGGTGGTATTTATAAAGGTGCACCCATGACTCATGGTATGCAGCTTACGTGGAATGGTATCTGGATGCATGAGGGGATTGTAACCTCTGCTCCGGAAAGCCACGGCTGCATACGCCTGCCCAAACGCATGGCTAAGATTTTCTTTGATAATACGCCGGTAGGGACTCCTGTGGAAATTAAGTGACGATGACTTCTGCATTTAAAAAGTATATACGTCTTTCCCTGGTGGGGGCGGGCCTGGGCATGGCTTCAATGCTGCTTTCCTGCCAGCATCAGCCCCAGGTGCCTGCTCGCGTTACTGCGCTGGACAAAGAGTTGACTCCCTACGAGCGCTTCGTGAGTAAGAATAAGGCGTACCCTACCGTCATGCAGATATTTCTGGATGATGCCTTGCTGGAAAAAGCAAATGCCAAGAGTCCGATTATCATCTGCCTGGAACAGCAACGCGGCCGTTTATATGTGGATGGCAAAGTTGCCGCAGATTGGCCGGTGTCTACCGGGGCGGACACCCACCTGACCCCGCCAGGGCGTTTCCGCGTGCTTTTCAAGGAAAAAGAGCATTACTCCAACCGCTACGGCAAAATGTACGATGCTGAGGGCAAGTGCATTGATTCCAATGCAGATGTGTTCACTCAGAAAATCCCCGAGGGTGGGCGTTTTGACGGTTCCCCCATGCCTAACTGGATGCGTCTGACCTATAGTGGTATCGGTATGCACACCGGTAAGGTGAAAGCCGGACAGCGCTTGTCGCACGGCTGCATCCGCATGCCCCATGTCATTTCCAGTATGTTGTTTGACATCGTGGAGGTGGGAACCCGGGTTGTGATTCGCGAGGATGTTGAGCCGGAGTTCCCTGTGTTGGCCATTCTGGCCCGCCGCGACCTTTATAAGGCGATTTCTGTTGAAAAGCCGGAAGCGGAGGAACCGTGACATGCGTTTTGGCGGACGGGGAGTATCTGCTTGACCGTAGTACGGTTGCGGTGTAAAGTAGCTGCATGCTGAATAGAGATTTGCTTGAACGCTGCAGCAACGCAGCAGGCGTTTCCGGGTTTGAGGGCGACGTGCGCGCTCTGATTGCTGCTGAATTGGAGCAATGCTGTGATATTACGGAAACTGTAGCCGGCAACCTCATCTGCCAGATGAAAGGCAGCGGGGAAGGCCCTGTGGTGGCGCTGCTGGCGCATATGGATGAAATCGGTTTCATGGTGCAGGGCATTACGCCGGATGGCTTCCTGATGATTGTTCCTCTAGGCGGTTGGTGGAACCATACACTGCCCAGCCAGCGGGTGCTGGTGCATACGCGCGATGGACGCCGGATTCCCGGCCAGATAGGGACGCGCCCGCCACATCTGCTGCCGGAGTCTCAGCGCAGGCAGGTGATGGATACGGAATCGCTCTTCATCGATATCGGAGCTTCCTGTGCTGAGGAGGTGGCGGAGTGTGGCATCCGAATCGGTTGCGCAGTGACGCCGGACGTAGCGCTGCAGCCGCTGGAGGTTCCGCACCGCTGGATGGGCAAGGCTTTTGATAACCGCGCCGGCGTGTATTGCATGATTGAGGTGATGCGCCGGCTGGCGGGTGAACAGCTGGAATGCACGCTGCAGGCCATTGGCACGGTGCAGGAGGAGGTGGGAACCCGCGGTGCACGCGCACTGGAGCAGACGCCGGACCTGGCGATTGTTCTGGAAGGCCCGCCTGCAGATGATACATTCGGGCAGAGTGGAATTTGCCGCCAGGGAGTGCTGGGCAAAGGTGTGCAGGTGCGCTTGTTCGACCCGACCAATATCACCCCGCCAGAGTTGGCCGATACTGTGCTCGAACTGGCCGAGCGAGAGGGAATTGCATGTCAGCCTACCGTGCGCCGCACCGGTGGAACGGATGCTGCTGCAAGTTACCCGCACTGGTATGGCTGCCCTGCGGTGGTATTTGGTGTCCCGGTGCGTTATATTCACTCGCACAACGGTATTCTGGATGACCGCGACCTGGAGGCCTGCATTGAGCTGACCTGCGCGCTGATACGTAATGTGAGCAAATGACGACACTGACTCATAGCCGGGAAGAATGGGTGGATTGTGCCCGCACGCTGGCCATGTTCTTCATTATCTGGCTGCATGCGGCTGCCGCACCGGTGTGGACCGGTAAAGTGGTAGGCGGGGCAATAGCGCTCTTTTTTCTTCTGGCAGGGTATTTTCTACCAGTTTCGGCGGCCGCGGTGTTGCGACGCACGGGAAGACTGGCGGTAGCGTGGGCTGTGTGGTCATTGCTCAGTGTTATATTTCTGCTGGTGGTGAAACCGTATGTTGATATCGAATGGCAACGTGTGGTTGGCTGGAAAGTGGCGGCATACAATACGCCTCTCTGGTTCCTGAAGACCTTGGTGGCATACCAGTTAGTTGCTGCAGGCCTGCTGGCGCTGCGTTTGCTGCCGCGCTATGCCTGGGTACTGGTGGTGTTTCTGGCCTTATGCAGCTATACGACCGCGCCGTCGCAGCATTTGAGCGTGCGTTTCGATTACATGTGGATTTTTATGCTTGGGTTTGCTGCGAAATCTGCATCGTTATGCGCTGTGCGGCAATATATGTGGAAACACTGGTGGTTGCTGCTGCTGCTGGTCATCGGTGTATTTCTGCAACCCGAGATGCTTGAGGAATATGCGGATTTTGCAGATGTTTCGTGGCGGCATTGTAACCTGCCGCTGTGGAATCTTGCATTTATGACGGCGTTTCTGCTGGTGGGTGTGCTGTTGGCTGGACTATTGCCCCGGGTGGCTGGGGCTCTGGCTTTCTGTGGGCGGTGGATGCTGTTTATATATGCCGGGCATTCGTATTTGTTGTCTCCATTGTATCAGTGGCCGGAGTTACGCTGGGCGTGGAATGTGTGGGTGCCGGTGGTAGTGCTGCCGGTGCTGGCGCTCCTGGCATGGTGGCTGGCGCGCGTGTTGCCGCGTACCATGGCGCTGCTGCAAGCGAAGGCGTGGCGTTGAATGCTATTGACCGCTGCTTGGAAACAGGCTATTATAGAGCCACATGTACGAGCAACTCTATTCCCGTATTCAGCAGTGCAGCACAATTGCTGTTACGTCGCATTTCCGGCCGGATGGCGATGCCATCGGTTCCACGCTGGCGCTGGGCCTGGCGCTGCAGAGCCTGGGCAAAAAGGTTTATATGTGGAATGAAGACGGAGTGCCTGCACGCTATGCATTCCTGGATGGTGCTGAGTTGATAGCGCCGCTTCCGGAGGAGGTGCCTGCTGAGGTGGAGATGCTTATTTGTGTGGATACGGGCGATTGGAAGCGCCTGGGTGACCGCACGCAGCAGATGTTGGCAGATTTTCCGCTCATTGTGAACATTGACCACCATGGCACGAATACACGCTATGGACATATGCATGTGATTGAACCGGAAACGGCTGCCTGTGCTTATGTACTTTTCAATATGCTCAAATCGTGGGGTGTGAAATTCACGAAACCAATAGCTGATGCTCTGTATGTGGGTATCAGCACGGATACTGGTTCGTTTCAGTATGGAAGCACTACGCCTGAGGTGATGCATGCCGCTGGTGAATTACTGGCTGCCGGGGTGAATGTGGCAGATGTGAACCGCCGTGTGTACCAGGAAGTCCCCTATACGTCGCTTCTGATGCAGCGCGAGGTGCTCAACCACATGGTTGTGGAGGCGGATGGTCAGCTGGCTCACTACTCGATGCCTGCTGGTCGCAAAGCCGCTCTTGGCGTGGGGTTGGAGGATACCAAGGATCTGGTAGATGTGGTGCGTGTGCTGCAGGGGGTGAAAGTGGCTGTTATTTTTGAAGATCTGGAGGACGGGCGCATCCGCATGTCGCTGCGCAGCAAGGACTCCTCCATCAGTGTGGCGGCAATTGCGGCGCAGTTTGGCGGCGGGGGCCATGCCATGGCTTCCGGAATCCGCATGCGCGGTGAGTTGGATGTTTGCCGCGAACAGGTGCTCCAGGCTATTAGAAAGGAGTTGGCTGTATGAGTGATGAGTTGTCACCCAGCGGTGTGCTGCTGGTAGATAAGGACCCCGGCTTTACTTCTCATAATGCGGTGGCGCTCTGCCGGCGTATTCTGCAGACGAAGAAAGTGGGGCATTGCGGTACGCTGGACCCCATGGCTACGGGGATGCTGATAGTGGTCATCGGCAAGGCTACCAAGATGCAGGATTTGCTGATGTGTGAGGACAAGGTGTACACTGCTACCATGAAACTGGGTGTGGAAACCAATAGTCAGGATGCTGATGGCGAGGTAGTGGCAGTAAAGCCGACCGGAAACATCACCGCGGATGCTGTGCGCGCCGCTTTTGAGCATTTCCGCGGAGAGTTTGACCAGGTGCCGCCCATGTATTCTGCGGTGAAGATAAATGGTGTGCCCTGCTACAAGCTGGCACGCAAGGGTAAGGAAGTGGAACGCAAGGCCCGTCACGTGGCTGTGCTCGATTATGAGATTACCCGCATTGACCTGGCTGCAGCCGAGGTGGATTTCCGCGTGCATTGCACAAAGGGTTTTTACGTGCGCACTTATGCGCATGATATCGGGCAGCGTCTGGGGTGTGGTGCGCATCTGACTGCACTGCGTCGCATTCGCAGCGGACATTTTGATATTGCTGAGGCGGTGGATGTGCCGACTCTGAAAGCGGCTGGCCGCGAGGAATTGCTGGCGCGCCTGCTGCCGGTGGAAAAGGTGTTAGCTGACCGCTCCTGATGAAGATTCTGCATTCCATGGATGAGCTTGCAGCAATGAACCGACCGGTTCATTGGGCGCTGGGGTTCTTTGATGGGGTGCATTTTGGTCACCGCAGAGTCATTGCGTCTGCTGATACGCCCGGTGCATGGCGCGGGGTGTTGACTTTTGCTGAGCATCCACTGGCTTTGCTGCGCCCGGAGAAGCAACCGGAGCTCATTACGCCGCTGGCTGTTCAGAAGCATGCCCTGCTGGCTGCGCTGGGGGTGGAAGTACTGTTGGAGCTGCCATTTACCCCCGCATTGGCGGCTATGGCTCCCCGTGAATTTCTGGACGCACTGCGCACGGCATGTCCGGTGGCGGGGCTTTCTGTAGGCCGTAACTGGCGTTTCGGACGAGGTGGTGCAGGTGACGCTGCTTTTGTGGAGGCGTATGCTGCTGAGCATGGCATGCGTGCCTGTGTGCAGGATATGGCAGAGCGGGAGGGGGGATACATTTGTTCCACCCGTATCCGTGAGTTATTGCGCTCGGGGGATTTGCTGCGTGCAGAAGCCATGCTCGGGCATCCCTTCACGATTGGCGGTGTGGTAGAGCACGGTCAGAAACTGGCGCGCCGCCTGGGTTTCCCCACGGCAAACATACTTGTGCACCCGCAGGCTGTGCTGCCTCCCGCCGGGGTGTATGAGGTGGCAGTGCCGATTGACGGGGAAATCCGCCGGGGTATTGCTAATTTAGGACTTCGCCCCACGATTGAGGAGTCG
Organism: uncultured Akkermansia sp.; assembly: GCA_904501915.1. Lineage (GTDB taxonomy): Bacteria > Verrucomicrobiota > Verrucomicrobiia > Verrucomicrobiales > Akkermansiaceae > Akkermansia. Next base: position 21,409 of record CAJGCV010000005.1, on the reverse strand, counting down.
CGTAAGGTGGTTCGGCTTGAAACTCACCTCACGGGTTGGAGTGGCGATTTGTATGGCCGCGAGTTGCAGGTGGCACTGCGGCGCTTTTTGAGGCCGGAGCGAAAGTTCGCTTCGGTGGAGGAACTGCGTGCTCAGATTGCAGCAGATATTCAGATGCTGTGATTGACTGCGTATTGCTGCCCCAGTTTGTGGGAGGTGGCAATGGCTCTGGCAATGTAGCTTAACCCGTTTTCAACAGCAGACTCAAGCGGCTGTCCTTTTGCCAGAAAGGCTGTAATGGCGCTGGAGAGGGTGCAGCCTGTGCCGTGGGTGGAGATGCCTTCCGTGCGGGGATGGCTCCAGCGCAGGGTCGGCTTGCCGGGTTGTACCAGAATATCGGTGCATGTGCTGCCGCCCACGTGTCCGCCCTTGGCCAGAATGGCGCAGTTGTAGCGGGCGCAGAGAGTGTTGGCCGCAGTTTCCAGTTCTTCCACGGTTGTGATGGGGGCCGTGCCGGCAAGTTTTGCCAGCTCGTCACCATTCGGGGTGAGCAGGGTGGTGCGGGGAATGAGCTCGCTTTCGTACACCTCTATGGCTTCCTGCAGGATGAGGGCCTCGCCAGCCGTTGCGATCATGACCGGGTCTACAACGATGGGCCCTTCAAAATCTTTCAATGCTGCCACGGTGGCGCGTACAATTTCCGGGGAGTACAGCATGCCGGTTTTGACGGCTCGCACCGGGAAGCTGCGCAGGCAGATGTCTACCTGAGATGCCACAAATGCTGGCTCCATGGCTACGATGCCCTCCACCAGCCCGGGGACTTCGCTTACCACGCAGGTGACGGCGGTAAGTGGGTAGCAGCCCAGGGCAAACCCGGTTTTCAGGTCGGCCTGAAGCCCTGCTCCTGCAGAGCAGTCGGACCCGGCAATGCTGAGGTAGACGGGTGTGTCCATGGAGGTTTAGCAGAATGCGGCTTCGAGTGCGGCTGCGGCCTGCAGCAGACGGGGTTCGGCAAAGTGCGGCGCCAGCAGCTGGACGCCGACCGGGTGTGCGCCCTCTGCTACGGGGCAGGGAATGGAAATGCCGGGCAGGCCCGCCAGGTTGGCCGGAATGGTGTAGATGTCTGCCAGGTAGGTCTGCAGCGGGGTCATGCTGTCATCGTGCAGGCGCGGGGCGCTCGTGGGTGCCACCGGCCCCAGAATGAGGTCCACCTGGTTGAAGGCTGCGGCAAAGTCACCTGCTACCAGGGAACGCACTTTCTGTGCCTTGGCATAGTATGCATCGTAGAACCCGCTGGAGAGCACATAGGTGCCCAGGATGATGCGGCGCTTGACTTCCGGCCCGAAGCCGTTTTCGCGTGTTTTGCTGTAAAGGTCATCCAGTCCGTTGGTACCGGTTGCGCGGAATCCATAGCGGATGCCGTCGAAACGGGAGAGGTTGGAGGATGCTTCTGCGCAGGCTATGATATAGTAGGCTGCCACCACAGCTTCTGCATGTGGCAGGGAAATCTCTACGATTTCCGCACCCAGTTCGGTGAGTTTCCGGATGCTCTGCTGTAAGGCTGCGGCAACTTCCGGGCTGTTGCCGCTGGAAAGGTATTCCTTGGGCAGTCCGATACGGAGTCCTTTGATGTCCTTGCCGAGCCCGGCGGTGAAGTCTTCTACCGGCTGCGTGGAGGAGGTGGAGTCCTTGGCGTCGTGCCCGCAGATGGCGTTCAGAATGGTGGCGGCATCCTCCACATTCTGGGTGATGGGGCCAATCTGGTCCAGTGACGAGGCAAATGCTACCAGACCATAGCGCGAGACACGCCCATATGTGGGCTTGATACCGACTACTCCACAGTGCGAAGCAGGCTGGCGGATGGAGCCGCCCGTGTCAGACCCCAGCGCGGCAATGGCCATCCCCCCCGCTACGGCGGCGGCTGAGCCGCTGGAGGAACCACCCGGTACGTGCCCGGGCGCTGCAGGATTCTGCGTTTCTCCAAATGCGGAGTTCTGGCCGTAGGACCCCATGGCAAACTCATCCATGTTGGTGCGGCCAAAGGGAATGGCGCCTGCTGCCGTCAGCTTCGTGATGGCAGTTGCATCATACGGTGAAACAAAGTTTTCGAGCATGCGGGAAGCGCAGCGGGTGGGCTGCCCCAGCATGGCAATGTTGTCCTTTACTGCAATGGGAATGCCGCCCAGGGGCTTGCTGAGGTCTGCTTTGGCGGCGGAGGCAAGTGCAGCCTCGGTATCCCACGAGAGGTAGGCGTTGATGCCGGGGTTGCGCTCTTCCATGGAGCGGGCGATTTCCTGCACCAGTTCGGTGGGGCTGATGGCTCCGCTGGTGAGCTGCTTGCGCCAGTGTGAAATGGTTCCGTTGAGCATGGCTTATCAGTAAATGGGGTTAGTGTGCAGATTCTACTACCTTGGGTACGCGGAATTGCCCGTCTTCCTGTGCGGGTGCATTGGCAAGGGCTGCTTCGTTGCTCAGGCTGCTGCCGGGAATATCTTCGCGCAGTGCGTCAAAGACCGGAAGCGGGTGATACATCGGCTCTACATTAGTGGTATCCCACTGCTCCAGCTGCGCAACGTAGGCCAGCACCTGGTTCAGATCTTCGGAGAATTTGTCCGTTTCTGCCTCAGTCAGTTCCAGCTTTGCCAGACGGGCAATGTAGGCGACATCGATGAGATTTGTCTGTTCCATGCTCTTGTTATCAGGATTGGGTGAGTAGGTATATGGTCAGGGTATACAATCCCCAGATGGAGCCTGCGAGCACGATAAGCAACAGCAGGTTCTCCATTAAGATGTTGCGGTTCTGTGGCGTGGCTCCGCTTATGCTTACATGCTTGCGGTGCTGCCCCCGGCGGCGTTCCAGTACATCCTCAGAAGGCCCCAGGGTGTTTGCTGGGTACCGGCGCTGGTAGGCTCGGCTGGTTTGCTGGGGCTGTTCCTGGCGCATGTTGCGGCGCAGTTCAAGCTCGCGCAGGCGGTCGAATGAGGAGTTGTTGTACGGCATGGTGCTGGTTCAGCTGTATCGGGTGATAATCAGGTAGACGCCCCAGGTGAGGAGCATGAGAAAGAAAAGTGGAAGATGAAAAAAGAATCCCTTGGCTAACTGGTTGCGAAGCTGCGCCCAGTCAATCCTCTGGCGTGGTTCCGCGCCGGGCTTGTATTCGAAGATGCGTGTGTGCCGGTAGTGCGGCGCTGCACTGTATGCTTCTTCAAAGTCATTGGCGGCTCGCTCCAGCTTGGGCATGGCTTCGCGGAGTCGTTCATTGAATCCTTCTGTGCTCCAGTTCTGTGGTTGCAGGGATGAAAGTATCTGCAGATGCCTTTTCAAGCATTCATTAACTTGTTCGACTTCGCTTGCTTCCCGTTCCATGGATGCCAGCTCCTTTTCAAGCCTTCTTACGGCATTGTGGAGCTTCATGCCTACTTCATTCAGGCTGTCATTGAATAATACTTTCTTTTCGTTGCTTTCCTCCAGTTCCCGCCTCTGGGCTTCCCATTGCATTCGCTGGGCTTCGTAGAACTCTGCCTGCTGCCGGGCTGCTTCCATTTGCTGCCTCACTTGTTCAGGTGAATGCATCTCCCCGTCCGCTATGCGGGGATTCAGCTCCATTTGTCGGTACTGGCCAGGCTGTTTCAGCATGAAAGAAATAAAAATCTTTCGGAAAAGTTAAACGTTTCGGGTGGGAATGTCAAGCGCAATGTCTTGCAACTTATACTAAAATCGGCAGAGGCGACTGGCGTCTCTGCCGATTTTATTGTGAATACGGGCGACGGGAATCGAACCCGTGTCTCATGCTTGGGAAGCACGCGTCCTACCATTGAACGACGCCCGCGTGGAAGCGCGCAGATTCTATCGTGTGTTTGTGTGGGTGTCAAGGCAAAAATGAAAAATAAGGTTTTGGTGAATAAAGTTTTTTTAATGGCAGAGAAATAAAGTCTTGTCAAGGTTAGGAATGTGTGTTAAATTTCGTCCGAAGTTGCGCGGGTATAGCTTAATGGTAAAGCTCCAGCCTTCCAAGCTGATCATGCGGGTTCGATTCCCGCTACCCGCTTTTTCTTAAAGTATAACGAAAGGAGTCAAGATGAAAAAAGTACTTTCACTGGTTTTGATGATGGGGCTGTTTTCTGCTCCTGTGTGTAGTGCTGCGGCTAGCGCTGATCAGTTAGTTCAGATGGTCAAGGGGAATACAACTCTTGATTCTCTCTGCGTAGCCGTATATGAAACAGTAAAGGCTGATACGACGAAGGCTGTGGATGTCTTTAAAGCGGTGATGGGTGCAAAGGATTCCTGGACTGCGACTGAGACTTATGCCGTTCTTCGTTCTGTGATGCTCGCTTCTCCTTCTCTTGAACAGGGGTTTATCGAAGGCGCAAAGGCTGGTGGTAATGTGGGTGGTAGCTATACGCCGTCTGTAATCAGTGCGCCGGGGTATCAGCTGTTTTCTCTGCTGTGCACAATGCCCCAGACTCAGGCTGTGGCAAGTGTGGTGACGCAGGGTGTTGCCGGTAGTTCGGTAACTGGTGGGCAGGCTGCTGGTAGTGGCGTGACAACGGAAGCGTATGTGCCGACAGTTCCGGCTGTTCCTACTCCTCCGGATGAGGAATATCCGGTGATTCCGACGCCTCCTCCGACGTCTGCTGATAATTGATTTTTGTCAAGTAACAGTATTGTATGAAATCTAGCTTCATTGTCAGAGCGTTGCTGGCAGTTTTGTGTGCTGGTAGCGCAGGTGCAATATCGTTGTACGATACGGCTCCCATGGTAGGGTTGCCTCAGTCGCATACAGCGCGCTATGGTGCTTATGCAAGCGTGGGGTATGACAGCAATATGAATGCAACTCACTCAGATCAGACGAGTAGTCCGTTTGTAAGAGCTGGTGTGGATGCATCGTTTGCTGATTATGAGTCGGTTGATAAGATTACGTATCGTCTGAATCTGGGTATGACTCATTATTTGGAGTCAAGTAATTCCCGGAGTTATGGCTCCAACAGCGGGAAGCAGAGTTTTGCTGACCTGGGGGCGACAGCCACGCTCGTGCATGCATTCAATTCGCGTAGCTCCTACATGGCATCTCTGAATCTGACGTATAGCCCGGAGCCTGATTATTCTACCGGAATTTCGGCAGCACGCCGCCAGGGTGAATGTTTTAACTGGGCATTCAATAACAGCTACAACCAGTCAATAGATAGCCGGTGGAGCTGGAATGTAAACGCCGCGTACAGCGGTTTGCTGTACAGCGAAACTGAATATCAGAGTGATGACCGCCAGTATTTCACATTGGGGGCAGGCTTGAGTTATCGTGCCTCTGAAGTGCTGAGCTATAAGGTGAATTTCTCTTACAAGAATGACCGCCGTGATTATGGTTATAACTCGGACAACATGACGCTCATGTTCGGGTTTGACCGTGCTCTTGACCCGCTTTCCAGCTGTAGCGTGAGCGTTGGCGTGCAGCAGAAGTACATTCACAATGAGTCATTCCTGAGCCCCAATATTCGTCTGGGGTACAACCGGAAGGCTGCAGAAGGTTTCAGCGTGAACTCATACGCGGTGCTTTCCAATGAGAATGTGGATACGTACCGCGGCGCGAATCTTAACTACCTGTCAGACCTGACGCTTCGCGTTGGTGTTGATGGCGTGTACACGTTGTCTCCGGATGTCTCCTTTACTTTCGGTATTTCCGTGCTGCGTGCTCAGTATTCAAAGGGTACGTACAGAATGGAAGATGAGACGAATCTGACATATAGACCCCACGTTGGTATGAATTACAAGTTCTCGGAGAAACTGACGGGTAATATCCGTTATCAATATACGTTCTATGATGCAGATAAGCATAGAACGAATGCAGATTACTCACGCCACGTAATTTCAACGGGGATTAACTACACTTTCTAAAAGAACAGAAAAGCTTACGGAGAGGTACAGAAAAGAATGCACCTCTCCCTTTTTTTTGATATACAGAACGCCATGGAAAAGAGCATAGGGTCACAAGTACAGACAGAAGCCGTGTTGCACGCGCAGGATTACATGCAGGTGTTGCGCAGCAGGTGGAGGGTGGTAATGCTGGTGTTTCTTCTGGTATTTGTGAGCAGTGCCATCATCACCAAGATGATGACGCCTCAGTATCGGAGTGGAATGACCTTTGAAATCAAGCAGCCCAGGGATATCATCAACGTGGCTGTCGGTGGTGAAGGAAACCCCATTGCAGCAATGGCTGACAGCAATGCCTATATGCAGACTCAGTTTGAGATTCTTGTATCTCAGCAGAATCTGATTGCTGTTGCTAATAAGCTTGATTTGCCCAATGAGTGGGGGTGCGATGAAGTAGGTGCTGCAGGCCGCCTTTCCAACATGATTGAGGTGATGCCGCGCAAAAATACGAATCTCGTTGATATTCAGGTTGAGACGGATGACCCTCGAGTCTCTCAGCAGGTGTGTCAGGCAGTCGTGGATTGTTATAAGGAAATTCGCGAGGAGAAGGAAAACGCCATCATCAACGAAGCTATTAATAAGCGTTACGAAGTGCTTCGTTCCCGACAGGATGAATTGGAACGAAAGGCTGATGTCGTCAGACAGTATATCCGCTCCGGTAAGTATATTCAGGGAATGTGGAATAACCATGCTGGTAGCGTGGCTCCTATTTCTACTGGAGCAGAGGAACAGACACTGCAGCAGTTGAATAACAACCGGCTGCAGATGCAGGCCGAAATATCGCAGATGACTGTGCACATTGGAAAGCTGCAAGGTCTGAAGGATGCTGAATTGCTGGGGTATGTGACTAGAACCGGTTTGCTTACAGCGGAGTCATACTGCTCTGCCAAGGTGCGAGAGTTAAATAATCGCTATACAGAGGAAGAGAATAATCGCACGCAGATGTTGCTTAGCGGTTACGGCTTGCGTCACCCTGTTGTGCTGCGTCTTGATGAACAGCATAAGACTACACGTGACCAGTTGTATGAGGAACTTGTTGGTATGCGTGATTCCATGGTGGATCAGCTCGACGTCAAGAAATCTGAACTCCAGGAGCTTGAGCAGCGGTATACACAGGCCAGAGACCGCCTGCGTGACAAAACTCTGGAAGACCAGAAGGTGAAGCATGCATTGGAAGAATATGCTGCGGAAAAAGCCCGCTATGATAAGCTGGAGAATGACTACATTGCAGATAAAATGCGACTGATGGCGCCGCGCACCAGTCTTGAGGTGTACAGCCGACCTGGTCTGGCAACTGCCCCCAGCAAACCCAATTACCGTCTGAATCTGATAGTGGGGGCGGTATTTGGCATGATGGCTGGCGTAGTGGTGGCGTTCCTGAGTAACTATTTTGATACCTCCATTAAAACGTTGGAGGATGCGGAGCGAGCCCTTGGTCTGCCCGTGCTGGGTGTTATTCCTCAGGATGCCGGTTTGCTTATCCTGCAGGATGGTGATAGTCCGGATGCAGAGGCATACCGTATTCTTCGTACAAATATTGAGTTGAAACGTGAGCTGTACCGCGCGACAACCATTGCCGTTGTGTCAGCAAACGCAGGTGAGGGTAAAACAACTACGTTGAGTAATCTTGCTTTCGTATTTGCCCAGGCTGGGTACAGCACATTGATGATTGATGCGGACCTTCGTCGTCCTCGTCTGGCGCGCTATGCGGAATTGAAGAGCGAAATAGGTCTTTCTACATATTTGTCCAATCGGGCGGAACTGAAAGATGTTGTGTTCCAGACCGGGCGCGATAATTTGTACATGCTGCCCAGTGGGCCGGTGCCGGTAGACCCGAGCGGTTTGATTGGTTCTCACCGGATGCAGACCTTGCTTTCAGAAGTGTCGTCGCGCTTCGATGTTGTTCTTCTGGACTCGCCGCCTGTTCTGGGTGTAAGTGATGCATCTTTGCTTGTAAGCCGTGCAGATGCCTCCATTCTGGTGCTGCAGCCTCGGAAGATGCCCATTAAGGCTCTGGTTCGTGCCAAGTCGCTGATACAGAGCGCAGGCGGTAAGCTTATGGGGCTTGTTATGAACAATGTGGATATCTCTGGAGATACGCAGTATCAGTACTACACCACATACTATTCGTATTATAGCAAAGGTGGCGATCGCAAAGAACCCAAGCCTTCAGATTCTACCATGCAGAAAGTGGTAGAGCAGACTCAGAGCCGCTCAAATGATGATGCTGAACTCTATTAATATTTTAAATATATGAAAGAAAAACTTAAGACTTTGCTTAAAGGGTTATTGTTGCTGGCGTTTGCCATGCCGCTACTGGCGCAGGACGCTGCTACTGAGCCGAGGGCAACGAAAGGCGGTACTGTTGTGCTGCAGTTCAAGAATATTCCCAGTGAAGATGTTGCGAACGTGAATGGTGAATACCCCGTGAGCCGTGAAGATGGAACCATTTCTGTGCCGTACCTTTCGGGGCGCGTCAAAGTGGTGGGGCAGACGGCACGACAGGTTGAAAATGCCCTCCGTTCGTTGTATCTTTCGCAGCAGATATACGCTGATCCCATTATTATGGCCAATGTCGGCCCCAAGGGCGAATCTCCTGTTGATACCCGTTATATTCAGATTGCGGGCTATGTGCGCGAGAAGCGTAATCTGCCTTATCGTGAGGGGATAACCTTGATTCAGGCGTTGATTGACTGCGGCGATATTACCGATTTTGGCTCACGTCAGATTCAGGTGACTCGTGGTAAGGTGACCCGCATTTATGATTATTTCAGTGCGCGTGATAGAACCATCAAACTCATGCCGAATGACTCGGTATATGTGCCGAGGAGAAAGCCATTCGAAGGACGTCCGGACAAGATTGGCCCGTGACGGGAAGAACTGCTCTTACGAAGCTCCGGCAGAATCTGCCGGAGCTTGTTTTCAGTAATAAGCCTGACTGGTTGTGATGCCGAACAAAAAAATACTGATACTAAGTGTGGGGTACGGAAAGGGGCACCATTCTGCAGCCTATGCTATGGCAGAGCACTATGAGCAATGTGGCTGGCAGGCCAGGGTGGTGGATGTCTGCCAGCTGGCGCAGCCTTGGCTTTTCAGACTTACTCAGCAATTTTACAACTTTTGTGTACGCCGGATGCCGTGGCTGTGGGGGGTGACATATGCGCTTACTGATACAGCGGATTGGAGTCGTCTGATACGAGGTCCGGGGCTTCGTCCCGTGATGAACTGTCTCGCGCGCATTCTGCATTCGGAAAATCCGGATGTGGTCATCTGTACATACCCGCTTTTTGCTTACATGTTGGATGAGTTGAAAAGGCAAAGTGGGTGTAATGTTCCATATGCCGTGCTTGTGACAGATGCGCGTGAAATCAGTCAGCCGTGGTTGCGTTCAGAAGCGCCTCTGGTGATTGTACCGGACGAAGGATCACGCGGTATGATTCTGGAACGCTACGCTATGCAGGGTGAAACAATAGTTGCAGCTGGTTTTCCTGTGCGGCGGGCATTTGTGCCTGCCCGGGAGTGTATGATGCCGCATGATGGTCAGATGCGGGTTGTTTATGGTGCATACCGCCAGCGGCGCGGTGTTGAGGATGATTTGTCGGCTTTGCTGAATCATTTTCCTCATATGACTGTAACAGTATTGGCTGGTCGCCATGAACGGTATTTGAACCAGCTGTTTGCAGCGCAATGCCAGATGGGGCGGTTAGTTGTTCTCCGGGAATCAGACGATATGCCTCGCCTGTTGCAGGAACATCATCTGTACATCGGTAAAGCTGGTGCGGCGACTATGTTTGAATGCTATGCTTCAGACGTGCCGATGATTGTCAACTTTACATTGCCTGGTCAGGAGCAGGGTAATCTGGAGCTGATGCTCGAAGATGGCGTTGGACGGCACGTGGAATCTACAGCTCATCTTGTGGATACGCTGCGTTTGTTACTTGCGGATGATGCAGCCGTATGGCGGAGTATGAAACAGAAACTTGTTGAATCCAACCGGAAGAAGTCGGCTGAACGTATAGCACAAGTTATCGAAAGGAAATTGCTGGCATGAAATGCTTATTGGTGGATAATTCGAATACCCGTACAAAGTTTGCCTTGTGCGCGGAGGGGGGAGAACCTGAAATCCGCATGATGCGCACAGCGGATATTACCCCGCAATCTCTGTGTGATATAACGCGAGGGTGGCACTATGATAAGGTGTGTATTTGTTCAGTGGTGCCTTGGGCTGCTCAACTTATTGAACAGTTTTGCGCAGGTGCGCCTGTGATAAAACCGGGGCCGGAGACGCTGGACATGATAAACTTTAAGAATTATCCGGGGATGGCTACTCTGGGCGCAGACCGGATGGTAAATGCCGCAGCTGCTGTTCATGAGGTCGGTCTGCCGCTTGTCGCGGTTGATATGGGGACAGCCACGACCTTTGATGTGGTGGTGGAGCGTGAAGGCTCACCCTGTTTCGTGGGGGGCGTGATTGCTCCGGGGCTTTGTTCGATGATGGATGGTCTGCATGGTTGTACGGCACAGCTGCCTGTTGTGAAGACTTGGCAGTCAGCCCCTGTTATCGGCCGGAATACACAGGAAGCCATGGGGGCTGCTATGCGTGTGGGGTATCCTGCTATGGTGGATGCCATATTGGATGCCATCGAGGAGGAAATCGGAGCTGAAATCCACGTGGTCCTGACAGGTGGTGATGCGGAAGCTGTTTCTGCAGGAATGCGGCGAGAATGCAAAATTTCTCCGTTGCTGACATTCCGGGGGATTGCTTTAGCGCTCGGTCAGAGCCTTTGATTCGTTTTTTTTGAGTGTCCTTCACTTTTTTGTTGCAAGGCGCGCGGGAACACGGTAGAATAAGTGCACTTAAAACCTGAACATCTTATGTCCGACAATATCGAATCCCAGGTAAAAGAAATCATCGCTGCTCAGCTCAGCGTTGACCCCGAAAAAGTGACCTCCGATGCCAAGTTCATCGAGGATCTTGGTGCCGACTCTCTTGACACCGTAGAACTCGTGATGGCTTTTGAGGATAAGTTCTCCGTGGAAGTTCCCGATGAGGACGCCGAGAAGCTTAAGTCTGTGGCTGATGTAGTTGCCTACATTGAGTCTCACAAGGCTTAATTGGCCCGGTGGCTTTTTCAAAGAACGGGCGGTTCCTCCTCAACCGGTGGAGCCGCTCTTTGCTTTTTTTTGATGAACCGGAGTTCCATAGAATATGCCATGCGGAATACACGGGTGCTGTATGCTCCCGACCGCCGCATTGATTCATTTGGAGATACCCGGTTTAATTTCAGGCTTGTTACTGAGCCTATGGACGAGGTGGGTGTGTGCCGCATTCGCTCCGGCTGGGTGGAGGCCAGTCGTCCACGCATACTGCGCCCGCCGGATTTGAGAACCTTGGAAACGGAAGGATTCAGCGCTGAAGCTGCTCGCTTTTTTGAATGGATGCAAGAGCACGGAGCCCGGTTTCAGCCCCTGTTTGAGTACGGATTCCGTTTTTGCCGCTCAGATGTGGCAGAGGAGCTGGTTCACGATAGCGTGGATGAAGTGGCAGACCGTGTGGTGCGTGAATCTCTGAGTTCCGGGGATCCGTTCCGCTCTGTCGTGATGGGTGTGGATGATGCCTGGGAGGTATCTCTGCTTGCTTTTGTTTTGGAAATGATTCAGAAATCATATGAAATCAATATTTTCGATTTTCGTCGGCGCGGTCTTATATAGTACTGTGCTCGTTGCGTCTGCTGCTGAAAATTACTCCCTGTGGCCGCGCAGACCGGAGGCGTTGGAGCAGGCCCGCCGCCTGATGCAGGAGCAGAAAGGCGGGGAGGCTGTTTTGTTGCTGCAGCCATATGTGACCGATAATGGAATTGCCGGGCGCGAGGCCCGACAGATTTGTGGTCGTGTCAATGTGCCGCGTTATCTTTCGCGTCTGCATCCCGGTGCTAAGGTGTACACGGTTCGCCGTGGTGATAATATTGCCCGCATTTCTGCAACCCAGAAATGCCCGCAGGATGTTCTGATGCTGCTCAACGGAATAGTGGAGCCTTCTAATATCCGGATTGGTCAGAAGCTTGTTGTGGTTCCTATGCGTTTGCGTTTGGTGGTGAATCCTCTGCAGCGTGAGGTCTCTGTGTGGGACGGAGAGCAGCTGGTGGCTGATTATCCCCTCCTGAGCATGGATGATATTCCGCGTTCTAAGCAGAAATCTGAAAAAACAAGCGTTGTTGCTCGGGAAGGGTATTTGAATGGTGTGGTGGTGTTGCCTCGTTCTGCGCAGTATCCGGCATCTGAACGTGTCCTTGTATTGGGGAACGGTATGGCATTGGTTTCTGGGCAGAATACCCGCGCTACAGTTCAGTTATGCATGGAACAGAAGGATTTGAATGAGCTTGCGATGATGCTGGATTGCGGTAATGAAGTGCAGATTTTGTATCCCGAACGTTAAATAATAGTGATTTCGGGCACTAAACTGCTATGAGAGACGAAAATAATGCTTTTCATGCCGTTTTTCGTCTGGTATAATCGCGCCCGATTGCGGGTTTGTGATAAGAGTGCCCGCTTATAACATATAACCATCCGAAGATTATGAATACGATATCTGCATGTAAGTCCACGCCTGAAGGTAAAATGATGACCGGGGCCGAAGCTCTGGTACAGAGCCTGGTACGTGAGGGCGTAGATGTCGTATTTGCGTATCCTGGTGGTGCCAGTATGCCTATTCATCAGGCTTTGAGCCATGAGCCGTCCATCCGCACCATTCTTCCCCGTCATGAGCAGGGTGGTGCCTTTGCCGCAGAGGGCTACGGACGCGTAACTGGTAAGGTAGGTGTCTGTATGTCTACTTCCGGTCCCGGGGCTACGAATATGATTACGCCCATTGCGGATGCCATGCTGGATTCCATTCCCATGGTCGCTATTACAGCTCAGGTGGGTAGCGGTCTTATTGGTACTTCTGCGTTCCAGGAGACGGATGTCTTCGGTATGACTGCCCCCATAGTGAAGCATAGCTACCTGGTGACTCAGCTGGAGGATATTCCCCGTATTGTGCGTGAGGCTTTCCATGTGGCGCGCACCGGGCGCCCTGGTCCCGTGGTGATTGATATTCCCAAGAATTTCCAGGAAGGTAAGTTTGTGCCGGATTTTGATGCTCCCATGGATCTGCCCGGTTATGAACCGAAGGTGGCGTTGAATACCGCTGCTCTGGATGAAGTGCTGCCCATTATTCTGAATGCCAAGCGCCCGGCTATTTATGCGGGTGGTGGCGTGGTTATCTCCAATGCTGCCGGGCAGCTCCGCGAGTTTGCCGAGCGCGCGCAGATTCCCGTGGCTACTACGCTTATGGGTATCGGTGCTATGCCGGAGAATCACCCTCTTTCGGTGCGTTGGCTGGGCATGCATGGTGCTGTGTATGCCAATAATACCGTGAATGAGGCTGATGTGGTGCTGGCTATCGGTGCCCGCTTTGATGACCGTGTGACGGGGGCCGTTCGCACATTCTGTGAGCATGCGAAGATTATTCACATTGATTACGATGCCGCAGAGCTCAATAAGAATAAGAAGGTGGACTACGCTATCCGCTCTGACGCTGCAGAAGCTTTGCAGTATCTCAATGCTAAACTGGAGGAAATGGGTATGGCTCCGCGTGAATATGCTGTATCCAACCGCCCGGAATGGTTTGGTATTATCGAGAAGTGGAAAGAGCAGTATCCGCTTTGCTACGAGAAGAATGAACGTGAGATTGCTCCCCAGCAGGCGATTGAAGAACTTTATAACCAGCTTAAGGACGAGGATGCCATTATCTGCACCGGCGTAGGCCAGCATCAGATGTTTGCTGCACAGTTCTACAAGTTCGATCAGCCCCGCCGCTTGTCTACATCCGGTGGCCTGGGTTCTATGGGCTATGGCTTGCCTGCCGCCATGGGGGCTCACGTGGCTTATCCCGACAAGCCCGTGGTTAACATCGATGGCGACGGTTCTTTCCTTATGAACGTGCAGGAACTGGCAACTATTCGTGTGGAGAAGATGCCTGTCAAGTGCATTATCCTGGATAACCAGCATCTGGGGATGGTGGTGCAGTGGGAAGATTTGAAGTATGATTCCAATCGCGCACAGACTTTCCTGGCTGACCCGGCGGATGAGTATGACCGTACGCACCGTACCCCGGAGATTCTGTATCCGAACTTCCCTGTGCTGTGCGAAGGGTTCGGCATTAAGTGTGAGCGTGTGGTAGACCCTGCAGAGCTTGCACCCGCCATCAAGCGCATGCTGGAGTCCAAGGAGGCTTATGTGCTGGATGTGATGGTGCCGTACGATGTGCATGTACTGCCCATGATTCCCGGTGGCATGGGATACCGCGATGTGCTTCTGGAGCGTATTGCTGGCGATGGAAAGGGGCGTAAGGCGTCGGAGCTAGGCAAGGAGATTCCATCCGCCCTCTAAGCGGGATTTTTCGGACTCACATGCTGCTCTGCAGCATGTGAGTTTTCGTAAGGTACTGTACCGTTCCTGTCGTTATGGCGCAAAATATCGTAGGGAAAATTGTTGCCTGCCTGCTGTTGGTGCTGTTGTGCTTTGTTATTGGAGCGCAAGCAGCAGAAAGTGCAAAGTCAACCCTTATGCTTGTTGTGGGGTTGGTGGGTGTTGTGTTCATGCTGGTGGTTGGCACCCGCAGCTGGATGTTGCTTTTCCTGTTGCCTCCTCTGCTGGAGGTGCTGCCGTTGCCTGGAGGATTGAAGGGTATAGGTTGTGGCTTCCTCGTTGCATGTGTTGTCCTGCCATACTGGCTCTTTATGTGGGCCATGGGCTATGTCAAGGTACGCTGGCGTGGACTCTTGGCTCTGGATATTCTCTTCCTTGCGCTGCTTTGCTTGATGGTTGCGGCGTATATCAAACGTCCGGTGACCATTCAAGCCCTGGGGCTTGATTTCGATAATATCGGTGGTAAGGTATATTTTATCGCAATAGGTGCGCTGGTTTATTACTTGGCTATAAGTCTCATACCCATCAGTTATCAGAACGCCTGTAAAGTGCTGAATTGGAGAATCTGGGTAGCATTAGTCTGTTCGTTCATCGGGGCTGGTCTGGGGCTGTTGGGCTTTGGTGGAGGGGCGGAGGCAACAGAGACCTTGGGGGAAGCCATGCAGGGAAGCCGCTTTGGTGCTCTCCTACCTGTGGGAATGTATGGCTCTTTGCTCATTTATGCCCTTTATCCATTGAGCCGTATTTTATGCAATCCTGCGTTGCTTATGGGAATGTTGGTAGGGTTTGCTTGTATTGCGCTGTCAGGATTTCGTAGTTATATGGCATTCCATATTTGGGTGTTGACTTTCATTTCCTTTGTTAAGAAGGAGATGACTATGGTCATTTGTATTGGGTTGCTGGCATATGGTGGATTGCTGGTGCTCAGTTCGTCCGGCACTTTGCTATCGTTGCCTCATGGTATTCAGCGTACCTTGTCCGCCATACCAGGGATGAAGGTTAGTGAAGACGTAAGACGAAGTGCCGAAGGTTCCTCGGATTGGCGCGTTGTGATGTGGAAATGGGCCATGGATCCGCGCACGGGGTATATCAAGGATTATATCTGGGGAGATGGATTTGGTATGTCACTATCAGGCATGCAGCGTAGATTTCGTGCGGCGATGCGAGGGGAGAAGGACAACATCAGGCGTTTGGGACAGGAAGCCTTTGCGGAAGACGGCATGTGGCACAGCGGCTGGATTACGGCAATTCACCGATTGGGGATTGTGGGTATGATTGTGGTGAATATGTTCATCATGTATTCATGGTTGCTGATATTGCGCGTGACCATTTCCCTGAGGGGAACTCCGCTTTTTGTTCCATCCTTAGTCTTTTTGATGCCTTATACATCTGCTCCGATAGCGTTTAACCTATCAGCAGGAACAATTGATTCCGTTTTGTCTGGCGTTGCAACCATAGGGCTGGCAAAATTGTTATTCTGCATTGCTCGCGAACAGGGGCTTATCATTCCCTGGACGCAGCGCAAGCGCTATGTCCCGCTCATGATAGAGCAGCACGGAGACCAGCTGCAACAGGAAGCGTAGCAAGATTTGAACAAAATAAACACCGCCGCAGGAATCGACCTTCCAGCGGCGGTGTTGTAATTAGCGGTAGACTTCCTTCGGGAAGCTCCCTTGTGCTCACGATTAGTGGCGGAGGGAGAGACGCACGAGCAGATCCTTGTACAGATCCTCGTTGGTGCGCTTGGCATAGTCCAGAAGCTTACGGCGGCGAGCCACCATCATGAGCAGACCGCGGCGGGAAGCGTGGTCGTGCTTGTTGGCGATGAGGTGCTGTGTAAGGTGGGCAATGCGCTTGGTAAGCACTGCAACCTGGAAGCCGGTGGACCCGGTGTCGTTCTCGTTCGTCTTGAAGTCGTTGACGTTGATGTCGCTCATTTTTGTTATTCTTGTGTTAGTGGTTGATTTTTCGTGGCTGCGGCAAATCGACCTACAAGGTGAGTGGATAATAGCACTAATTCCTGTATTTGCAAGCATAATTGCTAAAAAAATGGTTGGCGCGTGCTTTTGTCATGAATTCTGCTTGCTTCTACCGGGGGCTATGGTAAACTTCTGGGGTGATGGAACTGATGCCTGGATTCGATTCTCCGCGTGCCATATTCTGCACGATTGCTTGGGTTGCCACCTTGCTGGCTGCCTTCATGTTTGTTGTTTCGTTTTTTACGGATTTTGATGGCAGCGGTGATGCCGATGCCCCCGGCGACGGCGCTGATACCGGCATGTTTTCGTTTCGTGCGGTGCTGGGGTTCTTTCTGGGGCTGGGCTGGGGTGGTTATATGAGCTTGCAGGCCGGCAGCACAGTGCCTGTGGCATGCGGGGTTGGTGTAGCCGTTGGTGTGGTGATGTTTCTGCTGGTGGCAGCCATTATCCGCATGATATATGGGTTGCGCTCCGACGGCAATATCTCACCGGAGAGTCTGGTGGGTATGAAGGGAACTGTGTACGTGACCATCCCCCCGCAGGGAGAACCTGGCGGGCAGGTGCAGGTGGCTCATCCCAACCAACTGTTGACCATAGCCGCCATCCAGACTGGTGATACTCCGCTTCCTGCGCAGACTCTCATCACCGTAGTTGCCGCTACCTCCGGTCAGGTAACAGTGCGTCCTCTTTCCCAATAAACCTGAAAAACAATATGATTAACACCCTGGCAAATGCCCCTTCCGGCGCAAGCGATATCGTGGCCATCATCATTCTGGTGGCGTTCATTCTTGGCACTGTCGTCTGGCTGTTCAGCCGGTATAAGATGTGCCCGTCCGACAAAATCCTCATCGTCTATGGTAACGTGGGGGCTGGTCGTTCAGCCAAGTGTATTCACGGTGGCGCCACCTTTATCATGCCCATCGTGCAGAGCTACGCCTTCATGGACTTGAATCCCATCAATATCGATGTGCCGTTGAAGGGGGCGCTTTCCAGTCAGAATATCCGTGTGGATGTCCCGTCATCCTTCATCGTAGGTATCAGCACCCAGCCGGAAATTATGCAGAATGCTGCCAGCCGTCTGCTGGGCCGCACGCGCCAGGATATCCGCGACCTCGCCTCCGAAATCATCATGGGACAGATGCGTGTGGTCATTGCTTCCCTCACGATTGAGGAAATCAACGCTGACCGCGAGAAACTCATCAAGGGCATCACCGGCGGCGTAGATGTCGAGCTGCACAAGGTAGGCCTTTATCTCATCAACGCTAATATCACCGATATCCGCGATGCTTCCGGTTATATTGCTGCACTGGGCCAGGAAGCCGCAGCCCGCGCTATCAATGATGCCATGATTAAGGTGGCAGAGGAAACCCGCCGCGGTGAAATCGGCAAGGCGGAAGCCCTGCGCGAGCAGACGGTGCAGGTGGCTATGGCCAATGCCGCAGCCGTGGAAGGTAACAACGAAGCCCAGATGAAAGTGGCCGATTC
Organism: uncultured Akkermansia sp.; assembly: GCA_904501915.1. Lineage (GTDB taxonomy): Bacteria > Verrucomicrobiota > Verrucomicrobiia > Verrucomicrobiales > Akkermansiaceae > Akkermansia. The sequence goes on along the minus strand of CAJGCV010000005.1, from coordinate 3,571 downwards.
CAATGCCCGCCTCAAGGTGCGCCAGGCAGAGGCTGCGCGTATAGCTCTTGTGGCAGAGAAGGAGCAGGCTGCCCAGGCAGAGGCCGCTGGCTATATTGCCAACCGCGAGGCCGAAATGAAGCGTGCCGAGCTTGAACGCGCCACGCAGACAGCCAACGAAATCGTGAAGGCGGAAATCCAGAAGCGCAAGCAGGAAATTGCCGCCGAAGCCGTGGCATCCGTCATGGTGAAGGAGCAGCAGGGTAAGGCCGACGCGCTGGTGATTGAGAAGGAGGCCGAAGGCCTTGCCGCTACCAAACTGGCCAAGGGTGAGGCAGACGCTCTCCTTCTCAAGAAAAAGGCAGAGGGCGAAGGCCTGGAACTGGTTGGTCGCGGTAATGCTGCTGCCATTCAGGCCGCACTGGAAGCTAAGGCAAACGGCTTCCGTGGTATTGTGGCCGCGGCTGGCGATGCTCGTGCTGCGTCAGGTCTGTTGGTCACGGAGCAGCTGCCGCAGATTGTGGAAACCCAGGCCAGCGCTATCCGCAATCTTTCCTTCGATAAGGTGGTGGTCATGGGCGGTGGTGACAGCAAGAGCGGCTCAGTGGGTGGCTTTGTACAGAACCTGGTTACCGGTACGCTCCCCCTGCATGAGCTGGCGCAGAGTGTAGGTGTGCAGCTGCCCGATTATCTGGGCAAGAGCGAGCCGGAAACGCCGCAATCGTAAAAAAGAAATTCATTTATAAAAAAGCCCCGGGGTAATTCCCGGGGCTTTTTTGATTAATGTTTGCTATGTCTGAGCGAGGCCGGTAATTGGATGCGTTGGGCATGCAGAATCTTGTCTGCCATGATGCGCACAGTCTCTTCCAGAATGTTACACAGGTGGCTGCCTTCGCGATAATCTGCTGCGGCAAAGAAATCAACACGGTGCTGGGTTGATTTGAGAGCGTAGCATTTCTGGAAACTCCGGCGGGAGGCATCATCCGGGTTATACACGGCCACGCTGGTGCCACCTTGTTGGCGCATGACGGTGAAGCAGGGTACATCCGTGGGACCATCGCCAATGTAAATCATGTTCTCAAATGGAATGGGACGTAAATCTCCGTCCATGTGGTCGTTTACATCCTCAATGTAGTTGAGCATCCCCTTGTTGATGCGGAAAAGATATTGAGTCTTGCTGGTGTGGGAGATGACTCGCTTCGGGAAGCTGATGCATCCGTTCTGTTCGCTGAATTCACAGCCGAAAACCTCCCGCATATAGGGGCGGATGAGCGAGCCGTCCAATATGCTCTTGATGCCGCTGGAAATAATGTAGAACTCCACTCGGATGCCTGCGTAGATATGTTCTTTGCTTAATGCACGTTCGGCAAATTTTTCAAAGAAGTCGGGAATACCCTTGTAGTAGGTCAATTTTTTGCCTAATTCTCGTAAGTGTTCATTACTCACGCCGTCCAGGCTCAGTGTGTCCAGAATTTCTTTCAGGTAACACAATTCGCCATCCCAACCTTCCTCCTTGCTTCGGTCGTTGCATTTCTTCCAGAACTGCTCGGCGTGAATTCCGTATTCTGGAAACAGGGTGTCCTCCTGCATGTTGTGCGGGCTGAGCGTCTGGTCAAAGTCAAAAATGAGAGCGATTGTATTTTGCGGAACTGCCATATACTAACTTATACCGCCTCGGCTTCTAATCTGCAAGCAAAATGCATTTTTACAACCAGAAAAATGCATTGACAAATCGTGCATAATGGTATTGAATAGAGTGCATGAGAATCTGCCTTCCGATAGCTGCTTTTTGTGCTCTCTTTACCGTTTCCTGCTCTCAGCCGCAGACTACGTGTATTACGGATGTGGCGGATTTGCCACTCAAATCAACCATTTTGCCCAGTGAGAGCTGGAAGGTGGCACCTTTGCGGGCAAATGCTCAGTTCATGATGTACGGCGCCAATACAGAAAAGGAGAGGAAGCTGCGCATTGGTGACTATTATTTCCTGCGTTGGTATGATGCCGAACCTCAGAAGCCTGTGCGTGTCGAGATGCTGTACACGCAGGCGCTCACCGGTGCTGATGTGCTGACCCGCACAGTTGAATACAATGAACCGCGTGAAGAAGCCGGTACCCGCCGCGAGCAGTTCCACTTCTCTGGCGAAGACCGTGCCAAACAGGGAGATGTGATGACCTGGAAAATCAATCTCTACGTAGATGGTCAATTGGTGGACTCCAGACAGTCCTACCTTTGGGAATAAGCGAATTCGCTTGACTTATGACCGTTTGTCGCGTATCCTTGCGCGCGCATGGCAACGGATATCAAGTTCAAGCGCAATTTCTCCATCATTGCCCACATCGACCACGGTAAGACGACTTTGTCTGACCGTCTCCTGGAATTTACCAACACCATTGGCGAACGCGATAAGCAGGATCAGCTGCTTGACGCCATGGATCTGGAGCGCGAAAAGGGGATTACCATCAAATCTCACCCTGTTACCATGCGCTATACGGCCAAGGATGGTAACACCTATGAGCTGAACCTGCTGGATACCCCCGGTCACGTGGACTTCTCGTATGAGGTGAGCCGCTCGCTCGCTGCCTGTGATGGCGCCGTGCTCATTGTGGATGCTGCCCAGGGCGTGGAAGCCCAGACCCTGGCCAATATGCACCTGGCGGTGGAGCAGAATCTTGAAATTGTGCCTGTAGTGAACAAGATTGACCTGCCCAGCACCAATCTGCCCCAGGTGTATCGCCAGCTGGAGGAAATTGTCTGCATTCCCAAGGAGGAAGCCATCCTCTGCTCGGCCAAGGCTGGTATCGGCATCGAAGATGTGCTGGAAGCCATTGTGACCCGCGTGCCCGCTCCCAAGGTTATGGAGGATGATAACCACCTGCGTGCGCTGGTGTTTGACTCTGTATACGATGCCTATCGCGGTGTGGTGTCCTATGTGCGCCTGGTGAGTGGCCGTGTGGCCCGCGGCATGAAGGTCAAGCTTTTCGCTACAGATGAAACCTACGAAGTGAAGGAAGTTGGTATTTTCACGCCCAAGATGCAGGCTACGGATGAACTGCACACGGGTGATGTGGGTTACATTATCGCCAACATGAAGAGCGCTGCCGATGTGAAGATTGGTGATACCTACACCAACCTGGCCGACCCGTGCAGCGAACCGCTGCCCGGCTTCAAGGAAATCCGCCCCATGGTGTTCTCCGGCATCTACCCGGTGGATTCTGCTGATTACGAGGCTCTTAAGGCCGCTATGGCCAAGCTGCAGATTAACGATGCCGCCTTCACCTACATGGGCGAAAGCTCTGTGGCTCTGGGCTTTGGTTTCCGCTGTGGCTTCCTGGGTCTGCTGCACATGGAAATCATCCAGGAACGCCTGCGCCGCGAGTTCAACATGGACGTGATTTCCACCTACCCCTCAGTGATTTACGAAGTGCGCAAGACGGACGGTGAGGAAATCAATGTTGATAACCCGAGCATTCTGCCGGAACCTCAGGAGATTGATGAAATCCGCGAACCCATCGTCAAGGTGTTCATCATGATTCCCAGCGAATACATCGGCGCCATCATGAGCATCGTCATGGAGAAACGCGGCGAGCTGAC
>CAJGCV010000004.1 GCA_904501915.1 uncultured Akkermansia sp. | reverse complement strand
AGAGCGAGAAGGAGGCGCACAAGAAGCTGGAGAAGATTGTGCTGGCTTACCGGTGCCTGGATTATTTGCCGGAGAATCCGACTGATGAGGATAGAGCGCTGGCGCAGATAGGCAAGGAGCTGAAGGAGAGTGTGCCGTATGCGGATAAGCCGAAGACCGGGGAGGTGCGCTGGGTTAATGGCAGTTCGGTGGAGGCTAAGGCTACGGTGCGCGGTGGTACTCTGCAGATGCTGCATGTTTCGGAAATGGCGTATGTTTCCGCCCGCATGCCTCAGCGCGCGAAGGAGATTAAGAATGGTGCGCTTAACACGGTGGTGGCGGGGCGGTTCATCATCAAGGAAAGTACGCACGAGGGCGGGCGCTCTGGTGATAATTACATGATGGTGCGTCAGGCGATGGCGAATGAGGGGAAGAGAGAGCTTTCGCCGCTGGATTACCGGTTTCATTTTTTTAATTGGACAGAGGAGGACGGATACCGTCTGCCGGCGCGATTCTGGGATGAATTGCCCAAACCGGATGATAAGGCCGGCTGGGCAGAGCGTGAGGTGCTGGAGCGGTATTTCGAGAGTATTGTGCCTTTCGTGGGGCGGCTGAGCAGCGAGCAGAAGGCGTGGTATGCTTCCCAGTACAGAGCGCTGGGTCCGGTGGGTATTCGCCAGGAGTTCCCGACCACGCCTGATGAGGCTTTTGATGCGGTGCCGGAGGGTGCAATTTTTGCGCAGGAGATGAGCTGGTTGCAGTCGCAGGGACGCGTCGGTGTGGAGTTTGAGGTACAGCGGCGCCGGCCGGTGTATGTGAGCTGGGACTTGGGGCTTTCTGATTATACATGCCTGTGGCTGATTCAGGTGGGAAGCGATGGGAAGTTCTACTGCGTGGATTATTACGCGAGCCGAGGCCAGCAGACTGACCATTATGTGGGGGTGGTGCGAGCCTGGGAGGAGAGGTACGCTACGCGCGTAACGAAGCATTTTGTGCCGCACGATGCCCGGCACCAGCAATGGGGGGCGCTGAGTGTGGAAGGCCAGTTGAAGGAGGCTGGATTCAGTGTGCGCAGTCTGCCGGTGACGAGTTCGCTGCATACCTCGCTGCAGGCGTGCCGTGAGGTGCTGCTGAGTTGTGTGTTCCATGCGCGGACTCTGGAGCCGGTGCGCTGGAAGACTGAGGAGCTGCCGGGTGGTGTGAGGAGTCTGGAGAATTACCAATGGGCTCCGGAGAGTGCCAATGCGCGGAGGCAGGAGCCGCTACATGACCGGCATTCTCATGGTGCGGACGCTTTCCGGTATTTCTGCGAGGCGTTCAAGTTGGGGCTAGTGGGTCATGAGGTTTTTGCAGACGATGAGTCTGGCAGCTGGGGACGCGGAGCAGGCGTAGCTCTGGGTGCGGAGTGGCTTCGGAGTTAGTGTGGGGTTTCGTTTGCGGGAATAGGTTTTGGGAGGTGGGGCGTGGTAGCATGTTGGCATGACTAAGGAAACGATATGCCAGATGGCACTGCACGAGATTGGTGAGCATTCGTATGTTGAAGGCACGCCTGGTTATGCAGCATGCGAGCTTTATTTCAGACAGACTTTTTTATTCCTGCTTAAGCGCTTTGATTGGAGTTTTGCGCGAAAGCGGGTAAGGCTGCAGCGGAGCGGAGAAGTCTGGGCGTTACCTCCTGATTGTCTGCGCATTGTTGAACTTGGAGGGCTGAGGCATTGGCGCAAGTACGGTGCATGTGTCGTGCCGGAGGTAGATGGCTGGAGTGATGGGGATGTGTGGGTGGTGTATACGTCCAGCGAGTGTGCGATGGAAGGTATTATTCCTGACGATGTGCCGGATTTTGCTCAGGTGATGATTTTTCATCTGGCTGCTGCTATTTGCGGTTGTGTGAGTGGTGATGAAGGGAAACGCCAGGAGCTCTTAGAGAAGGCGGAGGGTGTTTTGCGTGAGGCTGCGCTGTTGGACGCGACGCAGGACGCGAGTAATGACCAGCATCCTCTGGAGTCTATGTTAAACAATTCGATAACGGTTTGAGTTATGGGAATGGAAGGTATGAGCAATTTCGGCATGGCCGAGACGCACAAGTCGAATGCGAGCATAGCGCGTTCGAACGCGCGTGTGGCGCGTGCGCAAGGTATTGCAAGCAAAGGAAAGGCATATGGTCAGGCGCTGCGTCTGGAGCAGGAGAATGAGGTGGCTGGCGATGTGGCCAATGAGAATATGGCCCGGTTGCGCAAGGAACAGCGCCAGGCTGGGGCTCAGGCTCGTGTGGCGCGTGCTGCAAGTGGGTTCACTGATGATGGGAGCGGTGGGCAGCTGGAGGTGAGTGTGCTGCAGGCTTATGAGCAGACGGCACAGGATATGGTGCAGTCGCGCAGTATGGAGGATTTGTCTGCCCGGTTTAATGCGACGATGTTGCGTCGGAGTGGCGATTTGGCGATGCAGAGTGCAGAAACTGAGGCTGTGTACAATGAAGACCAGGCACGAGTGCATATGATGTATGCTCACAATGCGAAAAAGGCTGCTTTGGTGAGTGCTGGGGCTCAGGCTGCCGGCGCGATTGTGGGTTTTGCTTCCGGCGGTCCGCAAGGTGCGATGATGGGGGCTAAAGTGGGAGCCGGATTCGGTTCGATGTATGCAGCTGGTCAGCCTGGCTCGGCTGAAAGCCAGAGTAAGGATGCACGGAATACAGGTGCAGAGGCTGATTTTATGGCGATTCTGGCAAAGGGGATGGAGTGGCTTGCATGAACGCAACGGAACAGGCTTATGGGTTATTGGGTGCAGAACAGTATGAGGCGCTGTGCATCGAGTTGCTTTGTACGGGCGGTACGATGGTGCAGGATAAGGAGTTTGTGTTGGCTTTTCGTGTGGAGTATGGAGTGGCTCGCGTGTTGTTCGCATGCGGCAATTTGAAGAAGATTCTGCGGTTTGCTAAGGCTAACGGGTCAGTGTTTGGTTACGCTCGGGCAAGTTGGGTTCGCAGCTTGGTTGGAAAGCACGCAGATGAGAGAGTTTACGATATTGACAGGTTATGAATAAGAATAATTATTATCAGGGGAGTGGGCTGAGTATCAGTCATGCGGCGCATGGTGAGTTGCGGGCGCACCAGGTATCTGCATTTGCGCAGAGTGAGGTTGAAAGCGCCGTGTTTAGCGGTGCTGACGCTGTAGGGGAGGGAGTAAATGAATTTCAACGCCTTCAGGATTACCAAGCGGGGGCAGATGCGATGCGACAACTGCGGGAGATTGGTAGCAGGCATGAGGGAAGATTGAAGATGGCGCTGGAGGCTGCGCCGGGAAGCAAGGGCAGCGTTCTGCGTGAGAATGGCGAGGTTGATGAGTCGAAGATGGAGGCAATGATGCTGCGAGCTCAGGACGAGGTGGATAAGGTGCGTCCGAAGTTCTGGAGCCCTCAGCGCTTGGCCAGGTATGAGGAGGAGTTCGCTGACTGGGAGAGTACTAGCAGGGTACACGTGGAAGGCCTGGTGCGGCAGCATCGGCTGCGTGGTATTCGGCGAGCTGGTGAGGCTGCTCTGGATGAGGCCGAAAAACTGGGGAATGCCCGCGTGTATCAGCAGGAACTGGCCAATCAGGTGGATGCAGGGCTGCTCATGGAGCGTGAGGCGCATGTGAAGATGCTGGAGTTTAATGAACGGATGGAGAGAAAGCGACTTGCTGCACTGAGGACTGCTGGTAAGGCTGGAGACGGACGCGTGGTGACTGCCGAGATGATGCAGAGCTTAAAGGCTATGCCTGCGCAGGAAGTTTCCGCTTCCGACAGTGAACAAGATGCTCGTACTATGAAAGATGCCGGTCTGGCCACGCTTCCGCCAGATGAGTTGATGGTCGGGTTCAATGTGGCGCAGCGCCTGGCTGATTCTGGCGCTGTGACGCTGAATCCCAATGTCGGGATGCTGGAGTTTGAGCTGCCATCTTCTCCTGGTGCGTCCACTCAGAAGGTGGCTGGCGTGGCTCAGGCCTTCAAGGGGTATTCTCTGGCAGACTACCGCAATTCCATTGCCAAAGTGGCAGCCGGGTATTTCAGCGATGAGCGCATGATTGGCGTTACGGACGCACAGCTTGTGGACGCTCTGGTGGACGAAGTGCAGATGGATGGAGCTGCTGATGTCTGGTTTGATGGCGATGCTCTGGCTTACAAGGGCTGGCTGAAGACGGAGCTTTCCAATCTGTCGGTGACGCGAGGCTCCGGTGCTGTGCGGGCGGCTGACCGCATGATGACGGGCGCAGAGGGGCGCGCCGGGTTGAACGAGCTGCTGGCACAGGAAGTGACCCAGGAGGAAATTGCTTCGCTGGGGTACGGGTTTAATGCGGTGTCTGCTATTACTAAAGAAGGCTTGCGTGATAAACAAGACAAGCTTGTGCCGGCATTCAGGCAGGCTGTGCTGGAGTATGAGCGCTACCGCGAACGCTGGGCTAAAGAGCTTAAAGCGTCGGGTGACAAGCACACGCCAAGTGACGAGGATACACCCGGAAAGCGTTATAAAGACGACTGGCAGGAGTTCGGCAAGTGGTACATGAAGCAAGCCGATTTGTATAAATTACGCGTTGAAGCACTGGAGGAAGGCGTGCGCGATGTGTACCGCCAGCGTGCGGTGGATGCCGTGGCTACGCTGCGCCAGAGTGGCAGCTACAAGCTTGGCACTGAGGTGGTGCAGCTGGATGGCAAGAGCGACTGGGCGCAGGAGGAAAAAGTGCTGCGGTATGTGCTGCGGCAGCCGCTGACGAACAGCGAGCTTGGATCAGCCAAGGCTTTGGCTGCTACAAAGGAGAAGCTGTACCATGAACGCAAGAACAGGGCGGCAGCGTATGCACAGGCTTACGCAGAGCACGAGAATCTGCTGAAAAGCAAACAGTCGGCTATTGCTGAAGAAAAGGCCCGCGAAGAAGAACTGGAGAAGGTTCTGAAGCAGGCGGACGAGGAGCGCCTTTCCGGCTATGGCCGGAAGGTGGAGCGGAAGGTGAAATTCGGCAGCGTGGGCAAGGCTGGAGAAGATGAGCCTGCTGTGGTGGTGGTGCCGCGGGCAATGTATGCCGAAGCTGCCGGCGCACTGGGGGCTGCCGGTGGCGGTTTCTACGCGTTCATTCCCGGTGTGGCAGATGGCATTCCGGTGATGGCTGGCGATGTGGAGACGGTTCAGTTTAATGCGCCGGTGCTGAACCTGCTGGATGGCAAAAAAGATAAGCTGACCGGGCAACAGTTGCGCGCGCTGGCCAATGAGGGGCTGATGATTCCTGTTCAGTTCAGCGCTTTTCAAAAGTTTTAATTTTCACTACAACGATTTTTATGATTCATTCTGATAACATGTTGGGAAATGGCGCATTGTCGCTGGGCAATCTGGATTTTAATGCAGCGCTGGAGGCTTCCGGGCGCCCTGCACCGGACCGTTCATTCCTGAATGCTGCGATAGATGCTACCGATATTAACCAGGACGCGCCGCGCCAGCTGGAGCCGGTGGTGAACCCGATGCAGCGCCTGACGGATGTGTGCCTGTACAACGAGGATGAGGAAGCCGCGGAGCGTGTGAAGGATGATGTGCTGGTAACGGAAACTGCCCGTGGTGATGTGTTTGGCCAGAACATGCTCATAGGCGTGGAGCTGGCAGACATGTATGCCGGTGGCGATGTGTACGAAACCGCGCAGCGATTTATAGGGGCTCTGCCGCGCGAGCAGCAGCAGGCATGGCGCGACAAGCTGGACCATTGCCAAACCCAGTCTGACGGACAAGCGCTGGTGGGCGAGTTGTTCCGCAATGGTGTGGTGGAGCAGTACCGCGCCAACAAGGCCAGGCAGGAGGCGCTGGAGAAGGAGCTGGATGATGTGCAGAGCGCACTTGCAGACCAGTTGCCGCGCTATGCGCTGGGTGAAGAGTTGAGCCCGGAGCTGATGGACCGCATGATGAAGTTCGGAACGCCTGATGAGGTGTTTCCTGCCTTGAAGCGTGCGCGTGCTGCCGTTGAGCTGGTCCGAGGCTGGAATTACGGCGGGCGCAGCAAGAAGGATTTTGAAGATGCTGTGCAGGCGCGTTTTGAGCGCTTGAAGGAGGAAGATTTGCAGCAGGTGACGAGCGGTGGCAACCTGGTGAGCAGTACGAAGCTGCAGCGAATGCACACCGATGAGGAGCTGATGCAGCAGGCGCGTGCTGATGAGGGTGACAGCTACATGGTTTCCCGAGAGCAGATAGCTGCTTTAGCTGATGTACTTTCTGGTGATGACGGCCAGCTTGATAATGGGGCTCTGGGTGCATTCCTTCTGGCTGTTGATGCCGACGCTCAGGGGCAGCAGACGATTGATAGCAAGTTCATTCGTAATGCTGTGGCGGCTATGAAGGGGAGTTTTCTTGATGCGGTCGATTTCATGAACCGGGGCAATGCTGCCAGCGGCACGATATGGCAGGGTCCGGATATGCCGGTGATTTATCTGGATGAAGAAGGTCGGAAGAGTTATGACCGGGCGTATTCTGACAGGGTGGAGGCTCTGCGTGGACACTTGGCAAAGATGGAAGAACGCCGCCTGGATGCTTCGGAAAAAGCGAAGTTCCACAGCTGGCTGTTGACTAAGGGGGGCACGATTGTGGGCGAGAATGTTCCGTATCTGGTGACTGGTGCGCTCGGTAGTGCTGCAGGGCTGGGTGTTGTTGGCAATGCTGTTCTGGGAGGTCTGGTCAACGCACCTGCAATCATGAACCGCAGTATTGGCCAGGCTTACGCAGAGGGCAAGAAGAATGCAGAGTTTGTGGGCGGCGTGAAGGGGCTTGCACAGAGCTGGGCCGAGGCTGCTTTTGTGCCATTGCCTGGAGGCTCGGCTCTGGTAAATAAGACGCTGGATGCTCTTGCCCGCAAGGCTATCTCGCTGCCGGGTGCCGGAAAGATGATTGGTGCGGTGTGGGGCAATGGACTGATGCGCTATGTTGCCACCACTGCTGGTGCATCTGCAGGCGAGTTGCTGGGTGAGGAGGTTCTTGCCCAGACGGTGCAGTACCCGGTGCTGGATTTTGCCCGCCGCGCTGGTATTGATTTGGATAAGCCGGAGTGGCAGCCGTTTGCTGATAGCTGGAAGGCTTTCAATGATGACCCGCGCCAGGCTGCGGCCACGGTGGTGTATTGTGCGCTGATGGGTGCCAGCGGCGCGAGGGGGAACGCTTATGCTGCCAGGGAGTTTGCGAAGGAGTACCGTAACCTGATGGCTGCCGGTTTGAAGCCGGGGAGTGCCCGCCGCCTGAGCTTGCAGGCTGAGCAAGCAGTGACTGCAAAGGATGTTGAGACACTTTGCACCGATATGCGCGAAACGTACCGGCGCGAGGTGAGGGAGGGTGACCAGGTGGCACTGAAGAAGCGTCTGGAAAAGGAGGGTGAGTCTTTCCTGGATGAGGTGGAGATGCAGATGTATGCCCGTAGCGGCGTGCGCGACTATGTGCTGCAGCGAGCCGGGATTCTTGCCGCTGACAAGACGGCCGCAGGGCTGAACCGGGTGACGCTGCCAAATAAGGAGACACCGGACAAGCCTGCTGTGGTGGAGTGGACGGACGAGCAGCTGAATGCCTGGGTGGAGATGCAGCATGAGAGCAAGATGGTGGAGGCTATGCGTGATTTGCAGGCTCGCATTGCTGGTGCTGCGCTGGGTGAAGCAGAGCTTACCGATGCCGATGTGAAGGGTATTCTGGTGAATCTGCGAGATTTGCCGGTGCGTGCGCTGGCCCGCATGCAGCGCACTGGTGGCCGCGTAACGTATGCTGTGCTGAAGGACCTTGCTGCGGATGCCAGGGAGCAGGTGGCTGGTTTTGTGGAGGGTGGCATGAGCCGGAGCGAGGCTTACCAGCAGATGAGTGAGATTCCCGGTGTGCGCCTCGGTGCGCTGGTGAACGCTGCGGAGAGTTTTACGCAGCGTGTGGAGGCGATTGTGGGCACGCCGGAGGGCGAGGCTCTGGGCATCCGCACCGTGGATGATGCGTCCACTTCTGTGTTCCGTCTCGATAGCGTAGCCCCCGGGCAGAGTGTTCTGCTGTTCAACAAGGGGCTTGTGACAGAGCGCGAGATGGTGGAAGACCTGATAGAACGCGATGTTGTTGCTGCCACGGCTGGAGAGAATGCTGTGACCAGCTTGAAGGCGCTGGGTGATATGCTGCGCCGCGTACAGTCTCACCTGATGAAGTATGAGGGTGGCATGCGTCTGCTGCCTAAAGATAAAGAGCCTACGGAGATGGATATTGTGGAGGCTTTTTCCAAGCTGGCGCAATCCCGCTTCCTGTTGAATCACCAGCAGTACAACATGCCGCAGGAGGCGCATGATACGATTGAGTATGTGCAGAAGAAGATGGCATCCACCCAGCATCTGGTGGCACTGAGCCGTGCATGGGACGCTTTTGCCCGCAGCGATGAAGGGCGCGCCTTTATCGAGAAGGAGGGCGCTACGCTGGAGAAGTTGATGAGCGATGCCGGTGCGAGTGTAGCCGGGCAGTATTCCCGCGCCCGTTTTACGGCAGAAGCTTTTGAAGCTGTAAAGCTGGCTTATGAACAGTCATTTGCTTCACCGGAGGCCGCTCAGACTTTGCTTGATGAGTACGAGGCTGAGCAGCAGGAGCTGGACCACCCGCAGGAACAGGAGACGAGCATTCCCTCGTCCGCTTCTATAACGGGCGAGAAGCTGCCCTTGTTTGATTCTGCCCCGGTAGACCAGGAGACTGGCGAACAGCAGCTGCAGCTGGGCGAGGTTGAGCTTTCCGGCGGTAATCTGGGGCGTGGCCTGGTGGGCGAGCGGTATGTGGAGGTGGGTGATGGTTCTGTGCTGGGCGTGGCTGAGGTGGAGAATATCACTCTGTCCACCGATGTGCCGCAGTTTAAGAAGAAGGAATCTGCCGTTGGCCGAGTGGAGGCTGATGAGGATGGCACTACGCATGAGCTGGCAGGTGGGTGGAATGCTAACGCAGCGCCGATTCATGTGTGGCGGCGTACTGATGGACGGCTGGAGGTTATTTCCGGTCGCCACCGCCTGGCTCACGCCCGCAAGAATGGTGTGAAGTTCATTCAGGTACGCGTCTATGATGAGAGCGCGGAGCGTGATGCCCAGTGGGCGAAGCTGCACGATGTGGAGCAGAACATTCTGGATAACACCTGCAATGCTATTGATGTGGCCTATTACTTCCGGCACAATCCGCTCACGATGGCAGAGGCAGAGGCCCGCGGGCTGCTGCCGAAGACTCGGGCCGGTGAGCAGACTGCTGCAAGCCGCATCGGCTTAACGGTGGCCGCTAATGCCAGTGACAATACGTTCACCCTGCTGGTGAATGGCAGATGCACGGCTGAGGATGCCTATATGGCTTGCCTGATTGCTACCACTGAGGAGGGGCAGCAGCTTGCACTGGAATCGCGTGCGGGTAAGAATGGCAAGAAGAATAGCTGGGAGTATGTGACGGCACTTGTGCGCGGGGCTGAGCAGATGCAGCCCACAGATGGTGGTATGCTGGACCTGTTCGGGAATGATGATGCTTTCCGCGAAAGCTCAGAGAAGCTGGCGCGCTATGTGGCTGCTGTGCGCGAGGGGCTAAAGGCCCGTCTTAACGTGCTGATGAGTGCTGGCAGACTGAATAAGAAGGGCGATGTGAGCAAGGAGCTGGGCGTGAAAGTGAAGACTCCGAAGGATGCCACCCGCCTGATAGAGCGCCTGGCTAACCTGGATGCTGCGTATGAGCGGTTAGATCCGGATTTGGGGATTCCTGCCAAGGCCGAGGCATGGGACGGCAAGAGCCCTGTGCCCACCAAGCTGGACGAGCTGTCCGCGGGGAGTAGTTTCTCCGTAGTAGGCCCTTCAGCAGCCAACTGGGACAAGATAAAGCATCGTGCCTTCAAGGGACGAGATGATGGCATGCTTCGCGTGGAGATTGATGCGAGCCAGGCACGGCTGAAGTGGGAGGATTTGCGCGGACGGAATGTGGCAGCGTACCGCCGGATTGTGGAGGGCTGGGATAAGCTGCCGGAGAATGACCGCAAGGCAGTAGAGGATTATGCGGAGCTGGTTTACGACTGGCAGGACGCAAGTAAGGAGATGAACAATACGCCCGAAAATGAATTCCTTGAGCAATACAACAAGGTTGTAAAGATGCGCGATGCTATCAAGCCGAAGCGTGCAGAGATTCGGAGTTTGCTTAACAAGCTGTTTGTGGAGCATGGAGGGAGTGCCGCTGCGGTTCTGAATATGAAGGACGGTGATCTGGATGAGCTTGCCATGTCTTTATGGGGACCTTATGTGGAAAGCAAAGTGGCGGATGTTCTGGACTTGGGTCCGCTGTGGCATGGCGGCATGAGGCTGGCCGACGTGTTGGATTATCCTGAGCTGTACGAGGCATATCCAGTGTTGGCTAGCGTGACGGTACGCTACGCCACCATGGATAACGCAAGAGGTCGCGCAATTTACGAAAATGGTGAGCTGGAGATTCAGATAAACAGGAATCTGGAGGGAGAATGGCAGAGCATACACTCCATTCTGCTGCATGAAATTCAGCATCATATTCAGAAAATAGAAGGCTTTGCTAAAGGTGGCAATCCATCCTACGCCCGCCGACTTGTTAACAGCCGCGCAGAAATGGGAGATATGGAGGCACGGGCTCTCCGTAAGCATTCTGATATGGAACTCTACAACCGCATTGCGGGGGAGATAGAGGCCCGCAATGTGCAGGCGCGCTATGGCTGGTCAATGGATAGGAGAGAAGCTATACCGTTCAATGATACGCTGGAGTATCCTGGCGAGGCGCTGGTGACGTACAGCATTCAGTCAATCATGACCGATTGGAGCGCTGAGCTGGATAATTTTGTGCAGAATCCGCCCGCGCATAATAGCAGCCGCTGGAAGAATGATGATGTATATGTGTGCCCGACTCCTGCGGTGATGCAGATGGTGGGGGCGCTGCCGCTGGACATGGTAATGAGTCACCACGTGTTGGCCAAGGTGCTTGACGAGAATACAATGTTGAGCAACGGTTTAACTACGGGGCAGATGTACGTTAAGGAGAAGGATATGGGCAAGCATCATTTGTCCGTGGATGAGTTGCGAAAGCTGCCTCTTGCACTGGCTAATCCGGTATGTATTGCTGTGTCAAACCGCAAAGGTTGCGTGGAAGTGATTACCGATATGGAAGAGAATGGGGTTAATGTGCTGGTAGCAGTGCAGCTCGATGTAGCTTCCGGCAGTAAATATATCAATGTAAACCGAATAGCCAGCCTTTATGGTAAGGAAAAGATTGAGCAGCTGGTAAAGCATCCGATGCTTTATGTAAATACACCGAAAGCCCACAACTGGATGGTGGCTAGAGGGCTCCAATTGCCAACTAGACCCAACCTAATTGCGGGCTCCAACGATAAGATACTTACCCCGGAAGATTTAGTCAAGTACAAAATAGAGAAAGGCTTATCTTTCTCTCTCAGCGGGCGCAGCATGATTGATTCCGCAGACCTGGGGACTATGGCTCACGAGGAGCAGATGCAGCGGCTCATGAACCACGCACGGCGTGAGGCTGCCCGGTGGGAGCGCACGTTTGCCAACGGCACCACAAATGTGAAAGCGGCAGAAGCGATGGGTACTATCAGCAGCATCCAGAATGCCATTTACAAGGTGCTGCCGCAGGGCTACCGCCCCGAGCTGGCCAGGCAGATGCGCTATGTGGAGGTGTATGCCCGCATGCTGGAGACCGGGCGAGTGCGCGCCTACGGCAAGCTGAAGCCAGAGGAGCTGGAGGCTCTGAATGAAGAGCTGGGCGAGCTGCTGGAGGAAGACCTTGCGCTGGTGTCCGGCGGCATCTGGTATGACGAGGGGGGCAGCACGGCTGAAGCAGAGGAACAGGCACGCCTGATGCTGACGCGTGAGCTTGGCGCCGAGAAGCTGGCGCAGGCTGCTGCACGTCTGCTGAACGCTGCTGCTGATTCTGTGGAGCGCTGGATGATAGATGTGGAGCTGGAGCGTGTGGAGCGCATGAAGGAACGGCTGGCACCGCGCAAGCTGCCCAACGGCAAGTATGATAAGGGCAAGATGAGCGCTGATGCTTACGAGGAGTTCAAGCGCTACTGCGAGCTGATGGAGATGGATGCCGACATGGTAAGCAAGAAGATGCAGGACCTGGAGGCTCTGATTGCTGCTGAGGAGCAGAAACCGGAGCCGGACGCTGACAAGATTGACAAGCTGGCATCCAGCCTGGCTGAGCTGGCGACATACGGCAACCTGAAGGGCAAGAATCTGGATGCTGTACGCAAGGGCGTGGCGGCGCTGACTGTGTTTGTGCAGAACGAGCGCAATGTGTGGCAGGGTAAGCTGGAGCTGGAGCGCAAGCGAGCGAAGAGGTCTGCGCGGGTGATGTCGGAATTGATGGGGCCGGGTGATGAGGTGAAGATAGCTGAGAACAAGGAGGCATCTGAGAGCACTGCCAGGATGTTCAATGATATGGGGTTCGGATTCAGAAGTCTGGCGCAGATGTTTTATGGCATGGGTGGCATTCCCGGTATGCGTGCGCTGATGGATGAGAGTCTGGATGCGCTGACGCGTGGCAACATTCAGCTGGGGCTGCGCGAGAAACGCGCCTATGACCAGCTGGCAGAGTTCATGGAAGATACGCTGGGGCTCAAAACGGAAACGCAGCGCAATGACTGGATGGCCGGGCTGAAGAAGAAGATTGACACAGGCGTGCAGCGTGCCGGTGAGCTGGTGACGCACAAACTGGAGCTGACTCAGGAAGAGGCCGAGGAATGGCTGGCGCTGAGCAAGGAGGAGCGCGAGGAGAAACGCCCGGCGATGCAAGCCAAGGCCGACAAGGAAGGCGTGGATGCTCAGAACGTGGTGTACGAGGAGGATATTCCTCTGCTGCGCGATGAACTGGCCAAGTTCGACGATATGCCTGGCAAGCGCAAGTTTATCCGCACCGAGCGCAGCTGGAGAAACGCCCAGCCCGGCAACATTGTGGCCAGCAGGGACGAGATTCTCAATATCCTGCTGCTGTGCGAGCAGAGCGAATACCAGCAGGCTGCTGACGAAAACGGCTACACGCCCGCTGTGCTGGAGCAGCTGCGGGCTGTGGTGGGTGAAGATGTGATGGCTTACGGTCATGAGATGCGGAGGATTCTGGAGGGCAGTGGACTGGCTGCTGTGTACGAGGCCCGCGAGGGCATCCCGTTCCCTGCAGTGAAGAATTATTGGCCGGGCAAGTTTGACTTGTCTGCCAAGATGAATGAGCAGGCCAATGCGCTTGACCCGACCACGGGCACCGGCACACGCTACGGGATGCTGATAACCCGAGTGAAGCATAAGCTGAAGTTCAATCTCTCGCTGGGCGCTAGTAATGTGTTCCTGGCGGCGATGGCCCAGCAGAACAATTATATCTGCATCGGCGAGCTGACTGCTAAATGGCGCAGGTTGCTGAGCCATTCCAATTTTGCTATGGCGCTGAAGCAGCGGCTTGGCGAGAAACAGTTTCTGCAGCTCAAAGAACTGCTGGACTTGCTGGACGGCGCCGGTATTGCAGAGAGTGTGACTCAGCAGAACCTGAGTGGACTGATGAGCCGGTTCCAGAGTGCTCATGCGATGGCTGTGCTGGCGGGGTCTCCGATAACGCTGATTAAGCAGACAAGCGCGATGCTGCACGCTGGTGCGTGGGAGGGTATCAATCCTCTGCGGGTGGTATGGCATCTGCTGAAGGACCGCACAGGAAAGGGCGCTATCACTTATGGCGAGATAAAGGAGCTGGATGCTTTCAAGGTGAGACACCGAGACAATAGGTATTTCACGGAGTTCATGCAGCTGGGGAGAAATGCCAACTGGAGCAAGCTTGCCACCTGGGCGCGCACCGGCATGGGCTGGATCGAGAAGATGGATATTGCCTGCAATGCGGCATCCATGACGGCGCTGTACAATATCAAATACGAGCAGCTGCAGGAGGCTAATGTGGACGCGGCAGACCCGCTGAGCGAGGCAGAGATGCGTAGCATCTGCCAGAAGGCTGTGGAGCAGGCTCTGGAGCTGGCTGCCCAGCCGCTCCGCAGGACGCAGAAGAGCGCCATGGCTGCGTTGAACCGCAATGCTCTGGTGAAATCACTCTGCTACATGAACACGGAGTCTCTCAACAAAATCGGCATGTATACCGCTATTAAGCAACGGAATGGTGGTGGCATAAAAGGCAGACTGGCTGCTCTGAAGTTCCTGCTTCCTATGTCGATAGCGCAGCAGGCTACTGTCATGGCTCTGGATATGCTGCGCGGCAGTGCTCCAAGCGATGATGATGACTGGGCAGAATGGTTCTGGCTGAACGTGGCCACCGGCTGCACCGGCTTGGGTATGTTGCAGAGTGTGCCTATACTGGGTGAGCTGATTGGGTGGGCCACAGGCGGCTATGTGAAGACCGCCAGCCTGGGTGAAATGCTCTTTGATTTCCGTGGGGCTGCCCGCAGCGTGAAGCGCATTGCGAAAATGAGTACCGATAATAAGCACTACAGCGGCTGGGAATGGGCATGGCGGCTGGTGAACGCTGGAAGAATTGTCACTGCCGGTACTGCGCTGGGCCGTGGCATTAACTCAACCAGCAAGGTGTTCTCGGAAGTCAGCGGCGGATTGCAGTCGCTCAATGCGGTGGTAAATCATGTGCGCCCGTTCATCCAGGGAGCAAGGAACAGGGAGAGGAAGTGACCGACTAACTTTCGGCCAACATCGGCTAATTTAGCCGCAAATTAGCTGCAATTAGCCGATAAAAAGCTGAACACCCACCAAGGAGGTTTGGTGGGTGTTCTGAAAATCCTTTGGCTGGTGAGCTTGGAGGATTTGGAGCGTTGCAGGTTCGCAGTTGACGGCTGCTCTGCCTGCGGTGGATACGTTCTAGGCGTATATAAACAAAAGAGAAGGTGTATGTCAAGCCTTTTTTTTATTACAAGAGCCCGCCGCGGGGCTGGCACGGCGGGCTCAGGGCTATTACTATTGATTTCTGGTCAGGAGCTTTTTGAGGAAAGCCACGCTACCAAGAAGATAGTAGGTCGCTTTCATTATACAGATGAACGTATCCATGCGTTTGTGTATAATGTGGGTTGATAAGGCTGCAGGGTGTCAAGCTGCTGCCGGGCAGTTGCCCGCTTACCGGGGGATTTTCTGTGGCTCGCACCACACCGGAAGCGCGCTGATTGTAACAGGTAGGTTCGCTGTGGTCAAGATACGAGATTGTCAAAAAGAGACTTCCGCTGGCGCAGGAAACTCACTCTGTGAGAAGGCGTTGGAAAAAGTGTCATAAAATCTGCGCGAAAATTGCGCGAATATAACGCAAGCGGTTTATAGCCAATGAGAATTATCCCGTCGGGGCTGTTTGCTTGTTTTGCGCTGTTTAGCGCAACTGTTGATTTTACTTGATTTGCGTGAGCCTGTTGAGCTAATTTAGCGCATCACTTTGAGCGAAAAGTGAGCGAAAAATCTTTTGTTTAGCTCAATAGGTATGGATAAATGGTGCAATCGTAGTGTTTTTTTCTTGTGGCTGCTCATGCATTAGGCTACAATAGAGAGCGTACGGTTTGTTGTTAAACGAATTAATGGTTCGATATGCGTAAAGGAATTCGAGGAATGGTGACTCTGGTGCTGGCGGTGTTTCTGGCGATGCCGTCGTTTGCAAAGTATGCACCGGATGTGAAAGTGGGGGAGGAATTGAAGAAAGAAGTAAGGGGTGGACAGATGTCCTTGCGGAAACTCAGTAAAAAAGTACGTTGGGCGTTGATGGCTGAGGTGCTTGCTTTGTGCTACCAGAGCAAGGGGCAGCCAGCCTATGGTAAATCCGTTTTCCATAAGAAGGAAAAAATCTCTTATTACCCGGTGAGGCAAGGTTCTCGTTTTATTGGCGCGGATGGTGTTGAATATGGCTGGTGCGAGATAGTACACGGAAAATCATCGAAAGAATATCCCGAGTGGGTGAAGGTGAAGCAGGCCATGGAGCATGCTGGAGTACATGCAGTATTGAAGGATTTTCCTGAGGAGGTGACATCGCTTTGTCGCCAGACGGCTGCGCGCAGAATTGCCCGCATGCCTGAGGTAATGCAGGATGCGTTTTTCGCTGAAATGTTCGGCTTGTATTATGTCCCGGACGGAAGTAGTGCTTATTTGTCTCGCAAAAAGGGTGGCGTGAATGGCTCTGATATGGAGTTGGAATTCTGGCAGGTTAGCGACGACGCTTGTTTTGTGGATAGAAGAGGCCAGAAGCAACGAGTTGCTGAAATGATTGCGATGCGAGATAAGAAAGATGCTGCAACTCGCCGTGCATGGATTCAAGCGATGCTGTGCTGCCAGCTCATTGGAAAAAAGGATGCTCTGGAGGACTTTGCTGATGTGGTACGGAAATTGAAAAAGAAAGCACCTCACCAGAAGTAAATCTATACTTCAATTTTCTACTTTGTCTTGCGGGTGGCGGCGTGCTCTCTTGAGAACTGATGAGATTCGTTCCGGAAAGTGATAGTTATATAAGGTTAGCTGGCTATACTACTATGGCAGGTGTTTTTATGCTTATGGTCCTGTACCGGCGGGGGTGGCATTTCGCCAGAGTCGCAGGGTGAATATGGCGATGCCTGTTGCAGCGAGGCTGAATAGAAGACCAGGGGTAAATGTCTGGTCCTCTTCGGTGAGCAGGAATATGCCGCAGGAGAGACAGATGGAGAATCCGACACCGAGCGCAGCTGCTTGCGTGAGAGACAGGCGAATCAGGTTTCTGCCGCATGTGGCATGCCAGAGGGCTGAGCGGAGACAGGAAAAGGCGAGGCAGAGCAGGGCAAAGTGGGAGCCTGTGCCCAGGAGGAGGAGTACGAACATACCGGCATCTGGTGTCAGTCTTGCTCTCATGTTGAAGTGTGGTGAGAAACTGAATGAGGCTTCATCCTCGTCCATAAGCAGTTCATCGCCGCATTGGCGGGCAACGATGTAGACCGGCTTGGTGGTGGCTCTGTATTCGGCAACGCCTTCGCTGCCGTTCTGTGCTCCAGGTGGGGAGATTGGAATTTTTGATTCTCCTGCATCGGGCCGCGATACATGCCATGAGTCTTTGGGCTGGCTGAAATGGAGCTGACCGGCGGTAAGGGCCTGGTCATCTGAGACTGTGTAAGACGGTGTGTAGTGCCGGATGCGGAAGACACCAAGGTGCCATTCTGGTGAGTAGAAGGTTTGATCGCGAAACTCTGCGATATGCATCATGTTTTCCATTGTAGGCTCTGGCTTGTTCACAATGGTGCGATCCAGCCAGGGAGTCTGCATCTGGATGCCGGTGAGGGGGTCTCGGGCGAATGCAGTGCTGGTGAGATGGCCGCTGATACGAACCAGTTTTCCTTCATGTGCCGGGTTGATGGCGGCAGGGTTTGCATCGTAGATTTTTTCTTCGCAAAAATTCCGAATGGGAAGGCCTAGAAGGAGGACATAACCGATACAGCCGACTATGCAGGTCGCGAAGATGTAGCAGGCAACCGCTGAATATCCCAGCACCCAGAGCCAGCGGAGCACTTTCCTGGGCAGAAAAAGGCTGAGGTATTGATTACACCAGCATTCAATGCGGTTCCATATTTTACCGGGATGTTCCATGCTATCTGTTATGATAGGTTGCGCGGCATTTTCGTTCAATGATAAAAATCCGGCATGCCACGTTTTTCTGCTTCCTTTGTGCGCAAAAGGGCGTATAATGCATGCGTTCACATAAATTTTCCCTTAATTAATATCATGAAAATCTGGTTAGATGGCAAGCTGGTTGACAAGGATGACGCAAAGGTGTCTGTCTTTGATCATGCTGTTCTGTATGGTGACGGTTGCTTTGAAGGTATCCGCTTCTATTCCAACAAGGTATTCCGCCTGGAGGAGCACATTGTGCGCCTGTTCAATTCCATGCGTTACCTGATGATTGACCTTCCCTGGACTTTCGAGGAAGTGTGCGAGGCTACCAGGGAAACTGTGGCTGCCAGCGGCATGGAGGACGGCTACATCCGTCTGGTGGTGACCCGCGGTGTGGGTGACCTGGGGCTCAACCCCCGCAACTGCCCGAAGGCCAGCATGTTCATCATTGTGCAGAATATCGCCCTGTATCCCAAGGAAATGTACGAGAAGGGGCTGAGCATGATTACCTCCTCCTTCCGCCGTCCGAATCCCGATATCCTCTGCCCGCAGGTGAAGAGCCTGAACTACCTCAACGGCATTTCCGCCAAGATGGAGGCCGTGGCCCAGGGCGCAGGCGAGGCGCTGATGCTTAACCAGCGCGGCAATGTGGCAGAATGCACCGGTGATAATATCTTCATCGTGGTGAATGGCGAGGTGCAGACTCCTCCCCTGACTGAAGGTGGCCTGGGTGGTATTACGCGTCACGCCGTCATGGACATTTGCGCAGAACTGGGTATCCCCTGCGTCGAGAAGGTGATGAACCGCTTTGACGTGCTCTGCGCTGATGAGTGCTTCCTCACTGGTACTGCTGCAGAGGTGATTGCTGCCACTTCGCTGGATGGCCGCAAGATTGGAGCCGGCGTGGCAGGCCCGGTGACCAAACGCATCCTGGCCCGTTTCCAGGCTATGGTGCGCGAGTAAGATTCATGATTTACCGGGGCGGCTGGTTATAATCTGGCCGCCCCTTTTTCATTGTCATGGAAAAGCTGTACGAAGGAAAGTTTCTCAATATGGTTCGCGAGGGCCACTGGGAGTACTGCGAGCGTGTGAACAACACGGGCGCGGTGATGGTATTTGCCTGCACTCCGGAGGGCAATGTGTTGCTGGTGGAGGAATTCCGCCCGCCTATCGGCCGGCGTTGTCTGTGTTTCCCCGCCGGTTTGAGCGGTGATGGAGGCCCTGAGAGTGATGCCGCTGCCGCTCGTCGCGAACTGCTCGAAGAAACCGGCTACGAGGCAGCAGAAATGACATTCCTCTTCCACGGCCCTTCATCTCCCGGCCTCACATCGGAGAGCCTCTCGTTCTATCTTGCAACCGGTTTGCGCCGTGTGGCGGCCGGTGGGGGAGTGGATAATGAGAACATCACCGTGCGTGAAGTTCCTCTGGATGATGTTGATGCCTGGCTTGCGACCCAGGTGGAGCAGGGAATTGCGCTTGACCCGCGCATATTCACAGGTTTGTATTTTCTTAAAAATCTGAAATCTGTATGAGCGATAAGCAAAAATTAACGGAAAAGCTGGTGCAGGAAGCCCGCAAAGGTTCCCCCACGAGTTTGCGCAGCCTGTTGTATTATCTGCTGGCTGTCGTATATGTGGTTTCTCCGCTCGATTTCGTGCCCGATGTGTTGCCCGGCCTCGGGCAGATGGATGATGCTGCTGTGATTATCGGCATCATTATCTATGTGGTGCGTTTGTTGAAACAGAAAAAATGACCACCGCTGTGGTAATAAAACACCCCTCCGGTCAATGTGACCCTGAGGGGTGTTTTTATATGAACTGGGGAATGCCCAGTCTGTTATTTGAGCTGCTGCATGGAGTTCGCAAAGTTCTGAATCGCAGCCAGCAATTCCTCACTGCCGTAGAAATTCATATCGACTGTTTTCTGCAGCGCCTGCTGCAGGGCAAGGGAGACTTCCTTTGTCTCCTCTGCGAATTCGGTTTCGATGAGGGCTACTTCCTCAGGAGTCGTAACGGGTTTGTACTGGGCAAGCGCCACGAGCATAGCTGAGAGCTGGTTGATGCTGGAGGCTACTTCCTGCGGCGCGTCAGCAATGCTCTTGATGTTGAGCATTTCGGTAACGCCTTTCAGGATGTTCATCTGAGCCTGGACAAATTCGGAGGCTGAAAGGGTTTTACCCATATCCTGTGCATGAGACGGGCAGATGATTGCCGGCACGGATATCAATGCGAGGGGAAGATATTTGTTCATTTGCAATTATATCGTTATGGGTTTAATTCTCGTTAGTGGCATCATTATTAATGGTTACGTCTTTCCAGTTTTCGAGAACGTTTTGAGGATGCCCCTGTGTAATAACCTTGCCGTTGCGGTCTACAATGCAGCAGTGCGGAATGCCGCCCGGTGAAGAGAAGCCTGGTACTTTGGGAGCATTTTTATCGGAGCTCATGACTGTAAGGAAACGGATTTTGAATTGTTTGACAAAATCAGCGGCTGCCTTAGGTGTTTTATCGTGGCAGAAGAGGATGATGTCCACCTTGCCTGAACGTTTCATTTCTTTGTACAGCTTGACGATTTCCGGCATTTCTTTGCAGCAGGGGCCACACCAGCTGGCAGAATAGAGGAAGACAAAGTAATCGGCCTTCTCGTTGACTCTGTTTTTGATTTTCTTGACTTTCTTCATTGCTGCGATAACCGGGCTGGGACCAGCTTTCACAGCTTTTTTTGTCCTGGGTGCAGAGTCTGCTTCAAATTCTCCGTTTGCAGAGAGCGGAGCAAGGGCTGCAAGCACCATGACGGATGCCGTGTAAACGAATGAACGAATGGTCATGGGCACATTCTAGTGTGCAAGTGCTCATATGTCAAGGTGAAAGAGTAAGAACCGGTTAATCCGGAGCTGTTTCGGATTTGCCGGGTACAGCGTGCCGTGCCTTCTTATGTTGGCATAGGCTGGCTTCAAAACAAGACCGCCCCGTCCGGAAAGATGGGACGGGGCGGTATATCAGGAAACAGGTTTGTTGTTCATTCAGGCTTGGTCGCCGTCATTCCACTCAACTCGGTTCTCGGGCTTCCAGAGAGTTTCGAGCTCGTAGAATTCGCGGGTTTCGCCGGCCATGACATGCAGCATGACATCGATATAGTCGAGCACGCACCACAGGGCATTAGGGGTGCGCTCTGCATACACCGGGGAGATTTCGTATTTTTCCCACACTTCCTTATCGACATCGCCCATGATGGCGCGGAGATGCGGCACGGAAGTGGCGGTGCACACCACGGCAAAGTCCGTGATGGAGGAGGTCCCGCGCAGGTCATAGATGGCGATATCGGAGGCCTTGGCATCGCAAGCCACCTGAGCGCAGGCAAAAGCGAGTTGTTTGCTGTTCATATTGTGTGTGTATGTAAGAGGTGGATTAAATGGTTTCTTCTTTCTTTTCTTCTTCAGCAGGGGCAGGTGCCTCGTCTTGTGCAGGGGGCTCGTCATCGGACGTCTGCAGGTCTGTGGGGGCATCTTCATCTTCCGGCATGGGCGGGGGCAGCTGGCGCACGGGCGGGTCGCTCATTTCGCCGGTCTCGAGCAGTTCTGCCACTTGCTTGCCGCTGAGGGTTTCGAATTCAATGAGCTTGTCTGCAATGAGGAGCAGACGTTCCTTGTTTTCGGTGAGGATGTTGACGGCGCGGTTGTAGTTTTCGGTTACGATCCGCTGGATTTCTTCGTCGATAATCTGAGCGGTGTGTTCAGAGAAATTCCGGGTGGTCTGGGAGATGTCCCGGGCAAGGAAGACTTCATTATGGTTGGTGCCATATTCAATGGGACCGAGCTTCTCGCTCATGCCGTACACGCAGACCATCTTGCGTGCAATGCCGGTGGCCTGGTGAATATCACCCCGGGCACCGCCCGATACATCACCGAATACCACTAGCTCGGCGCAGCGTCCACCCATGGCCATGACGATGTAGTCGAGCAATTCGCTCTTGTATTCGCTGTGTTTGTCTTCATCCGGCAGCATCATGGTGACGCCCAGCGCCGGGCCGCGGGGAATGATGGTGACCTTGTGCAGAGGCAGGCTCTTGGCGAGCGCTGTCTTGAGCAGGCAGACGGCGTGGCCTGCTTCGTGCACGGCGGTCATGTATTTCTCCTTGTCGGAGATTTCCATGGAGCGGCGTTCGCGTCCCCAGCGCACTTTTTCGCGGGCTTCCTCCAGGTCGGCCTGCTGCACAGTGGGCTTGTTGTGGCGCGCGGCGATGAGGGCCGCCTCGTTGACAAGGTTGGCAAGCTCTGCACCAGAGAAACCGGTGGTGGCGCGGGCAATCGGTCCCAGGTCAACATCGGGTGCCAGCTTCACCTTTCGGGCATGCACACGCAGAATCTGCTCACGTCCGGCAGCATCGGGCAGGTTCACCGTTACCTGGCGGTCAAAGCGCCCCGGACGCAGCAGGGCGGGGTCAAGTACGTCCACGCGGTTGGTTGCGGCAATGACGATGACATTTTCGTTGGCGGTGAAGCCGTCCATTTCCACCAGCAGGGCGTTGAGTGTCTGCTCGCGCTCGTCGTGCCCGCCGCCTACACCGTGCCCGCGGTGGCGACCCACGGCGTCAATTTCATCGATAAAGATAAGGCAGGGGCTGTGCTTTTTGGCTTCGCCGAACATGTCGCGCACACGGCTGGCGCCTACACCCACAAACATTTCCACAAAGTCTGAACCGGAGATGGTGTAGAACGGTACGCCGGCTTCGCCTGCAATGGCGCGTGCCAGCAGGGTTTTACCGGTGCCGGGAGGCCCGACCATGAGCACACCCTTCGGGATGGTGCCGCCGAGATTGCGGAATTTCTGCGGATTACGCAGGAATTCCACGATTTCCCAGACTTCTTCCTTTGCTTCGGAAATGCCGGCAACGTCCTTGAAGGTGACCTTGTTCTTGTTGGGGTCAAGAAGGCGTGCGCGGCTGCGGGCAAACTTCATAGCACCGCCGGGACCGCCGCTCTGTGCGCGGAAGAAGATGAAGAGCAGAATCAGAACAATGGCAAAAGGCAGCACATTCACAAGGAACATGCTCCAGGTGTTGCTTTCCACTATGTATTTTACCTTGTTACCCAGCAAATCGTGCACCTGTTCACCCTGGAAGGCGGGGTTGAACTCTATGCGCACGGCCTCCAGCTGCTTGAGCTCCGGCTTGGTGGAAAGGGGCAGTCGATATTCACCAACAATGACTCCCTGACCAGATGATTCGTAGATAACCGGACTGGTGGCGGAGGTGATGATGCGCCCCTCTGCGCCCATGCGGGCAAAATCTTCTGTAGACCAGATGCGGTCGCCCTGCAATTCCTGCGGGGCGGAGTCCACGCGTGTGGTGGTGATGCCGAAGCGGTTGCACAGGGCGCGGATGTCGTCAGATTCCGTGAACGGCATGTAGAAAACCGCCTTCGGGTACTGCGGCACATTGCGGTATTCAAAGGCGGTGATAGTGCCTTCTGCCGCATTGGAACTCAGTGTTACTTCAATAGGAAAATCCTTCTGCTGGTTCAGGACCACTTTGCCGGCTTTGTAATCTTGCCGGAATTCATCCAGCGAGATGGTGCGACCAGGGGAAACCATAGAGCCGTCAAACACAAACGCCACCATAAGGATGGCGAAAATGACGGTCATGAGAATAAGCACACCCCAGTTGGGGGAGCCTGTGGGAGTGGGTATTTTGTTGGGTTGTTTATTCGGGTCAGACATATGGTCTTGCTCTGCTTTTCCGCATTGTATCGTACTTTGTCCATTTTAGGAACATTCTTCTGTGCCATAAAATCGGAAAATGACGTCAGTAAAAAAGGCGCGGAATGCCGCGCCTTGTTGGATTCAGGGTTAAATCAGGTGCCCCATGCGGTCTCGCTTGGTGTCCAGGTAGTGCTGGTTATCCGCATGCGCTGGTATGGAAATGGCCACATGCTCCACCACATCGAGCCCGTGACCTGAGAGCCCCTGGATTTTGAGCGGGTTATTGGTGAGCAGGCGCAGGTGGCGCACGCCGAGGTCACGCAGAATCTGTGCGCCTACACCGTAGTCGCGCAAGTCGGGGGCAAAGCCGAGCTTGATGTTGGCATCAACTGTGTCATATCCTTGCTCCTGGAGCTTGTAGGCATGCAGCTTGGCTGAAAGTCCGATACCGCGCCCCTCCTGGCGCAGGTAGAGGATAATGCCGCCTTCCTGTGCAACCCGGCGCATGGCGGCGTGCAGCTGGCTGCCGCAGTCGCAGCGGCGGCTTCCGAAAACATCGCCCGTGAGACATTCGCTGTGCACACGGCAGAGAACCGGTTTTTCCGGGTCAATTTCTCCATGCACCAGGGCAAGGTGGGTCTTGCCATCTACCTTGGAGTGGTAGGAGTAGCAGTCGAACTCTCCAAAATCGGTGGGGAGTTTGACAACTTCCTCTCGTTCCACCAGTTTTTCCGTGTGCTGGCGGTGCTCGATAATCTGAGCCAGGGAGCAGGCTTTCAGCCCGAATTTGCGCTGGAATTCGCCCATTTCACCCAGGCGGGCCATAGTGCCGTCATCCTTCATGATTTCGCAGCACACGCCGACGGGTTCCATGCCGGCAATACGCAGAATATCTACCGTGCCTTCTGTGTGTCCGGCGCGGCGAATCACGCCGCCCTCAACCGCACGAAGCGGGAAACAATGACCGGGTTGCACAAAATCCTCCAGCGTGCAGCGCGGGTCTGCCAGTTTCATGGTGGTGATGGAGCGCTCAAACGCGCTGATGCCGGTGGTGATGCCTTCCTTGGCATCCACGCTGACCGTAAAGGCTGTGTGCAGTTTTTCCGTGTTGTGCTGGGTCTGCATGGGCAGACCGAGGGCATCAACGCGTTCCGGCGCCATGGGCACGCAGATGAGGCCACGGGCGTGGGTGGCAATGAAGTTGATGTTCTGCGGGGTGGCAAACTGTCCGGCGCAGACGAGATCCACCTCATTTTCGCGGTGGGGGTCATCCGTCATGAGGATGAGTCTGCCCATGCGCAAATCTTCCAGCACCTCCTCCAGTGGGGAGTATACGATGGGGTCGCAACCATCTGCTACAGGCACGCTGCAGGGAATGGTGGCTTCCGGCTCCGGCTGCGGAGCAGGGGGGAGGTCTTCACCCATGGTTGCGGCGTCGCAACGATTGATGAAATCGTTGATATCGAAGCTGCCGTTAGTGGCGGTGAATTCGATGTGCTTCATGGCAATCACTTATTCATCTTGGCCCAGGAATCGCGCAGCCCGACGGAGCGGTTGAATACGGGGTGTTCGGCGCTGTGGTCGTAGCGGTCTGCCACGAAGTAGCCGGTGCGTTCAAACTGGCACAGGAACTCTGCCGGGGCGGCTGCGAGTGCGGGTTCCACCACCGCATTCTTGAGCACGGTGAGGGAATCGGCATTCAGCGAGGCAAGGAAGCCGTCTTCGTTGGCATCGGGAGCTTCGTCTTTGAACAGGCGGTCGTAAAGACGAACTTCTGCCTGCACGCCGTATTTGGCAGATACCCAGTGGATAGCACCCTTGCACTTGATGCCTTCGGGCGGGTTGGAACCCACGGTGCCGGGAATGATTTCAGCCTGCACTTCGGTCACGTTGCCCTCGGCATCGGCGGTGTAGCCGGTGCAAATCATGCAGTAGCCGCCGCGCAGACGCACGCAGGCGCCGGGGGAAAGGCGCTTGTACTTCTTGGGCGGTTCCACCATGAAGTCGTCCTGCTCAATCCAGACTTCCCTGGTGAGCGTCAGCTTGCGGTTGCCC
This sequence comes from uncultured Akkermansia sp., assembly GCA_904501915.1. Lineage (GTDB taxonomy): Bacteria > Verrucomicrobiota > Verrucomicrobiia > Verrucomicrobiales > Akkermansiaceae > Akkermansia. Next base: position 15,106 of record CAJGCV010000004.1, on the reverse strand, counting down.
AGCTCCGGTTTCTCGGGATTAATGACTACTTCCACTTCTTCCTCAAAGTCATCCGGCACGTTGGTGAGCACGAGTTTGAGCGGCTTGAGCACAGCCATGCGACGCTCGGCGTTGGTGTTGAGCTCGCCACGCACGGCGTTTTCCAGTCGCGCCACATCGGTGTTGCCGTTGAACTTGGTGATGCCTACACCTTCACAGAAGTCCACAATGGCCTTGGCGGGGTAGCCTCGGCGGCGCATGCCGCAAATCGTGGGCATGCGGGGGTCATCCCAGCCAGCTACGTAGCCTTCCTCCACCATCTGGCGCAGTTTGCGCTTGCTCATCACGGTGTAGGTGATGTTCAGACGGGAGAATTCACGCTGCTTGGGTTTGGCAGGCACCGGGCAGTTGTCGATGACCCATTCGTAGAGCGGGCGGTGGTTCTCAAATTCGAGCGTGCAGAGCGAGTGGGTGATGTGCTCGTAGGCGTCTTCCAGCGGGTGGGCGAAGTCGTACATGGGGTAGATGCACCAGGTGTTGCCCGGGTTGTGGTGGTGGTCGTAGGAGATGCGGTAGATGACGGGGTCACGCATGTTCATGTTACTGCTGGCCATGTCAATCTTGGCGCGGAGCACCGCAGCGCCTTCGGCATAATCGCCTCGCTTCATGGCCTCGAAAAGAGCCAGGTTTTCTTCCACAGAGGTATTGCGATAGGGGGATTCAATACCGGGAGTCACCAGGTTGCCGCGCTGCTGGCGCATGGTTTCGCGGTCCTGCAGGTCAACATAAGCCAGACCATTCCTGATGAGGTGCACGGCGCAGTCGTAGTAGAAATCAAAGATGTTGGAAGCCCAGTAGAGGTGCTCGCCCCAGTCAAAACCGAGCCAGTGGATGTCTTCCTGAATGGAGTTGACGAATTCGATATCTTCCTTGCAGGGGTTGGTGTCATCGAAACGCAGGTGGCACACCGCCCCGAGGTGGGCGTATTCCTTGGCAAGCCCGAAATCCAGGCAGATGGCCTTGGCGTGGCCGATGTGCAGATACCCGTTCGGCTCCGGGGGGAAACGGGTAATCGGAACCTCGCAGTACCCCTCTGCCAGATCCTTGGCTACCATATCGCGGATGAAATCTTTCTTCTCCTCTGTGCTCATGCGCGCGATTCTACCGCTAAAATCCCGCAAAATCAAGAGAAATCCGGCTCATGACAGAGAGTGATGCTGGGGTGTGCAGGCTCCGCCCCATCAAGCTTTACACGGATTATCAGGCGGTATCCCCCCAACCGCTGGCTGATTACCAGGTTGGTATAGTGTACCGTCGGCCACATGTTTTACACATTTCGTAAAGTGTAGATAACAAGAATTTCTCAGGCAAAACGCAACTCAAAAAATCGCGCCGAAAATGGATTGACATCCGAGGATACAGAGTGATATAACACGCACATACGCCTGATGAACACGAGAAGAAGGGGGGGGAATTAGCTTTCTAAGTGTCGAAAGAAGGGCGCCAGTTTATACCTTAAACGCAATATAGAGAGTGCAACTGGTTGCAAAGTAAAGCTATATGATAGAAGAGTAAATGCGTTATTTCCCAATTTAAATCTTCCTGGATATTAACGAAACTCATTCCTTCTCTGGAGCTGAGTATACACGAGGCTTCAGAGAAGGTGTATCAAATCATACATTATGCGTTGGAAAATACATTTTAATACACTCATCGTCGTGTTGTTCTTTTTTAATGTGATTTATTCATCTGTACAGGAAATAAGAATTCACAATTTCTGTGGAGGTTCGATAGAGAATATTGCAAAGGAGAATGAAAGATGTGGTTATTTATATTTAGAAAATAAGCCAAGATACATTGTAGTCGCGAGCTCTTACGATATAATTCCACTTGGGGTGTTAACAAGAAACCATTTGCTGATAGGTAACATTGATACGCAAGAAATTCAAGTTTTCAGTAAACTCGTCGCATGGGATATGGATGATCGATTGGGAATGATGGGGGTGTCATGGCTCGATTCGGTAATAGCAGGATTATTGGTTCTCTGGGGTGACTCAAATTCTTTTATATACTCGGATGAAAGAAAAATGAAGATTGAGAGAAAGATAAAAAAAGATGAGCGAAATGATATCATGAAATTTCTAGAGAAAGCATTTAATGCAGCGTGAGGAATTACCTAAGCATGTTTCCTATATAGGTTCTCGGAATAAGATTTTTCGAGCAATATTCTATATTATTCACAATTTATCAGTTCATACAAGTGCACAAGTAAAAGCATACCTGGAGACAAAGAAAGACCGATTCGAGTTTGTGGGAACTCCGTGATGACAGAGAGGGTCTGGGGATTTTCGCTAGCCAAGCGGAGTAATGTGTGCTAGAATGCGGCGCATGGACAGAGCCGCGGTAGAAAAGAGCCTGGATTACACCTTCACAGATGAAATTTGGTTGAAACAGGCGCTGACGCATCCCAGCAGCGATCAGAAGCGCAGCACCAACCTCAATTATGAGCGTCTGGAGTTCCTGGGCGATGCTGTGCTGGAGCTTGTGGTGAGCCGTGAGCTGTTTGCCCGCTATCCGAAGGCAGATGAAGGGGAGCTTACGAAGATGCGCTCTGCCATTGTGAGCCGTGCACACTTGTCCGGTCTGGCAGATAAGCTCGGTTGGGGTGAGCAGTTGACCCTCAGCCCCCAGCTGGAGGCAAATGGAGGACGCAAGGCGGTGTCGATTCTGGCAAATACCTTTGAAAGTGTGATTGGTGCGGTGATGATGGATTCCAACTACAACGCGGCGCGCAAAGTGACTTACCGCATCATGGAGGAGAGCCTGGATAAGGCACACACGCTCATATCGGTGAATTACAAGGGCGAGTTGCTGGAGAAGCTCCAGGCAATCAACAACGTGGGACCTAAGTATATTACCGAACTGGTGGACGCCGCCAAGCCTGCCGGGCCGTTCCGCGCCCGGGTGATGTGGGGTGAGCGCGAGATTGGTTGCGCCGAGGGACAGAGCAAGCATAAGGCAGAAGTGGCCGCCGCGGCTCAGGCTCTGGAGCTCAAATTATTCGAGACTTAATGCACCAGCTTCAGGAGCTGCACGGCTGATTCTGTGGGACTGATGGGAATCAGCGCCTGGGTGCCCTTGATGCGCAGGAAGTAATTGCCCTCGCGTGGCAGGGTGAGCCTTGCCATGTAGCGCATGTCGTCTGACAGGCTGGGGAGTTTGGCTGCGGTGACAGCGATTCCCTTGTCATTGACCAGCTCCACGATGGTTTCGGCGGTGCGGCGCGGATGCAAATCAATCATCAGGCGCTGGTATCGTTCATCCAGCCCGTTTTTCTGGTACCAGTTCAGGGCTAATTTCCGGTAACGGGCGGTGACATCTTCTGCCTGGATAACAGGCAGCTTTGGCATGGCCGGAAACCAGGTGGTATCGCCAGCCGGGGTTGCAGCCTTGATTCGCTGCAAGGGATGCTGTTCATTGAGCATGCCAATGTATTCCATGACCCATGCGGTGTTGAAGTCACGCTCGTTATATTCAATCATGTGCCATGAACCGTCCACCCAGGCTTCCACCCAGGTATGATTGCCGCGTATGTGATTCCAGGTGAGCAGCCCCACCGCCCGTGCAGGAATCCCCACGCTGCGCAGGGCACACACCAGCAGAATGCTCTGTCCGGTGCAGGATACCTTCTTTTCCTCCAGAGCTTCCAGCACATTCATATTGTGCTTACGGCGCTTGGGGGTGTAGTAGACACCGGTTACCTTGTTGAGCCCGCTGGACACCTTCAGCACTGCTTCGCGTGCCGAGGTACAGTCCTTGACCAGCTGTTCGACGACGGGGGTGAGGGCAGGGCGCCAGTCGCAGGGGATTTCATCCAGTACGGTATCGGGATGGAGCGACGCTGCGTTGATTTCTGCCGGTGCCTGGTTAGTCCACGGGTAATCGGCACCCGGCAGGGGTGCTGTCAGCAGCAGGAATGCAGCGGCTAATCGCTTCATACAACGTCTCCGTACAGGGTAAAACCAGTACATTCGGCTATGCGTACCGGCACGAGCGTGCCCACCTCAGCTGTGCCTCCGGGAATAATGACCGGTTTGTTCTGGGAGGTGCGTCCCTGCAGACGGTCAGGGTTGTTCTTGCTGGGACCTTCCACGAGGATGCTTTGCTGCGTGCCGACGAGCGCCTGGTTGCGCGCCACGGCTATACGGTTGACGGTTTCGAGCAGGTCGTGGTTGCGTTCCTCCTTGACGCGCAGGCAAATCTGGTTGTCCATGGCGGCAGCCACGGTATCGCGGCGCGGGGAATACTGGAAGACGAAGGCATTGTCGAACTGGATGCGCTCGACCGCTGCCTTGGTTTCGAGGTAATCTTCGTGTGTTTCTCCGGGGAAGCCTACGATGATGTCTGTGGTGATGGCAAGATCCGGACGCGCCTCGCGCATGGCTTCGCAGAGCTTGAGGTATTTCTCATTCTTGTAAGGCCGGCGCATCAGCTGCAGAATGCGGTCGCTGCCGCTCTGCATGGGGAAGTGGATGTGGCTGCAAAGTTTGGGAAGATAGGTGTAGGCGTTCACCAGGTCCTGGCGGAAGCCGATGGGATGCGGGCTGGTGAAGCGGATGCGCTCCAGCCCATCCATGTCGTTGAGTTGTTCGAGCAGGCGCACAAAGGCACCGCGACCGTTGATGACAGGTTCATCCTTTCCGTAGCGGTTCACAATCTGCCCCAGCAGCGTGACTTCCTTTATCCCGCGGTCTACCAGTTCGCGGACTTCCTGCAGAATGTCGGCAGCCGGTCGGCTGCATTCCGAGCCGCGGGTGCTTGGCACGATGCAGTACGAACAGCGCATCTCACACCCCTGCATGATGGAGACAAAGGCGGTGCAGTTGCCTGCCGGGGGCAGGTGGTCGCGAATGGCGTTCTGGAAGCCTTCTTCCTGCTGCGTGGCGCAGATGTGCGCGCCACGGCGGATGGGTTCAAATGTGGACTGCCCCAGGCGGCTGCGGAGCAGGCGGTTGCAGAGTTTGTATACATTGTGGTACTGCTGGGTGCCGGTGACGATATCCAGACGAGGCACATCACGGAAGAGGGAGGCGGCGCGGCTCTGGCACATGCAGCCCATGAAACCATATACCACCCAGGGTTTGGCGGTGGGGCGGGCGCAGAGCAGCCCCATTTTGCCCAGGGCTTTCAGCTCTGCCTTTTCGCGCACCGAGCAGGTGTTGATGAGGATGACATCGGCCTGGACCTCATCCTTGGTCAGCTCATAGCCGCCTGCCAGGAACATGCTTGCAACCTGTTCGGAGTCGCGCTCGTTCATCTGGCATCCATAAGTCTTAATCAACACGCTTGGCATACGCGTATGCTATCACATGGTGTGGCTTATGAAAAGCCCAATTCGAGTCACCGTGCGAGGATGAGCTCGGGAATGCGCAAATCATGCGCTTCGGTGGGCAGGGTATCCACCAGTTGTGATTCGAACGCCAGAGCAAGAATGCGCGCGTTGGTACACCGGGGAATGAAGCGGTCGTAATACCCGCCGCCGTAACCGAGCCTCTGGCCCGCGCGGGTGAAGGCGACACCAGGTACTATCAGAAGGTCTATCTCGTGCGCCCCCACAGCGGGCGTGTGGGGGGCTGGTTCTGGTATATTCATGGCACCGGGGCGCATATCCCGAGCCGGTTCTTTTACCTCGCGGAATTCAAGCTGGTTCCCTGGCAGACAGAGCGGAAATACATACCGATGCTGCGGGAAGTCCTGCAGCAGGGGTAGCAGGTTTACCTCGTGTGGCAGTGGGGCATATATGGCCACGCACTTTGCGCTGTTGCCTAAAAGTGGCTCCAGTTCTGCTCTCAACCGGTCTGAACGTAATTGCGCCGGGTCGGCAATGGCAGCGGCTTTGAGCCGTTGCAATACCTCCCGGCGCAGTTGCTGCTTCTGGGTAAGCATTTATTCTTCCGGGGCCTGCGGATTGCGGCCGAACAGAGCCAGCATGCGGCCCGTGTTGCCTTTCTCGACGCGGTAGGAATAGAACGTTTCCAGGTCTGCTGCGGTGTCCAGACCGCAGTCGTGGATGTTCTGGGGGGCAATGCCTGCTTCCTCCAGCTCCTGCTTAATCATGGTGACAATGTCAACCTCATAATGAGGCGGGCGGATGCAGGGGGAAATGACCGCAATGCAGTCTGCCGCCTGTACGCCCAGTACCTTGTACATGGATTTGAGCGTTTCGCCGACGATGTTCTGCTGGGTTCCTGCTTTGCCAGAGTGTATGAGGGCCCGGCTCTGGCCCACGGTGTCGTAAATCCATACTGCGGCGCAGTCTGCTACGTAGATACCCAGGCAGCAATCTGCCTTGCCGCCGCAGAACAGGGCATCCACCCCTTCTACCGGATAAGAGCAGCCAATATCACCCACAAGCGCTACCTTGTTGCCGTGTACCTGCTGGGCGCGGCGAAGCATTTTGGGCTCAATACCGCCTTCTGTCAGAACCGCCTCGTGTGCAGGAGTAAGAGCTGCGATGACTGCGTTGCGGTCCGTTGTGGTGGCAATGCCGGGTATGCGGGTGATGAATCGGGCGAAGTTCTCAGGATACGCATTGAGAACGTTCAGATATTCTGGTGAATAGGTGCTCATGGTGAAGAAGTGAAAATTAAGCCATGTTCTTGCGGGCTGCTGCTGTGCGGCGGGAGATGACGCGGCGGGCGGTATTCATCGGCGTGGTTGAGTCTTCCCGGGCCATCATCTGGGCAAGGTCTGCTGCAATGTTGTTACGCATCTGGGTGACGAGTTCCCGCCCCTGGTCTGTGATTCGCACCATTATCTTGCGTCGGTCGGCTGCTGCTGTGTAACGCTTCAGGTGGCCCAGCTCCTGCAGTTTATCAATCATGCCGGTGGCAGCTGCGGTCGAGTGCCCCATCATTTTTGCTATATTGCTCATGGAGAGACATTCTTCTTCTGCAAGGTAGGCCAGCAGGAAAAACTGCGGGAATGATACCTTACCCTTGGTCAGCTCCGGGGAGAGTCTGAGAATGCAGCTGCGCTGAGAGAAGAGAACGAAGTCTGCAAGGTGCTGCACATCTTGTTCGTGCTGATTATCGGTAGTAATTGATGATCTGAGCATCGTTTTAGAGGGGCTGTTCAGATAAGATATTACGGGTTAATGTAATTTTTGCAAGCCCAAAATTTCTGCCATCCTTAAGCGTTTTCCGGTACAAGGATGATGTGGGGGTAAAAAATCACAACATATACCATATGTTGTGATTTTGAGGAGTAAAAAAGTTTTTACTGAACGTGTGGTGTGGCTGTGTCAGCGTCCGGGGGAGCGATAAACAAGATGTCGCGAACCTCCTGGGTCATGATTTTTTCCTCCTCCAGGCGTTCAATGTGGGTTCGGATGGCTTTCCATATGGTGTTGAATGTAGCCATGTGTTTCTGAACCGCCATATAGTCCTGGATGGTGGGTTCCGGAAGGGCTCGTTGGATGCTCGCGAGTTTATCACACTCTGCCTTCAGTTCCTTTAATTGCGGGACGGCAGCTTTGAGTGATTCTGCATCACGGCAGGCGTTGAGGCACAATTCTGTGCGCGACATAAAGGCGAGAATGGCTGTAGTCAGGTCAACATGGTTGCCGGGCTGCTCGCTGGCAGGGGCAATGTGTACGGCTGTGCACGCCAGAACAAGGAAAGGCAAGAGCTTCTGCATACGGTGCTGGAACGTTAGTGATGACGGTTTCTGCCTTTTTTTCCGTGGAGCTTTACAGGGGTGCCACAACCGGGGCAGGTATAGCGGGCCAGAAAAATGATGTGGAGCGCAGTTGCTACGTTGTAACCCAGCCCTGGAATATAGTGAGCTGCACGGTTTCTGGAATAGTTCTTGAACGTGAAGAGCCTCACGTGGCAGACCGGACAGGTAGCACTGCGTGAGATGAACAGGTACGGCAGAACAGGCACTACAAAAAGCAATACGGCAAGAACTTTCAGTGAGATGTCTGGCAGGTTGTCAGTTATCATCATGAGAGGCAGGACAAAGATGGATGCCGTGGGGATGATAAGCAACAGGACGCCCAGAGAAGCCAGCGCGTTTTTGATGTAATGACCATCGCGCACGGGGCTGTGCAGAATTTGTTTCTGATGCCTCTTTTTCTGTTCCTTTGTAGGCATTGCAGTCTTGTGCTGAGATCGGAATCCCGTAGTAGGCCCGACATTGACGATATCTAAATCATTTATTCTGGGCGTGGGTGTAATCTCATCAATATAATTCAGGCAGGCCTGGTGTAAAGCCTGAAGCTGGCTTATTGTCAGCGTGAGTTGCTTATCGGGAAAGTACTGCTGCGCTAATTGCACGTCCGCCAGAATGGATTCAGGCGTGGATTTCAGAATTTGGTCGGCAGAAGTAATACCGCAGAGTTTGAGTAACTCCAGCTCCTGTTCAGTAAGTTTGCTGAATGGATTAATAGCCATGGGAAGAACGAGTGGAGGTGAATCAGGAAAGTGCGGCAAGCATGGCTTGAAGCTGAGCTGTTTTTGCTTCCCATTCCGTCAGGCGGGCTCGCTCCTGTTCTACAACGGCAGCGGGAGCCCGGTCCACAAAGGAAGCATTGCCCAGTTTGGCCTTGCTCTTGGCGATTTCCTTCTCCATCTTTTCAAGTTCCTTGGTGATGCGGCTGCGTTCTGCCTCTACATCTACAAGCCCTTCCAGCGGCAGGAAGAGTTCTCCCAGCGGAGTGAGCGCTGTGGGGGTGCCCTTGGGAGCATCGTATGCTGCGTTCACCTCTGTGCTCTGCGCGCCAGCAAGCAGTGCCAGGCGGGCTGCAAGGTCTGCATCGACAGGAAGGGCTGCTGGTTTGAGCACGAACTTTACCTTACGATTGGTGGCGAGATTGTATTCCGCTTTCAGATTGCGCGCTTTGTTTGCCGTGTCGTACAAAGCCGTGGCTGTGGCGCGTGCTTTGGAAACTTCGGTGCTGTCCAGGCCGGAGAGCAGGGTATCTGCATTCGGCAGAGTAGTGCTCATAAGCGGCTGCCCGTCCTTGGCAAAGCCCAGGCTTGCCCAGAGCTCTTCTGCAATGTGGGGCATGATGGGGGCGAGCAGTGCCAGGTAGTGGCGCAGCACGGTATCCATGGTGAAGAGGGTGGCGTTCTTTACGGCGGGGTCCCCGTCGCGCAGGTCGTTCTTCACGGCTTCCAGGAACAGGGAGCAGTATTCGTTCCAGAAGAAGGTGTAGAGACTCTGTGTGTATGTATTGAATTCGTACTTGCCAAGCCCCTCTGCCACAGTAGCGTGCAGCTCTTTGAGCTTGGAGAGAATGTCAATGTGAACAGCCGTGAACCTGGGCGCAGGTTCGGTGCTGGCTGCACCCTGCATCATGCGGAAGCGTGCGGCGTTGTACAGCTTGTTGGCAAAGTTCTTGCCTTCCTCAATCTGTTTCTCGTCGAATTTCACATCGGTGCCGGTGGGAGCTATGCGCATAAGCCCGAAGCGCAGACCGTCTGCGCCGTATTTGGCAATGAGGTCGAGCGGGTCGGGGCTGTTGCCCAGACTCTTGCTCATCTTGCGGCCCAGCAGGTCACGCACGATGGAGGTGAAGAATACGTTGCCGAAGGGCTTGCCGTCTGCAAAACGATAGCCGGCCATAATCATGCGTGCCACCCAGAAGAAAATGATGTCCGGGCCGGTCACCAGGTCGCTGGTCGGGTAGAACTTGGCGAGACAATCCTTGTCCATGGTGGAGAAAGGCCACAGCCAGCTGCTGAACCAGGTGTCCAGAGCATCTTCATCCTGCACCCAGTTTTCGGGGTCGGCGGGGGGATTCACGCCCACATAGATATCGCCAGCGGCGGCATCCTGTGCGTCGAGTTTGGTGGCTGCCTGAAGCTCTGCTGCTTTTTCCTTGCGATACCATACCGGGATACGGTGTCCCCACCACAGCTGGCGGGAGATGCACCAGTCCTGGATGCCTTCCAGCCAGTGAGCGTAGGTCTTGGCCCAGTGGGCAGGGCGGAATACGATGTCTCCATTGGCTACAGCTTCTGCCGCTTCCTTGACGCAGGGGTACTTAAGGAACCACTGCATGCTCAGGCGCGGTTCAATCGGAACGTCAGAGCGCTGGGAGATACCCACATTGTTTTCGTATTCTTCCACCTTTTCCAGAAGCCCCTTGGCTTCGATGAGCTCAATGGATTTCTCGCGTGCCACGAAGCGGTCCAGTCCGTGCAGCTCAGGGCAGCCGGGGCAGTTGATGTGACCATCTGCCGTGAGGACGTCGATGATTTCAAGGTTGTTCTTCATGCCCACCTCGAAGTCGGTGCGGTCGTGGGCAGGGGTGATTTTCAGAGCGCCTGTACCGAAGTCGATTTCCACGTGTTCATCGGCAATAATCGGGATTTCTGTTTCGCAGAGCGGGCGGATAACGGTTTTGCCGATGAGATGACCGAAGCGCGGGTCTTTCGGGTTCACAGCCACGGCAACGTCGGCCATGATGGTTTCCGGACGTGTGGTGGAGACGAGCAGCTGGCCGCTGCCGTCTGCCAGTTTGTAGCGGATGGTGTAGAGCTTGCTCTTGGAGGGTGTCATGATTACCTCCTCGTCAGAAAGCGCGGTGAGCAGCACCGGGTCCCAGTTCACCATGCGGTGACCACGGTAGATAAGCCCTTCGTTGAACAGTTCGGTGAATACGCGTGCAACCTCCGGTGCGTACACGTCGTCCATGGTGAAACGCTCGCGCTCCCAGTCGCAGGAGCAGCCCAGCTTCTTAAGCTGGTTGATGATGATGCCGCCGTGTTTTTCCTTCCAATCCCACACCATGTTGACGAAATCCTCACGGCCTACGTCAAAGCGTGTGCGGGGCGGGGTTTCCTTGGCAAGTTCCTTTTCGACGCGAGCCTGGGTTGCAATGCCCGCGTGGTCTGTGCCGGGGAGCCAGAGTACCTCCTTGCCTTCCTGGCGAGCGCGGCGCGCCAGAATGTCCTGAATTGTGTTGTTGAGCACGTGCCCCATGTGCAGCACACCTGTTACGTTGGGCGGGGGGATGACAATGCTGTATGCGGGTTTGTCAGAATGGGGGTCAGCGTGGAAGCAACCCTCTGATATCCAGCGGGTCTGCCATTTCTCTTCAACTAAGGTCGGTTCGTAAGCCTTGGGCAATTCAGTCATGACGGCGGCGATTCTACTCCTAATGTATGCTGAAATCAAGCCTTTTTGCATGGTTGACGCACTCAGTGAACCCTTGACAGGAGCATACTCTTCCTGTATGCTCGCTCTGCAAGATGAAAACGGTGAGAAATCTGATTCTGGCGGCTGTGTGTGCCTGCTGTTCCCTGTCTCAGGGGGTTGAGGTGGTGCTGTGCGGCGGTGTGGCCCTGCGGTCCTGGGAAAATTTGCGTGGACCTGCTGCACACGATAACTGGTGGGCCAATTTTGTGCGGGCTTCCACAGTATATATTGATGGCGCGCTTGCGCGAAATCCCGAGCGGGATATCCTCTGGATTGTGTACCGCCCTTCATATGTGACCCGTGGTAAGGAAAACAAGATTGACTATGTCTCCCGTATCCGGGAAACCGCAGCCAAGCGCAACATCCGTTTCAAGTTTGTAGATTCGGCAGATGAGGCGTACGAGGCAATAAACAAAGCTCCGCGCAATAAGGAGGATAGCATTACCGCGTTTATTTATTTCGGGCATAGCAACCCCCATGCGTTCATGCTCGATTACAGCAATGATATCATGGCGGCATCCACGGCATGGATGCATGAGAAAGATCTTGCTGCAAAAATCAACCCTGCGGTTTTTGCTCCTTATGCCGAGTGCTGGAGCTATGGTTGCTACACTGGGCGTAGCATGAGTAAATTCTGGAGAGAGGCATTTAAGGTTGCTCTCTGGGGAAATCTTGAATCCACCCGCTATCAACCGGTTGGCGAAGGTAAATTGCCTGTCGGTGCCGGTAAATGGGTGCGGTGATTTGTTGATAAAAAAGCCCCACGCTGCTATATTCAGCACGTGGGGCTTTTTTAGTAGTGAAGTATTTAAGCCAGCGTAGCGTTACTGGCCTTGTGGATGAGCTCAGCCTCCTGTTTGACGCGGACCTGCAGGTCTGCCAGAGCGTTCATGTAATAGATGTATGCATCGTACGGAGAGGGGTAGGGGGTGAATCCGTTGCTCTTCTCCATGTAGTGGAAGTGGTCTGCGCTCTGCAACTTGCGCCACACGTGAATCATATCCCGGTCTTCGCTCGCCTTGACTGCGGATTCCAGATCGTATATCTTCTTGATGGCTTCCTGCTGCATCACGTTGCCGTTCCAGTGGGTTGTGGTGCCGAAGGTGGAGCAGCTCACCGGGTTCGGGCAATTCAGTGTGCCGGTTGAGGGGAAGGCGCGGACGGCTTCGCCAGGTGTGTAGAACTCGTTCCCGGCAAAGAGCGCAGCGGTTATCATGGTGCGCCAGAACTCGAATACACCCGTGCTGTCTGCCTGGCGTTCTCCGAGCGTTTCGTAGTCCATGGAAATGTTGACAACCTGGCCCTGTTCCGCGCTGAGCCATTCCACAAACGTGTAGGGAGAGAGCGGGTATTCTCTCCAGCTGGGGTCTGTGCGGCGGTTTGCCAGGTCGTTGGAAAGGTGGCGGTGGCGCAGTAGTGTCTTGGTCTTGTCTATGAGTGGTGCGCACTGCAGGTCATTCGTGTTGCGGTTGCTCATCATGCGTCCGCTGCCATCTGCCATGATGCCTTCAAACCCCATATCGTATGCCTGTGCAGCAATAGCGTTTGAATAGAGCATGCCTGTATTCCACAGCACGGTGGGGCGCTGCCCGAAGAGTTCTTCGATGAGGTCGCAGTGCTCCTCTACCTGCTCCGCAAATTCACCTGTGGAGTACAGGGATGCCAGGGAGGCATAGTACGGCATGGCAAGGAACTCCACACATCCGGTTTCTGCCAGTTCCTGGAAGGAGGTGATGAGGTCCGGCCGGTGGTATTTTGCCTGTTCAAGGATAACACCGGAAATGGCGAGGGCAAATTTGAACTTGCCGTCTGAAAGCTCAATGAGCTGCTTCATCATGCGATTGGCCGGCAGGTAGCATCGCTCTGCCACTTCACTGAGTACACGACCATTCATCTGGTCGTCCTCATAGAATGCGTGTTCGCCAATCTTGAAGAAATCATACGGTATCAGGCGGTTCGGCTGATGCGCATGAAACGTAAGCGTGATATTCATACCTTTAGACGAATGCTGAAATTGTTTCTATTACCAGCCTAATACGTGGTGGTATACCTTAATCATCTTATCGGCAGCGGTTTCCCAGTTCGAATTCTTGATATCCTGGGCACTCTGCTCTGCCACTTGTTTGTAGAGTCCTTCATCTGTCACCAGGTCTACAATGTGCCTGGCCATCATGTTCACATCCCAGAAGTCTGCCTTCAGGGCGCCTTTCATCACCTCTGCCACGCCACTTTGCTTGGAGATGACGGCGGGAATGTTGAACTGCGCGGCTTCCAGTGCTGACAGCCCGAACGGCTCAGATACCGACGGCATGCAGTATACATCTGTCATGGAGAGCAGCTCGTTGACTTTCTGCTTGTTCAGGAATCCGGTGAAGTGGAATTTGTCTCCCACTCCGTGGAAAGCGCCGGTTTCGATGAGCTGGCGCAGCTTCTCGCCAGTACCGGCCATCACGAAACGCACATTGTCCGTCTGTTCCAGCACCTTGGCTGCAATCTGCAGGAAGAACTCCGGTCCCTTCTGGGCGGTAAGGCGTCCCAGGAAGAGTACAAGCTTTTCCGGGAACTTCTTCTTGCTGTGGAATACGTGTACGGGATCCGCACCATTGTGTACCGGGAAAATCTTGGCCGGGTCAATGCCATAATGTCCGGCGGCAATCGTGCCGGTGTATTTGGATACCGGAATCACGGCGTCTGCCTGTTCCATGCCGTATTTTTCAATATCGTAAATCCAGCCGCGGGCATCTGCGCCGGCGCGGTCGAACTGCGATGCATGCAGGTGCACCACCAGCGGCTTGCCTGTTGCCTTCTTTACTTCTACACCAGCCAGATATGTCATCCAGTCATGCGCGTGCACCACGTCAAAGTCGTACTTACGTGCCATCACAGCGCAAATCTTCGAAAACTCAATCACCTTGCGTGCAAGGTCGCCGGCGTAGAGGTCTTCCTTGCTCGTGAAGAGCTCCAGATCTGCCTTGTGTATGCGAGAGAAAAGCAGTTTCCCCTCCTTGGTGAAGGTGATGTTTCCCGGTGTGCCTTCTTCGCATGCGTAGGGGTCAAGGTTTACCGGGGCTTTACCCACCACGCTGAAACTTTCGTAGGTGTAGCCTTCCTCCAGTGTTTCCATCTGCTCGTGCTTCAGCGTGTTGACACCTGTCAGGCTGAAACCGTCATATTTTGCCTCGGGGGAGGCCTTGGGTACTATCACATTCAGCTCTACTTTCTCTGCCAGTGCGCGAGAGATACCCATGCATGCCACACCTAAGCCGCCATTGATGAGAGGCGGAAACTCCCAACCTAATTTCAGTACTTTTATCTTCCTCATTTTCAGTGTGTTTGTTTGTTATTGAAAGTTGCAGACTGCTTTGCTGTAGTCTCGCAGAGATTTAAGCACAACACAAGCCACTTGTCCAGACAAAAGTCTGTCAATCCTACTAACAAGGTGTAATTTCCACAAGGTGTGGAGTAAACGAAAACTCAGTTTTCGTTATTAGCGCGGCGAATATCCTCCAGCGCGGCAATGAAATCGTCCAGAATCTCTGCCGGAACCATGATTCGGTCACGGTTGGAGCTCACCTTTTCGGTGATGCGCACCACGCGTCCGCGTGCATTGCTCTTGAGGTCAAGGAAGAAGGTTTTGCGGTCTGCAATAATCTTTTCTGTGCAAATGATGTCGTCGTCCACTGTTGTCTTTCCCGGGGTTGGTTATCGTAAACCCCTATGGGTAGAGATTATAGCATGTCCGCACATGCAGTCAACTGAAAAAGACGCGGAAAGATTAAAAAAGGGTCTGTTTCAGATTTGCTGGTAGAAGGTACGAGAAGTTTTGTGCATTCTTTGAAGTCTCAGGAAGTGAACTTGCCGTAGTTTCAAGAACAAGTACCGTACATCAAACAAACCGCAGGCCTTGGCCTGTATCCGT
>CAJGCV010000003.1 GCA_904501915.1 uncultured Akkermansia sp. | reverse complement strand
TTGTCTTTGGTGTTTTCCATGGTGAGATTGTGAGTTTGGTTTTGGCGAATTAACTATACCATCTCTCCTTCTGGAGAGCACCTTTTTTTTGTGCTCTCGCCGTGTCGCATTTAATTTTGCCATTCTCACTTTGTGGATGTCGATGATTTTCCCCTTTCTTTTGGCGACACCCTGCGGGGGTGGTTTGGCAAGAAAGTGACCCCCGAGGAAAAATTGCACCAATGCTTGCAAAGCTTGTGCGAGGCTGACTCCGAACTGGGGGCGCGGCTGTACCGGACATATAACGGCTGGCGTATTATGCTGGCTGGCCCTGCCATTGCCCCGGATTCGGACCGCATGCACGACCTGTTTAAGGCGCTGCATGCAGACGCTCTCTATGAATCACTCTGTGAACGCCAGAAATGCTGGCGAGCCCGCCTTACACCCAAGCCCTACCGCGTAGGTATTACCCGCTACCCGAAGCCTCTCGATTCGGAATCTGCCCAGACGGAGCAGGCACAGGCGTGGTTGCAGAAATATGAATCCCTTTGCCAGGGAAAGGCGGTGTGCCGCCTGGTGGACTGCATGGGGCGCGCCATTCAATCGCCCATGGTTGAACTGCACGACCGCATGACCCTCGCCACGAAGCCTGACTTACCCCTGGCGTGATACGCCCTTTGTGCAAATTCTGTATCAGGCTTGCTCTGCGTAGAGCGTCGGGTCGGGAACTCCGGCAGCAGCGAAGGATTCCTTGCGTTCGCGGCAGGTGGAGCACTGGCCGCAGTGCAGCTCGCCGCCGCAGTAACAGGAATAGGTGTGGGCGAAATCAACCCCGAGCTCTGCGCCTATGGCGGTGATTTCCGCCTTGGTGTTGGCAATGAAGGGGCGTAGAATCTGCAGCCGGGCGTAGGTGCCGTGGGTGATGGCGGCGGACATGGCTGCCATGAAATCCTCCCGGCAATCGGGGTAGAGGGCGTGGTCACCACCGTGTGCGGCAATGACAAGGCCCTCTGCTCCTTTGCTTTCGGCAATGCCGGCGGCAATGGCAAGAAAGATGCCGTTGCGGAAAGGTACAACGGTCTGCTTCATGTTCTCCTCTGCATAATCCCCGGTGGGGATGGCATCAGCACCGCTGAGCAGGGCGCTTTCCAGATGTGCCGAAATGGGGCGCAAGTCAATTTCGTGGTAGGGCACGCCACCGTGCTCAGCCTGCCAGCGGGCGCAGGAAAGCTCGCGGGCGGCGTGGTTGCTGCCGTAGTCGAAGGAAAGGGCGCAGACCACCTCGTGGTGGCGCAGCGCCCAGTGCAGGGCGGTTGTGGAATCCAGTCCGCCGGAGAGGAGAACAGCTACTTTCATGCAGGGCGGTTCCCGGGGTTATGCTCGGCCTCGCAGGTGAGCTGAATGCCGCCGCGGGCACCGAAACGGCCTGTCACCTTCATCCAGGCCGGCTCCACAGCGGCCACGAGGTCATCCAGGATGCGGTTCACCACCTGTTCGTTGAAAGCGGCATAGTTGCGGAAGGAAACGAGGTAGTATTTGAGACTCTTGGTTTCCACCACTTTCTCAGCCGGGCTGTAGGTGATGGTGAGGTGACAGCTGTCCGGCTGGCCGGTCACGGGGCAGAGGGAGGAGAATTCGTGCGTGTCAAGCGTGACCACATAGCGGCGCTGAGGGCTGCGGTTCGGGAAGGCTTCGAGCTTGGCTTCCTCCGGGGTGCGGAAGAATTCGCTGTGCTTGCCGAGCAGGGAAAGATCTTTGTTGTCCATAATCTTAGGCTTTGGTGAGTTTGTAAGCGTCCTTGCCGTCCTTCATGGCCCAGCCGAGTTCTGCGAGCTTGCCGCGCAGGGCATCTGCCGTGGCCCAGTCCTTCGCCAGACGGGCAGCCCAGCGTTCATCTGCAATGGCCTTGATTTCCTCCGGTACCTCAATATCGGCATCGGGGTCGGGCAGCTGCAGACCGAGGGCCTCCATGATGAAGCGGAAGGCCTTCCAGACTTTTTCAGCCTCGGCGGCTTCCATTTCGGCGGGTTTGATGCCCTTGATGGCGCTGAACACGTGACCCAGCGCTTCCGGTCCGTTCAGGTCGTCTTCGAGGCTGTCCCATGCGGGCTGGAATGCACCCAGAGCAGGGGCTTTCTTCACGAGGTCGCGGTAGGTCGGTTCCTTGGCACCGCTGGCCTTGGCGAGTTCCTTATCGAAACGCCCCAGCTTATTGAGGGCGCTGGTGGCATCCTTCATGCCGGTGAGGGTGAAATTGAGCGGACGGCGGTAGTAGGCACCGGCCAGCACATAGCGCAGGGCGGCGGGAGTGTAGCCCATCTCCTGCAGCTGGTCAAGGGTGTACATGTTGCCCAGGCTCTTGCTCATCTTGGCGCCATCCACCAGCAGGTGGGTTACATGGAACCAGTGGCGTGCAAAGTGACCACCGCAGGCGCAGCGGCTCTGGGCAATCTCGTTCTCGTGGTGCGGGAATACCAGGTCAACACCGCCGGAGTGCAAATCGAAGGTGTCGCCGAGGTACTTGTGGCTCATGGCCGAGCACTCAAGATGCCAGCCGGGGCGGCCTTCACCCCAGGGGGAGGGCCAGAAGTTCGGCCCGTCTTCCGGGCGGCGGGCTTTCCAGAGTACGAAGTCAGCCACGCTGTCCTTTTCGTATTCATCTGTATCAGCGCGGGTCTGGGCGGTTTTGCCGAGGTCGAGCTCCTGGCGGTCGAGGTGGGCCAGTTTGCCGTAGTCGGCATAGGAAGAGATGCGGAAGTAGACCGAGCCGTCATCGCTCTGGTAGGCGTGGCCTTTGTCCATGAGGTTCTGGACGATATCGAGCTGCTCCTTGATGTGACCCACGGCGCTGGGTTCCACATGCGGGGAAAGGCAGTTGAGCGCTTTGCAGTCATCGTGGAACTTCGCTGTCCACTTGGCGGTGTATTCACCCAGCGGCATGCCCTGGGCCTGGGAGTTGCGGATGGTTTTGTCATCCACATCGGTGAGGTTACGTACATGCTTGGTGCGCAGCCCGCCCAGTTCCACGACGCGGCGGAAGACATCCTGCACGACGAAGGTGCGGAAATTGCCGATATGGGCAGCGGCATACACGGTGGGGCCGCAACAGTAGAAGCGCAGCTGCTTGCCGTCTTCTGCCTGCACGGGCTTCATTGCCCCCGACTGTGTATCGAATAGATGTAACATAACGAGGGTGAGTATGCCTTGAATTCCGCTGAATGTCAAGCCTGCGGGGCGTCAGTGCGCGGAGTTTCGATGGATGGTGAGTCGTAGGTCTGTACTTTGTAGCACCGGCGCAGCAGGGTTCTGACTGGTCGCCTTACGTCTGACGGTTTGAATTTGATTTCGAATGCTGCATCGAAATGCAGGCGCTGGGGGGCCAGTTTAATCGTAAAAATCGGGCTGTTGTGCGGGAAGATATGAACTGTTCCGCCATCGGAGGCTTCGCGGCTCCATTGCGGCAGAGAACCGGGAATATCATGCCGGAACAATTCATGCGGGTTTTCGGAATACTGGGCTTTCAGGCTGAGAAGCCGGAGGGTATCTCCATTTTTCAAGTCTTTGATATAAAAGAGGATGACGCCGGGTTCCCCCGGGTTGGCATACAATTCTGCCTGGTATGTGCCGTTCTGCGCGAGAGGCTCGCACAGTCGCAGTTCAGGTTCTGTGCCGGGGTAAGTTGTTCTACCTTGCAGCATGCTTTGCACGGTTTCGGGGGTAGGCGCATCCCGCAACGGTTGCATGCGTATGTCGATGGCTTCAATGGCGGCATTAATGGCGCGCAGGGCAGTTTCCCGGTGGGTGCTGCCGCGCCAGGCCAGAAGCAGGAGGTGGTTTTTCCCCAGGTCTACTGCATAATCGGGAATCTGGGGAGAATCCTCCGGTATTTCCGGGAATGGAGAACCGGGTGTTACCACCACGTAGCCTTGCGGCAGGGGGTCGCCTTCTACGAGGCGGCGGAAGCAGACATGCACCAGCGCCGGAATGCCCGAGGGAGACGGGGGAACCATGATGAGATGCCCCGGTTTTGTATAGAAGGTATCATCTCCTTCCTGACCGGACCAGCGGGGGGATTGGTTCAGGTATGAATTGAAGAGTTCTTCGTGTTCCTGTTCCAGTGCAATGAGGTTTGGCGCAGCGGCAACGGTATCTATGGCTGTTTTCTCAGGGGAAATGGGGATAACCAGTGAAGAAGGCCCGTTTAATTGATCCTGCGGGGTGTAGATGGTATCGGCAGTATGGGAATGCGGCGATTCCGGATCCTGTGGAGGTGATACATCTGCCGCTATGGCCAGCAGAATGTAGCAGCCAAGCGTACATGCCCAGATTCCAGCCCATTTGAGGAGCTGGGTAAAGGCCCGTGTGTTGCTTAACCTGAACATGTGGATGACCACGGATAATACCATGAAGGCAACGGAAACAAGCGGTGCTATGACGATGCCCGCGCCGGCGTATGCCTGTGTGATGTCTGCCGCAAATGCAGGTGTTATTTCAGAGAAAAGAATAGGTATGGCGCAGAGAAACGCCAGCGCAGCACTCAGTATGTGCAGCAGGGTCGGGTAGAGAATAAGCCTCCATACGGAGAAAAGATGGCTCCTCATAATTTTACCTCCCCCTGGGGCAGGAGCAATTCTCTGTGTTCAATCAGATACCGCAGCAGGACAACGTGAGGCGATTCTTCCCGGAGCTCTTCATAACGAGTCCGGAAAAATGGGCGCAGTTCCGGACGCAGTGTTATGGTGTCACCCTCGACAATGCCTTCCATCATGTCGGCGTGGTTGGGCATCTGGTGTTTCCTCAGCACGGCTGCTGCTGCATGCAGCTGGCTGGCGGTGAGCATTTCCATGTTGCCTTTGCGGATGAGTTCATCTGCTGTGAGGGCATTGCGGATGTCAACGAGCTCCGGCGCGGTCAACTGCGCAAATGATTCGGTGCCAGGGTAGGGAAGCCCCTGAAGTTTCATTTGCAGCAAGAGCGCATGATGCACCATCTCCGGGTCAAATGCTGCGGCGCAGCGCTGGACATCCGGCAGCGCTGCAATGCCCTCCTGGGTGGTGAGCATCTCCAGAATGCGCGACATGGGGACAGAGGCGGCGCATTCAATCATATCGTCTTTGCTTTCCGGCAGTAGTGTGGCAAGTTTGTTCAGCGCGCGGCGGAGTTGCACTGTGTCAACCCGCCATTTCATATTGTACAGCGTGAGTAGCAGGTGGGCCGGCAATTCTTCCAGGAAATGTTCACCGTGCTCCCAGAATGTCAGAGAGTTGATGAAATCTTCCGCACCGCGCGGATTTGCCAGATACATGAAATGCAGGCACGTTTCCAGCGCTGACTCCGGAAGTCTGGAGAGCGTCGGCGCGCCGACGTAGCTGCGCAACAGGCGCTCTGCCCGCGCATAGGCGGGGGTGCAGTAACGCCGCACCAGATACTCCCTGCTGGCTGCAGCCTTTGCTTCTGCTGATTGGTTATAACGCTTCCGCATGTAGCGCAGAAGAGCGCCTTCTTCGTGCGGGATACGCCGTGAGAGTTCACGGGGTATCAGATTCTCTGCAAGGAGTTGGTCATAAAGCCCGGGGAGGCCGACCAGGTAGAATATGGTATTGAAACCTTGCTTGTTTTCGTGCAGCGGATCGTCCCCCTGGAGGAGAAGCTCCCTGATGAAAGGGTCGAAGAGCCGTTTGCGGCTTTCTTCCGGCATACTGTATGCCGCCCTTGCTGCTTTCAACAGCAGGGTATCTCCTTCTCCGTCTTCTTCCAGCAGGTAGGCAACTGAGTTGAGAACCGCGGGGAGCGCAAATGGCTCTGCAGGTGCAGGCTCCGCCCCTATGGTTGTTCCCATAGCGAGCAGAATCAACGTTCCTTTCTGGTAAAGCTTCATTACCTACCTTGTATTGTATGAAAATATGCGCCTGTGTCAATCTGTAATTTTCCTGACAGAAGCAGTAAATGCTGCGGCGTTGGCAAGAATGTATTCAGCGGTGGCGATTTCAAGCTCGAATTTCCAGATGTCACTGTCTTCCGTCAGTGCGTCGAGCTTTTCGGGGTTATCCATGGCTGCGGCAATGGCACGGTAGTGAGAGGCTGCAGTTGTAGCGCCTGTTTCTTCCATAGCCTGGAACATTTGTTCCTGCTCGGCGGGCAGCATATCCCCGTACCACAGGCGGGAAAGAGAGGTGAGCAGGACCGCTTTTTCGATTACTGCAGAATCGGGGGTGAGGGCATGATTGTCCAGCCAGAGCTGAACGTCACCATCCCGCGGGGTGGGGAGGCCTGCGCAGCGAAGTCTGGCAGCCATGGCTCCTGCTTTAAGCGGGAGTGAATCGTGGTGGCAGTACTGCTCGATTTCTGCTTGCGCATCAGGGCAGCGGTGCAGTAGTTCTATCAGGCTGGCGGCCTCGTCGACATGGTTGTTTTTTGCCAGGTGTTCTGCCGTTGTGCAGATAATCTGTCTGGGAAGAATAATCTGCTCACATTTCGACAATGCGGGCAGCATATAATTGCCAAATCCCTGGTTCCAGGCCTCGGCGCTTGTCCATACAGCCATGGCTGCTACTGTCTGGGAGGCACGTGCCGGGTCAATGTTGTGCAGTAATTCCACCGCCATGGGCAATACTTCGTGGTACTGGGGTTGTTGTTTCATCGCCTCTGTCGGGGTGAGAACAGAGGCGATGGTATCAAATGCTTCTGCCGCAGGTATGCGCTCCATAACAGCGGCTTTTCCAATTTGCCCCAGGAGCTCCGGACCCGCGGTGAATTTGATTTCCTGCGGTTCCAGATTGATGCCCCGTTGTTTCATTTCCTCTATGGTTTCGGCATCTTTGGTGAGAATGTCCGCAGCGCAGAATGCGGGAGAACCCTCCTGCCGCATTTCTGTGAGATGCGGGGATGCACCGCGTTTGATAAGAAGCGCGCAGGTGTCCAGAATTCTCTTGCGGTGCTCCGGTTCTTTTTCCTCAGCCGGGGAGAGCAGGTGGCCTGCGGCTTCCAGCAGGGGCGTGGTGCCGCTGAGCTGGTGTGCGTTCACATCCGCCCCGGCATTGAGGAGCAATTCCACTGTATCTGTATGAAGATTGGCTGCAGCCTGAAGCAGCAGGATATCCATGGAGTCCTGGGATTTTACAGCGCCTTTATCCAACAGCCGTTTCAGTGCCGTATTCCAGCCCATCATGGCAGGTGCCTGCGCCGTGGTTTCGCAGCTGGGGCAATTCAAATCAAGCAGATGCAGAAATACTTTTTCGCTGTAGCAATTGAGCCCGGCGTAGTCCAGCAGCGGAATATCATCGGGCATGATGTTCCGGCTTGTATCTGCTCCGGCAGCAACGAGTGTGTCAATCAGTTTGATGAGGGTGTCCTCATCCGTGGCGCTGTCTTCGGCTCCACGCATGGCTACTGCCAGCCCCAGCGGTGTGTCACCCATGGCGGTGCTTGCATTCGGGTCTGCATGGTCGAGCAGCAGGCAGCGTGCCAGTTCCGGCTTTTTGAAGACGCAGGCCAGATGCAACATGCTGATGCCGGAGGGGCGTGATTGCAATTGCGCGTTTGCGGTGGCGCTGAAATCGCTCATGAGGAAAAATACTTCATCCGGTGCAGGGATTTCCAGCACTTCCTCGATGCTGATTTCAGGCAGATAAGAGGAAATGAGAGCCAGTTCCTCTGCGGCTTCAGGTGTGGCTTGCCCGCGGTCTTTCGGCCCGCAGGAGCTTATGAACAGGTTGCTGACCATGAGCAACGCCAGACTCAGTCGCGATAATTTCATACCCCTATTGTAGCAATTTTCTGACAGGCGGACAAGTGGTAATTGTGTAAGCGAAATTCTTTCGCCATGCCTTACTTTGCAATTGCGGATGCGGGGCACCTCTGGTATAGTGTGCGCGTATTTATGAGGAAACGAGGACTCAGACGTGTCTTTGTGTGTCTTACGCTGCTTGCTGCGGCGTGGGGTGGCGTTTCTTCATGGTTGTATGTCAATGATTTGGCGCAACCTGTACTGCAGCCGGTGAATCAGTCCTACGTGGGGTATACCAAAGTGCCCCGCAAGGCGCCGGGGCTTCGCATGGAGCCCTTTTCGTTCAAAGGCTGGGATGGTGGAGAGGTTCAGGCCGTCATTGCGGTCAAGGATGGTGAGGAATCTTCCCGGCAGCTCAGTGTCATAGGTGATTTGATGAATAACCCGGTGGAGCGGTTGCACCACATTGACTATGTGCTTGTGTGCGTGGACTGGGACCATGGTATCCGCTCGGCCATGCCGTTGGCTGAGTCTCTTACAGCCGCCGGTCTGACCTGTGTCATGTGGGAACCCCGCGGTGTGGATGACCGCCGTACGTATTGTACTCATGGTCTTAAGGAGTGCCGTGATGTGCCGTACCTGATAGATGCCGTAACGGCCCGGGCGGGTAAGACTGACCCCGTGTTTGCGGCCGTGGGGCAGGGCTATGGCGCAGGCCTTCTGTTGCAGGCTGCGGCAGATGAACCCCGCATTCGCGGACTGGTTTCTATTGATGCGTATGCCTCACTTCGCCAGTCTGTGGAACGAACCCTGCCCGAAAGTGTGCTGCGCCCGGCTATGGTGTGGCTCATGGACCAGCGCATCCGCCGCTCTGTGGGGATGGAAAGTTTCGATGTAGCCCCGGTAGAACAGGCGGCGGATTTAGACCGCAACGTGCCTGTGCTGGTGGTAAACCTGGTGCAGGATAGTCCGGTGAGCAATTTCAATGATGCGGTGACAATATACAGGCGTTTACCGAGTGACCGGCGGGATGTATGGACACTGCGCAGTGCCGACGATCCGGCGCAGGCAACCCACCGTGAGCTGAATTTCGGACGTGGTATGCGCCGTGAAGTTGTGCATGTGGGCTTGCTGGATGATGCAGACAGCGCCATGAGCTCCATCGTGCATTGGATTAACGATTGCGTGGTGGATGCAGTGGAAGCTCCGCGAGTGTATGACCCGGCGCGCCCCAATCTTACCGCAGCTGACATAAGGCTTTAAACAGATATAAGGAATGGATCCCTACACCTCATACGATGCGTTGAATCATGTACCCAGGCGAGTGGGCAACCGCCGCCGCAATGGGTACGAACTGACGCGGCAGCGTGATATGGTGCCTATTGCCATGGGGGCTGCCAGCGCGGCGGTGGTGGTGCATGCCTTGCTGTGGATGTATTTCCCGTCTCTTTCAGTGCTGGGGCTTGGAAGTCTTACTGATGTGCCTGAAGAGGTCAAGATTCACGATAAGGTGCGAGTGGTTGTCAAAGAACCACCCAAGGAAGAAAAAGTGGAGGCTACCGAGCAGGAAATCGTGGAGCAGCAGCCTCAGGAAATCGAGGAAATTGCCCATGAGCCGGAGGAAATCGATATTCTGGATATTGATGTGCCGGAGCTGGTAATGGCTCCGGGCCCGACGGAACTCACCGTGGCTGAACCTGTTTATGCAGCGGAGGAACCGTCTCCGGTGAGTGAGATACCCCCCGCACAGTTGGATGTAAACGCGCTGCAGCCGCGCGATCTGACGGATGATGCCCTGGCTATTCCGGAGCCTACTCCGGTGAATAGTAATGAAGTGGTGGCTGCTGCAACTGCGCAGACAGAGGTGCTTGAGGATGCTTCCTCACTCATGGAGCAGGATATGCGTAAAGCTGCCAGTGAAGCCGGCAATTCGAATCTGCCTGGTGATACGCGGAGCCTGGCCCAGCTCATGGGCGAGGAACACCTGGGCGCTAAATCCGGTGTGGCGCGTCTGGGGGCAGATGTGCTTTTCGGTTACGATGACTGCATGCTCAAGAATTCCGCCCGCATCACGATGCTGCAGTTAGCCGCCCTCATTCAGAAGAATCCGGAGACGTATTTTGTGATTGAAGGGCATACCGATGGTATAGGCAGCGCTGATTACAACGCCATTCTTGGTTTGCAGCGCGCTGCCGCTGTGCGTGAGTGGCTGGTGGGCAATGGTGTGCCGGTGGATTATGTCTATATCCGCTCATGCGGCAGTTCCATGCCTCTGGCTTCTACCAAAGGTACCCGCGAACAGCAGGCCCTTAACCGCCGTGTGGAGATTCATATGCGCGCTGGTGGTGAAGAGCTGCCCGCCGGCGCTTGCGACCATAATTACAAGGTAGACCTCGTTACCAAAATCAGCCAGCAGATGGCTTCCGGCGTTAAAATCCCGCAGACTCCTTCGTTCCGCCTGCCTGTGGGTGCATCCCAGAAACAGCGTGAGGCTGCCGAGGCTGCAAAGAAAGCCGAGGCTGAGCGCAAGAAGAAGGAACAGAACCGGAACAAGAGACGCAGGAATGGCCGTTGAGGAAAACCAGGTGTTGCCGGGCAGGGCGTTACCCTTTGCCGGTGAGTGCCGCTGGCTTATTTCGCTGGATTACGATGAAACGCTGCGCTCTTGTGATGCTTTGCAGCCGGTTCCGCTGGAGTTTTTTGAGTTGATGCGCCAGTGGCGGCATCTGGGGGTCCGCTGGGGTATCAACACCGGTCGGACTCTTCCGTATCTGTGCGGAGAATTGCTGCCATGTTCGCCCTTCCTGCCTGATTTCATCTGTACTTGTGAGCGTTTTGTCTACGTATCCCGGGAAGATGGGGTGGTGCATCCTCTGCTGGAACACAATAAGCGTTGCCATGAGCACAATATGCAGGTGCGCCATCGCCTGCAGCCCCTGTTTCATGCTCAACTGGCCGAATTGCGCCGTCGCCAGCCTTCTCTCGCATGGATTATTGCGGAAACGGACCCTCTCTCTGTTGAAGCCGAAAATTCTGCCACGATGGATGCCATCATGGCGTTTCTTGCGCCCTTTGTAACGGAGCAGCAGGGTGTATCAGCCCAGCGCGCCGGGCGGTATATGCGGCTGGCAGATGCCCGCTATAGCAAGGGTACGGCGTTGCAGACGGTGGCGCGGCTGTGGCAGGTACCCAGCTCCCGCTGGGTCATGCTGGGCGACGGACACAATGATATGCATGCATTCCGCTTGTTCCCAGAGGCGTTCTGCGGCGCTCCTGCAACGGCTCATCCGGAGGTGCTGGAATATCTGCAAAGCAGAGGCTCTTACATTTCTTCGACGGAAGGGGTGATGGAAATCCTCCATGCCTGGCATGCGTCAGTCATGACAGAAAGGGGATAAAATCCGTCTTAAAATTCGCTTTCGGCTTGACTTTTCGGGTAAAAGATAGTTACATATTCCCCCGTTAGCCCCCTGGGCCGCCGACAATTCTCCCAATAGAGAAAACAACAAACGACACATAAATCATTATGGGATCGCTTAAGAAGAGACGTAAGGCTAAGATTAATAAGCACAAGCGCAGCAAGCGCATGCGCCAGAACCGCCACAAGAAGCGTTTGCGTTACAAGTCCTAAGCTGCGCGCTTAGGCCACGTCCGCAAGCGACGCTGTTCTTTTCACGGCACTGTTCCTCTGTGGTTCAGTGCCGTTTTTATATGCTCGCTTACAGAGTGCGAGAATGAGCTGCCGGGGATTTGATTTGCGTCATTGTGTGTGGTTGTTGCACGTATTATTGTTGATATACAATTACTTGCGTTGCTGTGCTTGCCATGTGGCGCAATCTTTGCTATAATACTCCGCGAGTGATACCTCAAAGTCAGAAAGAACACCGCCACAGAGCACTTGAGTTGCCGGAATTGATTTCCGGCATTCTGGTGCTTTTTGTTGTTTTGTGGGAAGCGTGCTTTGAGGGAGTGGCTAATTCTCCGGCAGAGCGTGATGCCTTTGTCGGGGCATCGCATCTGCTACTTTGCGGGTTGGTCTGGTTTAACACGCTGGTTGTTTTCCTGCATCTTGTGATGGAATGGGTGCGTTATGGCCTTCCTGGGCGCTTTCTGTGGGTGCAGTTGCTGGTGGGTGTCATTGCGTCTCTCATTTTTTACGGCGGAGTGTGGGCTGTTTTTGATCGCTGGGCCTTTCTTGCAAGCCTGGTGTGCAGTTTCCTGCTGGGTGGCTTTTCCATAGGCTCCATAGGGGCTATTATCCGTGCCAGACGCAGCAGCCCGGTGAAAGGCGGCAGCCGCTGGTCTCCCGCCATGCGCTTCTTCACCTATATGGTGGTACTGGTGCTGCTCAGTACGCTGATTCTGCTGACACCTGGTGCTACCTATGAGCCGATATCACTTGTTGATGCTCTCTTTACCTGTGCGTCTGCCACTTCTATTACCGGCCTGACTTCCGTGGATGTGGCAAGTACATTCACGCCGCTGGGTAAACTGGTAATCATGCTGGATATTCAGGTGGGTGCTATCGGCGTGATGACCTTCTCATACTTTGTGCTCATGATGGTGGGTAAACGCCTTGCCGTGCGCGATAGCATGTCCGTTTCCGGTATGTTGGACCAGCAGGGCGTTAATATCGTACCGGCATTGCTGCGAGCCGTCTTTTATGTGACACTGACCGCAGAAGCTGTCGGTGCAATATGCCTGTATTATCTGTGGAAAGATCAGCCCGGCTTCCCCCAGGAGCATTTGTTGGGATACGCCGTGTTTCATGCTGTGTCATCGTTCTGCAATGCCGGCATCACCATATTTCCGGCGGGTATGGAGCAGGCCGGCGTGGCCGATAACCGGCTCGTGCAGGCTGTCATGATGCTGCTGGTGCTGATAGGTACAGTCGGCTTCGGTGTGTACCTGGAAGGTATCACCCGCCTGAAGCAGCGGCTTTCCGGCAAGCGCACCGCTAAACGCTGGAGCACAAATTCGTGGCTGGTGCTCCGGGTGATGCTTATTGTGATGCTGTGCGGCACGCTGGGGCTCACACTGCTCGGTGCATTTGAGCCTTCTGTGCATCGTGATAGTGGTTGTTTCAACCTGTGGGAATCTCTCTGGAATGCCATCGGGCGTTCTGCTGGCTTTGCCTTGACTGATATAGCTGATTATGGCCCGGTGTACCAGCTTTTCCTTGCGCTCCTGATGTTTGTGGGCGGTAATCCGGCAGGTACGGGCGGTGGAGTGTACGCACCGGTGTTTGCTCTGTGTCTGCTGGAGGTATACCGCGTGTTGAAAGGCAGGCAGGATGTCGAAATGCACAACCGGCGCATTGCCCGCAACACGGTGGAGCGAGCCATGGCCACAGTGGTGCTTTCCATTTTCTGGATTGTCTTCACCACCCTGGTGTTGCTCCTGCTCGAGCCCGCAGTGGCGCAGCAGCCGCATGGCCTGGTGAAAATGCTCTTTATGGAGGTGAGTGCCTATACCACCACGGGCTTTGAACTAGGGGCGCTGCCTCAGGTTTCTGATATTTCCAAACTTCTTATATCTCTGAATATGCTCTTCGGGCGTGTGGGTATGTTCACATTCATGCTTATCTTTATCCGCCAGCAGGAGCCCTCGCCCATTCGCCTGCCTGAAACCCGTTTACCCCTTACCTGATTCTTTGTTATGAAATTCGTTATCATTGGTATTGGCCAGTTTGGCCGTGCTCTTGCCTTGCATCTGGCTGACCTGGGATTTGAGGTCACCATCCTCGACGAGCGGGAAGCTGTCATTACAGAACTTAAAGACCGTGTCACCTATGCGCTGGTGGGCGATGCTACGGATATCCGCGTGCTGCGGCAGCTGGAGCTGGTGGGTGATGATACATACGTTATTGTTGCCGTAGGTGAGCAGTTTGAACGCAATCTGCTCATCACGGCTCAGTTGAAAGAACTGGGTGTCACCAATCTGCTTACGCGCAGCGTGAATGAATTGCATGGTAAATTGCTGAAACTCATCGGCGTGAGTGATCTTATCCGGGTGGAGGATGTAGCCGCCCGCCAGCTGGCCGCCCGATTCACCAATGAGGGGCTGATGCGCCTGCGCCGCATGGATGCTACCCATTCACTGGCAGATGTGCGCCTGCCGGCTGATTGGGTGGGGCGCAAGCTGCTGGAGGTAGGGTTGCGTTCAGAGTACCACCTGAACCTGCTCACGGTACGCCGCGGTAAGGTGAAGGAGAACCCCACGCCGGATGATGTGCTCTCTGAGCCCGAGCAGCCGGTGATTGATACGCCGGATGCTAATCTGGAATTCCAGGTGGGCGATGTACTGGTGCTCTTCGGTAAGGATGCCGATTTGCAGCGTTTCGTAGAAAAATTTGACTTACAGGGCGAATAATGAGTGCACGCGTGATATTGCCGGAAAAAGAATACGCCGGATACATTTTCGATCTGGACGGCACGCTGGTGGACAGCATGCCCACGCACTACCGCGCCTGGCGCTGGGCTCTGCAGAAGCACGGTGCCCCGCACGAGGTGTTCCAATGGGAAGAGTTTGTGGCACATGGTGGTATGGCAGCCCCGGACATTGTGGCCGATTTGAATGCCACATACGGCCTGCACATGGAACCGGAAATCGTGGCAGAGGAAAAACGCAATCGCTATGCCTGGCTGTTGACGCATGAAACGCTGCCCGTTATTCCGGAAACCGTGGCACTGGTGCGCCAGCTTAAGGAAAAGGGAATCCCCTATGCCATAGGGACCGGCAGCATGCCTTCCGGAGCGATGGAGACGCTCGAATCTGCCGGCATTGCCGATTTGTTCAGCATCATGGTGACCCCGGCAGATGTGCCGCCCGGCTACGGCAAGCCCCGACCCGATATTTTCCTGCTTTGCGCCAGCCAGATGGGTGTTGCTCCGCAGGAGTGTGTGGTGTTTGAGGATGCAGAACCCGGGATTCAGGCAGCCATGGCAGGTGGTATGGCCTGGGTGCGTGTGGGTGAGTGCGCTCCTGTGAGAGACTGAATCAGTGTTGAATGCGACAGCGTTTGACGCATTCTTCCCAAGTGGTGCTCTGCGTCATTAAGCCTGTAAGCCAGGGGTCATCCGGCAGATCAGCTGCGCGGTTGAATGCTGCAGGGCGGGTGATGCGCGAAAAAAGTACCCGCTTCATTTCGCTTTTAGGAACGCGACGTATACCGTAGCCTCCTGGTTGTCCGTCCTTCGCCATGTGCGATGACCAGACACAGGCGGTGTCCCCCTCGTCTTTCACAAGAATGACAATGTGGCCTCTCTCCTTGCCACCGATGTGTTCGTTCCACCAGATTTTAAGCACATCGGATGGGCGGGCCTTGTTCCAATCCGTAAAGTTGACGCCTGCTCCCAGCCTGTGTACCAGCAGCGCAAAGCCCGGGCCGTTGGCGTTTGCATAACCCCAGGGACCTATGCCATCTTTGTCCAGATGCGGCAGTAGCGCCTGCCAGGATTCTGCAGAGATGGCACGCGCGCGGTTTTGTTCTTCCCACTGCAGCAGGGCCGCCAGTGTGGCTACCCATACAGCGGATGAACAGAATGATGGCCGTGCTGCCCGAGCATTCAGGCGTGGGCGTTTTTGCGCTTCATTCCAGGAGAACGAGTTCACCAGGGCATCTTTAGCTCTCTGGCTGATGCTGTATTTACCTGCGCCGTGGCGCTGAAGGCTCATGATGGCGGATTGCATGCTCTTCCACCACGGGTATGCCTGCTGCATAGAACCCGTGCGCCGTGCCTTGAGTTCAGGCGCGGCGTTGCTCCAGATGCTGCAGCTTATCAGCAGTACAAGTGAATATAGCAAAAGACGCATAGACTCAGAACGGAGTGTATGTGGATGAACGGTATCAATCAAGTCCAAAGAAGCGGGATGACAGGAAATGTTACTTGTCTAATAAGCTTGAAGTATTCACGATTTGGTGGTACTATACCAATGCTATGAAGAAGATTCTGCTATTATTGCCGATGCTGGCTTCCGTTGCATCTGCCGAGACTTTGTTCTCTGAATGGCTGGATGATACCTCCGCGCTGGCTCAGGAGCTTAGTAACGAATGGCGGCATGAATTGCCTGATACCGGGATGATTCCCAGTTTCTTGTCTGCGGAATATGTTTCCAGAATGCGGGAACGGCATGGTGGTTCTTCTCTGAGCTGGCAGCAATACAGCCTTTGTCTGCCTTTGGCTGACCCCCGGCGTTCAGGTGGCGAGAAATGGATGTTCAACGCTTCCATCAATGCGGATGTGACTCTGTTGGAGACCTCCGGCAACCTGGATGTGAAGCATAATGATTTGTATCATTTCTCAATCCCCGTATCTGTCATTGTGCCTCGCCAGAATGACAACGTCATCATACTGGCTGCCTCTCCTTCGTTTGATTCGGATTTTGCGCAGAGTGCACATAGCTTTCATATGAATCTGATGGCGAGTTACCGCATTCAGCATAGCGAAACATTCAACTATTCGGTGGGCCTGGCGTATGCCCCGTACGCAGGTGCCTGGAATGTGATGCCGGTTTTTTCCTTTGACTGGCAGATGACACCAGAATGGACTCTTTCCATGTCCGGATACAGCATCCGGGCTATGCGTGATATGGGGCAGGGACTCAGCCTGGGGGCTTTTGTTCAGGGCGAGGGCGGTTCCTGGGCTGTGGAAATGCCGCAGGGGACGCGTTTGTTACGAGTGCGCTCTCTGGTGGCAGGCCTGACCTCAGAGTATGACTTTTCCCATCCCGGGCAGAGCAAGCGTGTGGTGAGTCTGTCTGCAGGCTGCGTGCTGACAACGGCTGTGGATGTATGTGAATTCAATGCTGACCGGGATAGAGATGAAAGCCACCACTATCAGCCTGGTTTCTATGTTTCCGGAAGCGTGGATTTCCGGTTCTGATGCCTAGCCGCCATGGCTGGTATAGCGCAGGCGCGAGGTGTCAAATCCGCGCAACCTTGCTTCCCGTACCAGCGTGGCAATGCATTTGCTGTCCGGATGTTTCTGCCGGGTGAGAAGCCAGAGGTATTCGTCTCCCTCGCCTGAAACCAGCGCTGCAGAATAATCCGGAGCGGTGTATAGTATGCGGTATGGTGCTTTGAACCACCAATACGGGGGAACAAACGAGACTCGCAGCTCGCCTGGTGATACGAGGTAGGCTTTTCCTTTTGCCTCCTTGTTTATTCCTTTGTCTGTTATGCCGTGGTTCACTACGGAAATCGAGCCATCCCGGCATTCGATGTAATCGGTGTAAACCTGTTCCATACCCGCTTCAAACCAGTTTTCAAAACGAGCATGTTCATACCATCTCCCCATGTAGCGGCTCAGAGTGACATTGCTTTGTGGCGTGTCATCAATTCCAGAAACTGATTTGCGTTTGAACAACCAATGAATAACGCTCTGTAATTTCATATGAAGTATGGACTCTTACCGGCTTGTTCTGTTTCGTAACAGGTAGGTTCGAAATTTGACGATAAGACACAATCGCGCGTACATTTGCACTTGCAAAACGGGGGGCGAACATGCTATTCTTACACAGACATGAAAAAGATGCTACTGTTACGCCTTTGTGCGGCTTCTGCGCTGCTGTTGCCAATGTGTGATTCGTTCGATGGCCCGCCCCCTGTTGGTCACGTGAAGGCTGTCGACCCCGAAGCTGATGCTCTGATGGCTGAGGCAAAAGCGTACCAGAGTGAAGGGAAGATGGCGCAGTCTCGCTCTGCGCTGAAAGAGATTGTGCGGTATCACATGCTTGCTCCCAATGCCGCGGAAGCCCGTTACCTGCTGGGGCGTTCGTTTGAAGCAACCGAGGATTATCGGGATGCATTCAAGGAATACGCAAAATTGATTGACCGATATCCGCAGAGCGAGCTGTACGAGGATGCCTTGAATCGTCAGCTTGCCATGGCTATGGATGCTGCGAATGGCAAATTGTCAGTTCCTGTATTCTGGGGTGCATGGAACACGACCATGGAGTCCAGCGTTGTGGTGAATTGGTTGCGCGAAATTGTTGAAAAAGCGCCCTATAATGACATGGCTGCCACGGCAACCTCCATCCTGGCCAAGTTCCTGGTAGACCAGGGGCGCCCAGAGGAAGCCCGCATGGAGTATGCCAGGCTGGTGGAGCGGTATCCCGACAGCAAGTTTGCTCCGGAAGCGCAGATGATGGTTGCCCAGCTCTGGGCCAATAATCATACGCGCGGCGATAACAACCTGGTCAATCTCAGCAATGCCCGCGAAGCTTTTGAGGAATTCTCCCTGCGTTTCCCGAAACATCCGGAAGCACGCAAGGCGCTCTCTGAAGCTTCCAACATGGAACGCCTCATGATTAGCCAGCAGTTGGAAGTGGGTCGTTATTATCTGGAGCGCTCACACGAATATACTTCTGCCATCTTCTGTTTTGAGGACGTTATTCGCCAGAAGAAACTTAACCCCGAAGCTGCGGCTGAAGCCCAGGAACTTCTTGCCAAGGCTAAAGCAGCCGCTGCTTCACAAACCGTTTCTGAATCATGAAATCTGTTCGCACTCTGATTACTTCGCTGGCTGCGCTGGCTCTGGTCTCTTGCGGTTACCACCTGGGTGGCATCAAGCCTGCTGAGTTGAAGGATATGAATACCTTCGCTGTGGATGTGTTTGATAATGAGACCGTTTATCCGAATGCAGGCATGCTGATGACAACTGCCATGGCGAACTCCCTGCAGTCTGATGGTACATACCGCATGGCTCCCAGAAATGAGGCTGATTTCATTGTCGAAGGTTGCGTGAAGCGTGTTCAACGCGAAACCGTTCTTACGGACTCAGAGGATACCTATATCAGTAAGGAACTCGGCGCTCGCGTGTATGTCGTTTATAAAGTGACGAACCGGAAGACTGGCGAAGTCATCTTCTCTGGCGAGGAAGAAGAAATGGCTAATTTCTTCAATCAGATAGGTAGTTCGCAGTCTGCCCAGGAGGCTGCTCTTTCCTATGCTACTCGCAAAATAGCGGATGATATCACGCTTATTCTAATTGCCGGATGATTGAGTATCCTGTCAGCTTTGTCGGGCTTCCCATAGGTAACCGCGAGGATATTACCCGGCGTGCGCTGGCGGTGCTGGAGTCTGTGGATTGCGTGTGTTGTGAGGATACGCGTAACACCGGCATGCTCCTCTCGCATTACGGCATCAAGAAGCAGCTCATCAGTCTGCACGAACACAATGAATCGCAGCGTGCTCCGGAAATTGCAGCTCGCGCACTTGCTGGTGAGAAATTTGCAGTAGTGACGGATGCGGGTATGCCTGGCGTCAGCGACCCGGGGTATCGCCTGATTCAGGAATTGAAGGCTCGCGAGGTTGCTTTTACGGTGCTTCCTGGGCCGTCTGCTGTGGTGACGGCTCTGGTGGGGTCCGGTTTGCCGAGCGATGCGTTTTTCTTTGGCGGATTTTTACCCGTGAAGTCGGGGCGCAAGGCTGCCCAGTTGCAAGCTGCAGTGCAGGCGGATTATACCAGCATCTTTTACGAATCCCCGTTCCGCATTGTAAAGACGGTGCAGGCATTGGCCGAAATTGATCCCATGGTGCCCATCTGTGTGGCTCGAGAGCTCACCAAGGTTTTTGAGACCTACCACTGTGGCAGCGCAGCTGCTCTGCTGGAAGAGTTCAAGGCAAAACCACCGAAAGGGGAAATGGTTGTTCTCATTGGTGGGCAGAATGCTCCGAGAAATTAAAAAAAAAGCCGCACATTTGTGCGGCTTTTTTTGAAGTTGCAGAGTCTCGTTTAGTGGGGAACAGGAATCGTCTGTTCGCGATCCGGCCCCACACCTACGGAACCAACGGGGCATCCAACAACCTCGCCGAAGCGCTTGACGTATGCCTTGCAGTTTTCGGGAAGTTCGTCCCACGTGGTGCACTTGGAGATGTCCTGCTTCCAGCCGGGAACGGTTTCGTAGATGGGTTCGCACTTCTCCCAGTCCTCAATGCGGGCAGGGGGGTATTCCAGAATCTCATCACCCATCTTGTAGGCGGTGCAAATCTTAATGGTATCGCGTTCGTCCAAGCCGTCAAGATTGGTCATTGCCATCTCGTCAAAACCATTGAACATGGCAGAGAAGCGCAGAACGACGCCATCTGTCCAGCCGCAGCGGCGGGGACGCCCGGTGGTGGCACCGAACTCGCGACCAAGACCATGCAGGTAGTCGGCGATTTCGTCGTCCTCGGTTACGAACGGGCCTGCACCGACACGTGTAGTGTACGCCTTGCATACGCCGATGATTTTGTCAATCTTGGTGGGGGCGACGCCGGAACCGGTGCAGCAGCCGCCAGCGCTCGTGTTGGAACTGGTCACGAATGGGTACGTGCCGAAATCAATGTCAAGCATGGCGCCCTGAGCTCCTTCGAACAGTACGGTCTTGCCGGCCTGTATCGCTTTGTTCACTACAGGGATAGTGTTGGTGATATGCGGGCGCAGAACATCTGCGGCAGCCATGACGGCATCCAGCGTTACCTTGGGGTCAGCCTTCGGCCAGCCCAGGCGGGCGAGTTCGTCGTTGGCGGTCTTGATGCGCGCTTCCAGCACGCTCTGCAGGCGGTCTGCATCGGCCAGGTCAATCATGCGGATACCGATACGGCGTGCCTTGTCTGCGTAAGTCGGCCCGATACCCTGCTTGGTTGTACCAATCTTCTGGTCACCGAGCGCTTCTTCCTGAGCTGCGTCAATCTCTTTGTGGATGGGCAGCACAACATGGGCGCGGTCTGAGATGAGAAGTTTCTCAGGGGTGATGCTTACGCCTTTTTCCAGCAGATAATTGATTTCCTCCACCAGAGCGGTGGGGTTGATGACAACACCGTTGCCGATGATGTTTACTTTGTTATCCCAGAGAATGCCTGAGGGCACCAGGTGCAGCACGTATTTCTTGCCGTTGGCAATAACCGTGTGACCGGCATTGCTGCCACCCTGGCTGCGCACGACAAGGTCGGCGGTTTCCGTAAGGAAGTCAATCACCTTACCCTTGCCTTCATCGCCCCACTGGGAGCCTATGACTAATGTGTTCATGTCAGAAATGTTTATTTGGCTGCGTTAATCATGTCGATGAACGTACCGAATGTGCGTCCATCCCGGGCTTCCGGGGTGTATTCGAGTCCGGCGGCAGCTTTGTTGCGGCAGAGAATGCCGGCTACGCTGTCATCGTTCAGGTTGATGTGGGAAATCTCAACGCCTGCGGGCAGGGAGGCTGCCTGCAGAACAAAATTGTGATTGGGTGCGGTGATTTCCACCTTGCCGGTGGTCATGTCCTTGACCGGCTGGTTGGCGCCGCGGTGACCGAATTTCAGACGGTCTGTGCAGCCTCCCAGCGCAATGCCGAGAATTTGAAGCCCAAGCCCCAGACCAAAAATGGGAAGCTTGCCCAGTAATTCTTTTACAGTGCTGATGATTTCCGCATGTGCGGCGGGGTCGCCGGGACCGCTGGAAAGGAACAGACCAGCCGGATTCTGAGCAAGAATCTCGGCAGCTGTGCTGGTGGCGGGCATGACGGTTACCTCGCATCCGTCCTGGCGCAGGGCACGCAGGGTGCTGGCCTTCACGCCCAGGTCAAGTGCAACTACCTTGCAGGTGGCGGGGGCAAGTGTGCCGTAGTTGCTCATATCGCCGGCTGTCTTGTTCGGGAGTTTCCACGGGCGGGATTCGCCCTGCCATGCATAGGTGGTCTTAGTGCTTACGGTGTTAGCCAGTGCTGCGCCGTCCAGCGAGGCAGAAGCCTTGGCTCGGGCTACGGCATCTTCTGCAGAAAGTTCGGTGGTGACACATGCGCGCATGCTGCCATTGATGCGGATGTGGCGGGCCAGGCGGCGCGTATCAACGCCTTCGATACCGGGGGTATTGTGTTTTTTGAGCCACTCACCCATGGGAGAATCGGCGCGCCAGCTGGAGTGCAGGTTGGAAAGTTCGCCTATCACAATGGCTGCGGCCTGTGGAGCAGGGCTTTCGCTATCTTCCTCAACAATGCCGTAATTGCCGATGAGTGAGTAGGTCATAGCCAGAATCTGCCCGCAGTAGGCGGGGTCTGTCACAATTTCCTGGTAGCCCATTACAGCGGTGTTGAAGCAGGCTTCGCCTGTGACCGTTCCCGTAGCTCCAATGGAATTACCTTCGAAAATCGTTCCGTCTTCTAATGCCAGAATTGCTTTCATGTGTTATCTTAAGCCGTGGCATTTTATCAATTTTAGCACTTATTGGCAAGGTTATAATTTTCCGCATGTCAAAAAAGACCGTGGATACAGGCTCTCCGGTAGCTTGTTCCGCCCATGCTGCATGCTTTGTATAGGCGAACGGCTAATTTTATAAACCGGCGCGGCCGGGTTCAGAAGTCTTCAAATTCATACTTGCGCAGCTTCATGAATGTGGGGGCTGGCCGGCGGGAATCCCACAGCAGCAGCAGCATGCCGCCCAGCAGAAGAATGCGCATTCCTGTATCAAAGGGATAATTGGTGATTTCATGCAGAGAACCCAGGCAGTTGCAGCTCAGTTCCAGTCCTCGTGCCCATGCCTGCAGGTACAGTAGAACAAAGACACTGCACATGACAACACCCCAGACGGTGGCTCCACGGTATTGCCGCTTGCTCAGCAGGCATACCGCTACTACCAGCTCCATAGCAAGCCCGATACAGGCAAGGGGAAAGGAACATATGGCAGGCAGCAGGCGGCTGCGCGTCAGAAAATCTGCCATTTCGTTGATGCCTGCCACCTTTTGCAATGCTGTGAGCAGGAAAAATATTCCCAGAGCCACGCGCAGGATGCTCAGCAGGAGGTTGACGAAACGGTTGTACTTCACGCAGGCGAGTCTACACCAGCCGGACCACCTCTGCAAGACGTAATTCTAACATCGATTAAATAAAAGCTGTGCAAGTATGCGCTATTATGGTATAAGACCGCTATGAAAATCTGGAAGAATATATTGCTGACCTGCATGATGCTTGCTGTGGGACCCGTGGTTGCTCAGGAAGAGGTGGAACCTTCTGCTGATGAGTTGCTGGCTTGCATGCGAGAGATGACCGTGAGTCAGGGCAATAAGGATGTGGCCGGGCGTATCCGTAAGGGGAAACTCAAAATTCCTTTCAGCCTCAGTGTGCGTGGCGATACGATTGCCTTCCAGTACAAAGAGGCTGATGCCTGGAAACGTTTTGATGTGCGAATCAAGGAGGAGAAGGCCGATTTGATTCGCGTGGAAAATGGTAAAGCTGTTGTCATGGCACCGTCTCAGTACTCGCAGACGATTGCCGGCACGGATGTCTGCTACGAGGACCTTTCACTGCGCTTCCTGTACTGGCAAGGCGGTCAAATGGTCGATGTCGGTGATGATTCCCGTATCAAAGGCCGCGATTGTTATGTCGTGCAGGTGCCGAATCCTACCCCCAAGGTGGGCCAGTTTGCCTGGGTGCGCATGTGGGTGGATAAGGAAAATGGCACCACCTGGCAGATTGATGGCTATGGTGCCGACGGTAAACTCAAAAAGCGTTTCTCCATTACCTCGGTGCAGCGCCTCAGCGATGGCTCCTGGTTCTTTAAACAAATGAAACTGGAGGTGCGCAATCCTCAGAACCCGGACCGCACCATCGCTCTGGATTATCTGGAAATGGATGATTTGCCTGATAAGAAATAAGGCAATTACATCGTGCATGAAACCAGGCCCGACAGCAATTCCGCTGCCGGGCCTGTTTTTTTTGCAAAAACAGATGCGATTCTCTAATAAGGCGGCGCACAGAACTTATGATAAGTTTCCATATATTTACGTATCCTGTGCCGTTTAATGTTATGCGCTGATATGGTGTTGAGACTCTGTGATTAAGCGATGCCGTTGCTTTGTGACAATGAGATGTTGGGTGAAAATCATGAATCGCTTGCATAAAATACAGATACTGAGTCTGTCAGGAAGGTTGTAAATAAAATAATTGCTTCGGATGACAGCGATGAATTAAAATAACAAAACTCTTTTCTTTACGGAGGGAGGAGTAACCCAACCCCAACACCCAACAGAAATGAATAACAAGAAGAAGGGGGGAGCGAAATGATTGCTCCCAGGCTACTGCCGCGCACATTGCGAGGCGTTGGTGGCATTCGATTGATAAACATGCCCGGGGTAAAGTACCCGGAATCAGTAATAACCGGAGCAAAAGGCGTAGATGTGGCAAGTGGAAAGCCATATATGACAGCACCTCCATGGGGGGTGAGCTCACGCAATGCTGCGGAACAATTAGGCGTGTCTGTGCGAACCGCCCGGGCATTACTCAATCAGAACAAGGCCCGGTATCAGTTGGTTTCACAATCTGGTTCGCCTGCTTGTCTGTATTGGGATCGCCGCGTGGTGCACCGCCTGGTGCAGAAACGTATGCCCTTAGTGCAGAAAATTCCTGAGAAACTATGCAGCGCATGTGAAGCCTGCTGTATTCTGCAGGTGGCGCGCAGCACACTGTCCCGGTATGTGAAACTACGGGTGTTGAAAGAGTATAAGCTGCGTCATGTCACATCCACAGGGGTGCGCATAGTCTCTTATTATCTGCGGGGAGACGTCAGGAATCTGGCTGCCCGCCGTAATGCCGCCCGTGCGAGGGCACAGGAGGTTCGTAAGGAACGGCTGCACCGCTTGTGGGCAGCACAGAGGCGTTTCCCCGATACTGAACCGGGAAAACAGGTGGAGAGTTAGTTTGCTATTTAAGCTATGAGCACCGAGAATACGGAGCATGGAGAAGACTGTAGCAGACCAGGTTGTCGAGATGCTGGCTGCGGCTGGAATACGCCGCATCTATGGCATGGTGGGAGATGCTTTGCACCCGCTCATGGAGGCATTGCAGCGCGATTCGCGCATACGCTGGGTACATGTGAGGCACGAGGAAACCGCAGCCTTTGCTGCCAGTGCCGAAGCCCAGCTGACGGGCGAACTGGCTGTGTGCTGTGGTAGCTGCGGACCTGGCAATATGCATCTCATCAATGGTTTGTATGATGCCAGCCGCAGTGCGGCTTCGGTTCTTGCTATAGCGGCGCATCTTCCCACGTTGCAGATTGGTACGCACTATATTCATGAAACTCACCCGAATTTCTTTTTCCGTGAGTGTGTGTCCTATAGTGAATTAGTGAGTCGCCCGCGGCAGATGCCACCCGTGCTGGCTGAAGCCATGCGGACATCCCGGGCCCGGCATGGTGTGGGAATGCTTGTGCTGCCCGGAGATGTAGCTGCCATGCCGGCGGTGGATGAAGCAGCAGCATCGCCTGTTCTGCCTGCGGAAAAGGCGGAATTGCAACCGGATGAAACAGTGCTGCTGCGCATGGGTGAGTTGCTCAATGGCGCGCGCCGTGTAACCTTTCTCTGTGGCATTGGCTGCGCAGGTGCAGAACAGGATATTATCAATCTCGCTAAGCGGCTGCTTGCTCCAGTTGCCTACACTTTGCGCGCCAAGGATTTGCTGGAGAAGGAAAATCCGAATGCTGTAGGAATGACCGGTCTGCTGGGCTGGGGCGGCGCAGTGCATGCTGTGCTGGATTCCGATGTCCTGGTTATGTGGGGAACTGACTTCCCATACCGCGATTTTCTGCCGCAGGGGGGTAAAGTTATTCAGGTGGATGCCGATGCTGCTGCTCTGGGGCGCCGGGTGCCTCTGGCTATGGCTGTGCATGGTTCTGTGAAATCCGTCGCCAGGCGGTTATTGCAGCTCTTGCAACCCAACCGGTCCGATGACTTTCTGCGCTCCTGTCTCACGCATCATGCGCGGGAGGTTGCTGCTATCTGCCAGCCTTTGCGTGTGGTGGATGAAGATGCTCCGCTGCGTCCGGAGCTCCTTACGCGTCTGGTGAGTGACCATGCTGAGCCTGATGCCGTGTTTACCGTGGATACAGGCACTCCGGATATCTGGTGCGCACGGTATCTGCAGGCTCAGGGAACAAGAAGGATTCTCGGCTCGTTTAATCACGGCTCTATGGGGTGTGCCCTGGCCATGGCTATCGGGGCAAAATCCACCTATGCCCAGCGGCAGGTCATAGCCATGTGCGGAGATGGTGGTATCTCCATGCTCGCGGGGGATTTGCTCACCTTGCTGCAGGAGGGGCTGGCTGTAAAAGTGCTGGTGTACAATAACTCAGAGTTGGATTATGCTGCGATTGAGCAAATGCGGGATGGCATGAAAGCTCCACTGGGTACATCGCTCCATGCCACCAATTTTGCGGATGTTGCCCGGGCTATAGGTATGCGCGCCTGGCGCATATCTCGTGTAAGTGAGGCTATTCCTGCGGTCAAGAGCTGGCTTGCGGCTGATGGTCCTGCCTTGTTGGATGCTGCTGTAGACCGCCATGCTCTGCCTCTGCCTCCCGGACTTTCTTTCATGCAGGGACTGGGTTATTGTAAAGGCCTTTCCGAGCAATCGGCCCATAATTCGCTGGATACCGTCAAGCGGCTCCTTTTCGGAAACCGACGCTTCTTTTCATAAGTGCGAGGGCGTTCAGCTTATACGCATGGCTGCCTGGCGAATGCGCGTGCGGAGTTTCTCTTCGGTGATGCTGGAGAAATGCAACTGTGGCAGAGTGATGCTGCGCAGCTTGGTGCTCAGATTGAAATTCAGGCGGCTGATAAGGCGGTCATTCCAGAAATCGGCGTGCAGGTCGATATGCGTGGGGGCGATGGCGCAGATGAGGAACTGCAGCAGGCGTGCAACCATTTCCTCTACGAGCGTGTGGTTGGCGTAGTCCAGCGTTTCCCACTCTGCAGGCAGGGGGAGCAGGTGCAACAGCGGGCAGGGGGTGATGCTGCTGTTCCTCTTTACAACACCTTGGGGGCATCTCCCTTTCTGCAGCAGTATAGTGAGTGTGTTTTCCCGCCCGCTTACCAGGGCCTCCGCAGCGTAGAAATCCTGTACAGGACAGCTGTGCCGCTGCTGCAGGTGCTCCTGCAGTACACTGCCTAACCCCGGCGGTAGTGAGATGCGTTTCAATTTATGGCGCCGCGCGGCGGCATCCAGCCACTCGTCCAGACTTTCTGCATGCAGCTGTACAAAGCGGGCCTGTTTCTCTTCCAGGGTTTGGCCTTGTAAATTCAGCAGTTCGAAACGCAGCAGCGTGCAGTGCGCCTCCGGTGTTGCTGT
The DNA here is from genome assembly GCA_904501915.1 of uncultured Akkermansia sp. Taxonomy (GTDB): domain Bacteria; phylum Verrucomicrobiota; class Verrucomicrobiia; order Verrucomicrobiales; family Akkermansiaceae; genus Akkermansia. Next base: position 14,212 of record CAJGCV010000003.1, on the reverse strand, counting down.
GATGAGTGCTACTGCTGCGTGTTCCGGGTTGAAGTGGTATACCCGCACCGGACGTCCACCGCCGGAGGGAATTGTGTCACCTGGTAACAGAACCCCGGCTTGCTCCAGTGCTGCTACTGCTGCATTGGTGCTTACCAGACTCAGCCCTAGTGCGGCTGCCAGCTGGGGGCGTGTGGCGCTGCGCTGCTGCTGCATATACCGGGTGATTCTGGCTTGGGAATTCATGACTTAATAAGGCGGCTTAAGAAAGTATAGGAGAAATTCTCGAAAATGCAAGCATTATTTCATAATAAAACAGTTATAAAATAAAATGGTGAATCTGCAGACTGTTCAGAATGGACAAATACTAGACTTTACGGAGAGAGTCTGATAAGATTACCTTAACCACACAGAGAACACGATTATGAAATATATCTTTGTAACTGGCGGTGTTGTTTCCTCCCTGGGTAAAGGCCTTGCCGCAGCGTCCATCGGCACGCTGCTGGAACATTGCGGTCTGGAGGTGACCATGCAGAAGTTTGACCCCTATCTGAACATCGACCCGGGCACCATGAGCCCCTACCAGCACGGCGAAGTGTATGTGCTGAATGACGGCGCCGAGACCGACCTGGACCTCGGCCACTACGAGCGCTTTGTGCATTGTGAACTTTCCCGCCTGAACAACCTGACCAGTGGCAAGGTTTTTGAGCGAGTGCTGGAAAAGGAACGCCGCGGTGATTATCTGGGCAAGACAGTGCAGTACATTCCGCACGTGACAGATGAAATCAAGCAGCGCCTTTACGACCTGACCGAAAAGAACAAGAACTGCGACGTGATTATCACGGAAATCGGTGGCACGGTGGGCGATATCGAAGGTTTCCTGTTCCTGGAATCCCTGCGCCAGTTCAGCCAGGAAGTGGGTCGCAACAACTGCTGCTTCATCCATGTGACCCTGCTGCCGTACATCAAGGCTGCTGGTGAGACCAAGACCAAACCCACGCAGCAGAGTGTGGCCAAGCTGCGCGAAATCGGTATCCAGCCGGATATGATTGTCTGCCGCACCGAAATGGACAACCTTACCGACGAGGAAAAGCGCAAGATTGCCATGTTCTGTAACGTGCCGGCTTCCAATGTGGTGGCTTTCTGCGACGTAAAACACAGCATCTACGAATGCCCGATTGACCTGGGCCGTGACAAGGTGGACCGCATTGTGACAGATGTGCTGGGTATCACCGTTCCCAAGCCTAAGATGGACGACTGGCAGAAGTTCGTGGGTCGCGTGATTCACCCCTCCCACAGCGTGCGCATCGCCGTGGTGGGCAAGTACATTTCTCTGCAGGACGCTTACAAGTCCATCTACGAAAGCTTCACCCACGCCGGTGCTGCGAATGACTGCCGCGTAGAGGTGGTGCGCGTGGATGCCGAGGCTCTGACCAACGGCAGCTGCGAGGAAATGATTGGCAAGGTGGACGGCATTCTGGTTCCCGGTGGTTTCGGTGACCGCGGCGTGGAAGGCAAAATCAAAGCTGTGCAGTATGCCCGTGAGAACAATATCCCCTTCCTGGGTATCTGCCTTGGCATGCAGGTGGCTGTTATCGAGTTTGCCCGCAACGTGCTGGGCTATGCCGATGCCAACTCCACCGAATTCAACAAGGACAGCAAGGCTCCGGTGGTGTGCCTGCAGGAAGAGCAGAAGCACATCGAGAACATGGGCGCTACCATGCGCCTTGGCGCCTACCCGGCTCACATCAAGCCCGGTACGCTGTGCAGCAAGCTCTACGACGGCAAGGAAATTATTTCCGAACGCCACCGCCACCGCTACGAATTCAACGCCGATTACCGCGAAGAGGTGGAGAAGGGCGGTATGGTGATTTCCGCCGTGAACGATGAGCATGGCCTGGTGGAAGTAGTGGAGCTGCCCTCGCATCCCTTCTTCATTGCCTGCCAGTATCACCCGGAATTCCAGAGCCGCCCCAACAGCGCGCATCCCTTGTTCTCCGGTCTGGTAGCCGCCGCGCTGGAAGCACAGCAGGCATAAGCAGGAACTTTATAATCCCGGCGGTGGGCGCTGCAACGCCCGCCGCCGATTTTTTCGTGATACAATGATTGATATACTGGTAGTTCTGGCGTATTTCTGCGCCATTTTCGGCATCGGCCTCTATGTGGGTCGCAAGCAGGAAAGCCTGGAAAGCTATGCCCTGGGAAACCGCAATCTACCCTGGTGGGCTATTCTGGCCTCCATCCTGGCGGCCGAAATCAGCGCTGCCACCTTCCTGGGGGCGCCGGGTGAAGGCTTTGCGTTGCGCAATTTTACCTATGCGCAGCTGGCTATAGGCACCATTCTGGGGCGCATTATTGTGGGCCGCCTGTTCCTGAAACCCTACTACCAGTACAATGTGGTTTCCATCTATGAGTATCTGGAGAAGCGTTTCGGGCTTACCACCCGTCGCTGGGCCAGTTTCACCTTCCTCATCAGCCGAGTGCTGGCCAGCGGGACCCGCCTGTTCTTTGCCGGTATTCTGCTGGTGATTGCCTACATGATGGTGACCGGGCAGGAGAGCGCCGGGCAGGTGGAGACGGTTATTATTTATATTGCGGCGCTTACATTCATTACCATTGCCACGGCGGTGTATACCACCCTGGGGGGGCTTAAGGCCGTGGTATGGACCGATGTGCTCCAGGCTTCCATCCTGGCAATTTCCCTTATCACCACTATCGGTGTACTGTTGTTCAGCATCAAGGCGGATGGCAGCTGGTGTGCCGCCTGGGATGCCATTTGCTATCACCTGGGTAATAAGGATTATAATCCCTGCGAAATCAGGAATCTGAAACCCTGGGCATTCTTCGATTCCGGTCTTACGGGTGAGGGCTTGCTGGCTGATATCAGGAATATCCTGGGCAGTGAATACACCCTGTGGAGTGCAGTGCTCGGCTCCACCTTCATCACCATGGCGACGCATGGCACAGACCAGGACATGGTGCAGCGCATGCTTGCCGCGCCCGATAGCAAGAAAGGCGCTCGCGCGGTAATTCTCTCCGGCCTCATGGATATGCCCATTGTGCTGGTATTCATCTCCTGCGGTATGCTGTTGTTTGTCTATTTTGCGCAGAATGGTATTACGCCGCCTGAAAAGCAGATTGAAATCTTCCCCTGGTTTATCATTCACTGCCTGCCTGCCGGTGTCCGCGGCCTGCTGGTTGCAGCCCTGCTGGCCACTGCCATGGGGTCTCTTTCTACAGCTTTGAATGCGCTGGCCACCACCGCTACGCGAGATTGGTATGTGGATGTGTTCCGTCCGCATGCAGGGCAGGGTGAACAGCTGCGCGCCGTGCGCTGGCTTACGGTGTCCTTTGCTGCCTTGCTCATTCTTGTAGGCGCCGGTACGGCCTGGCTCACCGTTATGGATCCCTCCGTGCGTATTCTTCCCATAGCACTGGGTATCTTTGGCTATACATACGGCTCACTGCTCGGTGTGTTCCTGCTGGGCATGCTGACGCGGCGGCGTGGGTGCGACGCTGGCAACGTCATTGCCATGCTTTGCGGGTTTGCCGTGGTGATTCTGCTGGAAGTCGGCGGTCGCCAGGGCTGGATGCCTGCTATTGCTTTCCCCTGGCGCGTGACAGTAGGCACGCTGGCAACCTTTGTTGTCGGATGCCTGTTCCGTACGCCTGCAGGAGAAATGCGCAAATAGCGCTTGAAAATATCAAGAGATTGTGTATACTGCATCTATGCCTGCAAGCTTTGAGATTCAGCGTGAAGCCTTGTCATCTGCCATTGTGGAGCTTAACAGCATGAGCCCCTGCGACGGTGTTATCATGACTCGCGGTGGAGAAGTCAGGGTAGGGTACGAGAGCGATGCTGATTTCCTCTGCATGCTGATTCCCGCCGGTGTTCTTGCCCGCCAGCTCACGGCAGACGGCCTGTCTTCCTACACTGGTAAAGAGCTGAAGAAATGGGCAGATGCGTATGACCTTGCTCCCTTGCAGGAAAAAGTCAATGCAATCCTTTAACCTCAACCCCCGAATGATGATGAAAATAGTGAAATATGTCATGTTAGTTGCAGCTGCGCTGTTTGCCGTTGGTATGCCACAGGCCGATGCAGCGCCCAAGAAAAAAGGCAAGAAGAAGGCCAAGACTGTGAAAAAGGCTGCTGCTGTGGATGAGTTTGATTTCGACCTTGAAAGTGAGGCTGATATCGCAGCAAAGAAAGAGGCTAAAAAGGCTAAGAAAAAAGCAAAGGAAGAAGCCGAGGCTGCTGAGGGTTCTCTCAGTATGGCTGAAAAGCGCGTTTTAAGTGAGACGCTGAAAGAAGATACCAAGTTCTATATGGATAATCAGCGCAAGACTTTCAAGATTCTCAAAAAAGTCAAAGATGCTAAGTCTGCACTCAAGGCGGTTCCTGCCTTGGAAGAAATTTATGGCGAAGCGTCAGAGTCTGCCCCGGTGATGGATGGTGCCGTTACTGCTATGGGTGTTGTGAAAATCTTCGAGGAAGATGAAACTAAACTCGATGTGCATATCGCATTCCGCGCTCCGGTTGCTGCTCTTAATGCCAATGTGAACAAAGAGTTGACGCGTATTATGAAGCTTAAGATTGATTGCCCGAAGTTTGAAGGCGTTGTCCGCAATATGATGGACAGTCAGCGAGAAAATCAGTAACAGCGCATGTTGTGATTTTGACCGGCACTTTTTCAGTTGCCGGTCAATTTTTTTTATACAGAAATTGAGAATTTCAAATAAATGTTCATGTATGGAGCGCCGGGTATATGTACGGAGCATGAAGCGCGTACAAAACACAAAGCAAAGACCATGAAAAAATACCTTGCGAAATTAGCCGTTGTGGCCTGCGTGGCCCTCTTCGCCCTCAATAGCCAATCACAGGCAGCCAGTGTGCACCTGAGTTTCGGGAAAGACAAAGCATGTTGTGTGGAAAAGCATCATCGGATGGTGAAACATAGGCACCAGATGAAACATAAGCACCAATGCTGTAAACATCACCAGCTGGCGCATGTGCGTCGGCATATGAAGTCTGCCAGAAAGGGGTGCTGCCGCCATGGACATTGACACACCTCCAGAAAACGAGACCCCGTAACACCCGCCGCGAAGCTCCGCTCCTGGTCTTTGCGGCGGGCTTTTTATACGGTGATAGAACGCACTTTGCACTTGCGAAGAAGAGGGGAACAATGTATGATACTTGCGCTGTAATATGGAGTACGAGACAGAGCCCCAGCTGCCCAACCGCAATGAGAGAACATGGCCTACCCGTCTGACCGGGTCGTGCCTGATTGCGTTTGCTGTGTTGATGGTGTGCTGTCTGTTGAGTTACAATCACTCAGAAATGGGCTGGGATTTTCTGAATCCCACTGGCGGCATAGCGGCAGAAGAGGCTCCCTGTACTAACTGGCTGGGTACAGTTGGGCTGTATCTGGCAGGTTTGTGCAACTGGATGTTCGGGGCTGCGTCATTTTACGCATTGACTCTGCTTGTCATTTTCTGCGCCGGGCTGATTATCTGGCCGCGGCGGCCGTATGTTCTTCAGATGGTCGCGATGATTTGCCTGGTCATTTTTGCCTGCGCTATTCTGGCTTTGCAGCCGTGGTTTTTCAGCAGCTGGCAGCGGGCTCATAGCTTATATTCAGCGGGTGGCCTGCTGGGCTATCTGGATGGCAGCTGTGTGTTGGAACCTCTTATCGGTACGCGCTGGTCACTGGTGACGTTCCTGCTGCTGCATGCTACAGCCTGGATTTATTTTGCCCGTTTTACATTTATACGCTTCTGGCAGGAGGTCTGGTATGACCAGGTGGATTTGTGGAGCCGTTGGCGTGAGAACCGCGCTATGCGCCGGGAACAGCGCCGTCTGCAGCGTGAAGAACGCCTCCGCCAGCGGCAGGAACAGCTGGCTCGTGAACTGGCTGCCGCAGAGGAAGCCGCCGCGGCAGATGCCGAAGTGGCTGCCGCAGAAGCTCGCCGCGCTTCCGGGGAGTCAGATTATCTCTTTACGGACGACCAGCCGGTTGCGCCGCTTCCCTCGCGCCAGCGTTCCGCGCTGGAAACCCGCCGCCAGGCTGAACCCACATATGAAGAGCCGGATTACCCACCTGTGCAGTCCTTTGAGCAGCAGATGGCAGAAAGCCGCCGCCGTGAGGCTCAGCGCGTGGAGACACAGCGCCCGCCGAGTGGACGCAACCGCCACTATGCACCTGCCAGTAACCGCAGCAACCTGCTGGATTTAATGGCGCCAGTGGAGGAGGAAATCGCGCTGCAGAATGCCCCCGGCATGGAAGATATGCCGCCGATTCAGGCTCGCCGTGCTCCGGGGGTCAATCCCCGTTTGCAGGCACAGGTTGACCGTCGCATGGGAAATCGCGCGCCAGCACCTGCACCGGCACCAGCGCCGAAACCTGCACCTCGTGCGGCTTCTTCCCGCGCTGCTGCGGCAGCCCCGGTGAGCAAAGTGACCACGCCCAGGAAAAATGATACTGTGGTCAACAAGAAAGATACCCGCGTGCAGTATGAGGATTACCCGCTGCCTCCGTATGACCTCCTGAAGTATGAACCGGTTTCTCAGGATGTGACCGATGCTGCCCAGCGCGAGATGATGGATGTGCAGCAGCGCATCATCGAGACGCTCGAAACGTTCAAGATTCTGGTGGAACCGGGCGATATCACGCGTGGTCCCAGTATCACCCGTTATGAGTTTTATCCCCCGCGCGGTCTGCGTGTAAACCGCATTGCCGCGTTGGATAAGGATATCATGATGGCAACCAGCTCGAAATCTGTTAATATCCTTGCGCCTATTCCCGGCAAGAACACAGTAGGCATCGAGTTGGAAAATGCGCAGAAGTCGCCTGTTTATCTTCGTGAACTTCTGCAGTCTGATAATTTCAACAATCCGAAGCTGCGAATCCCAGTGGCTCTGGGTAAGGATGTGTATGGTAACGCTGTTATCGGAGACCTGGCCGCCATGCCGCATACTCTTGTGGCTGGTACCACGGGTTCCGGTAAATCTGTGTGCATCAACAGCATGATTCTGTCCATGCTCTACAAGTTCCGCCCCGAAGAACTGAAACTCATTCTCGTGGACCCGAAGGTCGTGGAAATGCAGCCGTACCGCAAGTTGCCGCATCTTATCTGCCCGGTGGTTACCCAGCCTGGCCGCGTGATTGGTGCTCTGCGCTGGGCTGTGAATGAAATGGAACGCCGCTACCGTCTCTTCAGCCAGGTGGGTGTACGTAATTTCGAAGACTTCAACAACCGTGAGGACGATGGCCCGGTAGATGAACCGGAAGAGCAGGAGGATTCCCCCATTGATTACGCTGCAGTTGAGGCCTGGGCCAGCGAAATTGAGCGCCAGGCAGAGGAGGAAATCCCGCTGGGTGAAGAGAAGCAGGATGAGTTTGACTTTGATGACCCCGAACCGATTCCGCTTAAGCTGCCTTACGTGGTCATCATCATCGACGAGCTTGCAGACCTCATGATGGTGGTCAAGGAGGACCTGGAGAACTACATTGCCCGCCTGACCCAGAAGGCCCGTGCTGCCGGTATTCACCTGGTGGCGGCCACGCAGACTCCGCGTGCCAATGTGGTAACCGGCACTATCAAGGCCAATATCCCGAGCCGCATCGCTTTCCGTGTGGCCAGTCCGCTGGATTCCCGCATCATTCTTGATACCGCAGGTGCTGAAAATCTGCTGGGTAAGGGTGACAGTCTCTTCCTGCCTCCTGGTGGCATAACCAAGATGTCCCGCGTGCAGGGCGCCTTTGTGAGCGATGCTGAAATCGCCAAAATCATTGCGCATTGCGCCGCACACGCCAAGCAGAAATTTGAGCAGGGGGTGGCAGCTGAAATGGATAGTGCCGAAGGAGGCTCTCCTAATGCAGATAATGGAGGCCGCATAGGAACTAAGAACATGAACGACGAAGATGCCGAGCTCTACACCCGCTGCGTGCAGCTGGTTGTAACGGAGCGCAAGGCAAGCACCTCGCTGTTGCAGCGTCGGTTCAGCATCGGCTATGGTCGCGCTGCCAAGATTATGGACATGATGGAGGAGAATGGTGTTATTTCCGCCCCCTCCGGTGCCACCCGCGCCCGCGAAGTTCTTGTTGACGCATGAGATTACCATGTTCTCACAGCTGGTAAATGAGTTTATTGTCAGCCTTGCAGGGATTTTTGCGGCGTTGCTCTGGCTGAACCCCGGCAAGAGCGCGGCTATCCGCTATGCTATGATTCTGGTGCCCGCAGGGGTGTTGTATACCATACTGACGCGTGAGTCCCAGGGGTGGCAGTATATGGCATTGACTCATGTAAACTATTCGGCTCTGGCAATTTTGTTTCTGCTGGGGGTGTATATGCTCAAATGTCCATGGCGTCGGGTGGTGCTTTCCTTTGGTATCTATTCCCTGGTGTGTACCGGGCTCGGAATCGGGATACAATTCCTTGATTTAGCGCAATACCTGGAGTCTGCGCTGGGTATTGTTGCGAATGAGAGCTTTGAGTATGCCTATGCCTGGCTTTTTGTGTGGATGTGCTCCAGAAAAAGCGAACAAGGGGGAGCCTGGTCCACGCTGCTTGCCGCTGGTGCCTTATTGGCCAGCATCGGAGTGGTGTATTTCAATCTCAGGGGTGCGGGAGTGCCTTATGGCTATCTTTTCTGTGTCCGACCTGTGATATGCCTGTTGTGCATGCTTTGTATTCTTCGCTTTGTATTGCAGCAGGCATGGAAACGTGTTATTATCACCTCCGCCCTTTATGCTCTTCCATTGTTTTTGTCGGTTTATCTCATGAGGGTGTTCATCGAATTGGCCTGAGCCTCGTGCGTGGGTGAAATTTAACGATAAAGCCAGTGTAACAGATTCTTCCTGCTTGCTATTGGCTGGTAAATGCGCTACAATGCGTGAGCGTAGCATATCACAATATCACTCTCATGGCACACGAAACAGCATTCCTGGGGGCAAGCACGGTTTTCGGTAAGTATTGGACGAAGCGCCGGTACTTTGATTACCTTATTGACAAGGAGAACTTCAAAATCACCTTCGGTCGCTCGTTCGGCATGATGGTGTATCTGGATAATGCTGTGGCGAATGGCCCTGCCAAGGTTCGGGCTGATGTGGAGGCCGACACCCGCGCAACTAATTACCTCATGAATCACCTGGCCGATATCAAGCCTGAGCTGACTGTGTTTGTGACCACTTGCGATATGTTGCCCGACACCGCCGATGAGAACACCCCCGCGCTGGAGAGCAGTGATGACCCCTATGTTCAGAACCGCATCAATCTCTACCGCGAGCTCAACCGCCAGTATGGCCGTGTGCTCAATGTGCACCTGACAGAAATTGCCAATCCGTCACCGGATTTCAACCCTCTGCTGGCTACATTGATGAACCCTGATAATTCGACCGCTCCGCTGCCATTTGCGCCGCTGGAGTATCACCAGCTTTACCTGCCGCAGCGTATTATGGGCGATGTGGATCGCTGCATTCCGCTGGGCATTCCCTCCATTATTCCGGCTATGCCCCAGCTGACTACCACGGAGCTGGTAAATCTTCTCAATCCCTCTCTTGCCAAACGTTTGCGCGACCCTGACACTACGGATCCCCGTGGCTCTGACCGCAAGTCGATACACTCGTTCCAGTGGCTTGACCCCAAGGATGGCTATCTGGTAACCAAGGAAGACCAGATGGAGCTGCTCAAGTTCTACTTTGCGCCAGATATGCTGTAAAGACGGTGACTGCAGCGTTGAAACAGACCGGTGGGCAATTTGCCCGGTTCTTTGTGGTTGGCGTGGGGGCTACGCTGGTGCACATGCTGGTGTACGTGTGGCTCAACTGGCTGTTTGATTTGAATGAAACCGATGCCTGGGGCATTACTATTACATATGCCACAGGTTACATCGTCAGCTTTATCGCCAATTTTGTGGTGTCACTGCGCTGGACCTTCAAGACCAGCGGGAGTGTGGCCAAGGGGCTCGGCTTTGCGTTTTCACACCTGGTGAACGCGTTCATGCATCTGCTGCTGCTCAATTTCTTCCGCGCCTTGGGTGCAGGGAATATGCTCAGCCTCCTTGTCATCTGGCTTGTGCCGTGGCTGGTGGATTGGATGCCGGTGCTGGGGCGTCCGGAATCACTGTTGCCTCTGCCGGTGTATGTGATTGTTGTCCCTCTGAATTTTCTGATGGTGCGATACTTCCTGACCCGCGAAAATTAAATAAGAAAGCCCTGGTTTGCCAGGGCTTTGTTTTAGAAGTCTTTACAGGGCAGAGCAATCAGCGCGTGGAAATCGTGAGCCCTTTGAGGAGAATTTCCAGATTGTTCTGGGTTTGGTCAATGTTCTTGAGCAGGCACTGCAGCCCCTCCCATCCGGGCAGGGTGGCCAGCTGGCGGCGCACCTGGAGTACGCGCACCAGCTCATCCGGGTGGTACAGGCGGTCGTCGTTTCGGGTGCCGCTCTGGGGAATCGAGATAGCCGGGTAGATGCGGCGCTCGGAGAGCTCGCGATCGAGGCGGATTTCCATATTGCCCGTGCCCTTGAATTCCTCGAAGATGATTTCATCCATGCGGGATTCTGTTTCAATGAGGCAGGTGGCAATGATGGTGAGGCTGCCGCCTTCTTCCACTTTGCGTGCTGCTCCGAAGAATTTGCGTGGCTTTTCCAAAGCGTTCGAGCCCAGACCACCGGACATTGTGCGACCGCCGCTCTGGTTGGCGTTGTAGCCGCGGGCCAGGCGGGTGAGCGAATCGAGCATGATGATGACATCGTGCCCCTGTTCCACAAGTCGGCGGGCTCGTTCGAGAATCAAATCGCTCAGCTGTGCGTGCCTGCGGGACGGTTCATCGAATGTGCTGGCATACACCGGCACATCCACCGTATCTTCAAAATCTGTCACCTCTTCCGGGCGCTCGTCCAGCAGCAGTACCAGTAAATCTGTCTTCGGGTAATTGGCTCGCAGACTCCTGGCCATCGTCTTGAGCAATACCGTCTTGCCGCCGCGCGGTGGTGCCACCACCAGGGCTCGCTGCCCCATGCCCAGCGGCGTAATCAAATCAAGCACGCGCATCGCCGGGCTCTTGATATCCGGATTCTCCAGAATCAGGCGTTCCGTCGGAATCAGCGGGGTCAGACGGTCAAAAGGCTTGGGCTGGGCATACTCTGCTACCGGGATACCCTCAATTTCCAGGACCTCGCCAACCATCAGGTTGCGTTCATTCTTGCCCTGGGCGGGGCGCAGTTTCACCTTCACCTGGTTACCTGGGCGCAACTCATGCTTGCGGATGATATCCTGCGTCACACGCGGGTCGTCATCGCCTGGGCGGAAACTCCGGGCGGCATCGCGCACAAATACCATATTGTCCTTGCCGAATTCCAGCACACCACACACCATCACCTGGCTACCCTCTGCCAGATAGGTGCGGGCAAGCTCTGCCACCAGCTGCGGACGGGGCAGGGACTCTGTGCCACGGCGGGCGGCCGTAGTGGCAATGCGCTGCAGTTCATTGAGCGGCAGGGCGCGCAGCTCATTCAGGTTAATCACCACTGAGCGGGCGTGCATGGCCTTGGCTTCTGCCGCCAGTTCCGTGTTGTAGAAAAGTTCCACCTGCTGGCGCAGCCACTCGGGAGAGCCTTCATTCCAGAACACCAGACCGGCGCGGTCAACCTTGGCCTGGGTGGGCATCTGGGCTGCCATCATGGCCTCTGCCTGGCTGCGCTCAAAACCATCGCGGCTGGCCATGCGGGCAATCTGGGTTTCGGGGGTGGCTGCCACCACGCACACCACATCTGCACCAAACTCAACCGGACTTTCAAAATACAGCGGAATATCTACCAGGAAAGTGTGCACATCTCCGCGCTGGCGGGCTGCTACCTGGGCGTCCAGACACATCTGCGCCAGTTTCGGGTGCACCACATTGTTAAGTTTATCGCGCCCCTCCGGGTCGGTTTGTACAATGTTGCGCAGGAAATCCTTGTTCACGCTGCCGTTGTCGCACAGTGCTTCCGGTCCGAAGGCTGTCACTAAATCACGCGACAACTTGCCCGCCTGCTGCAGCTCAGCCACGGCGGCATCACAATCAAAAACTTCCACACCTTCGCCGCCCAGTTCGCGCAGCAGTTCTACCACTGTAGATTTGCCGGAGGCTATACCCCCCGTTACAACAATAACTTTCACGCGCGCATTCTAGCACACTGCAAGGCTGGCTTCAAGCCTATATCCTGTTTTACTTCGTTTCAATCCCAGCTGGTCATTTCCTGGAACGCGGAAATGCGGCGTGCCAGTTCGTGAATCCCCAGCGAGAAAAGTGAAATTGTGCCGAATTTTTCACACACCGCGCCGGCAATGACCGTTGCTATGGCAACGCCGCGCTTCATGTCATCCCAGGCGGGGTTGCCACCGTTGAGACATTTGGTCAGGTAACCCGCAAGGGCACCCATGTAGGCATCACCCGCACCTGTGGGGTCCTGGGCGTGTTTCAGCGGCCATGCCGGACAGCGGAATAGTTTGATTTCGCCTTCCGGCGTGCGGTGAAACAGGGTGGAACCTGCGCTGCCATGTTTCACAATGGCGTAGCGGGGACCTGCGGCCAACAGCTTTTCACCAGCCTCCAGTGAATCGTCCGTCTGCGCCCAGAACTGAGCCTCCTCGTCATTCATGAGCATTAAATCCACATTTCTGAGCAGCTCTGCTGCGTAGTCCGGTTCGCGCTCCAGCCAGCTTTTCATGGAATCCGCCATGCGGAAACAGGCGTGCGGGCATTGCCTCAGCATGTGCCCCTGCAGACGCGGGGTCACATTTGTGGCCACGGCGATGCTGCATTCGCTCAGCTCCTTCGGCAGTTGCATCACCCAGTGTTCCTGTACGCCTTCGGTGCGGCTCACGGTGGTGCGGTTGTTCATGTCTTCCTCATATTTGCCCGTCCAGGCGAAGGTCTGTCCTTTCTCGTGCGCCACGTGTTGCATGCTTACGCCGCGCAGCTCCAGAGCCTGTTCCCATGCCTTCGGAAAGTCATCGCCCACCACACCGACCATGTCCACCTTGTCCGTGACTAACCGTGCAGCCAGTGCCGCGTATGGCCCGGAGCCTCCCATCACCGAATTCACCTGTCCTCCAGGCGTAATGAGGGTATCAATGGCAATCGTGCCGTAAATCAGTGCTCGTCCGTTCACAGTTGACCTCCTTCCAAAAGGGTGATAAGTGCTTCTTCATCGATGACGGGGATGCCGAGTTTGGCTGCTTTGTCGCGTTTGGAACCACCGCCTTCGCCAGCTACGAGGTAGGTGGTGTTCTTCGTGACGGAGCCTGTGGCCTTGCCGCCTGCGGCTGCAATCATTTTCTCGAACTCGGGGCGGGGTCGGCTCAGTGAACCGGTCAGTACAAAGGTTTTGCCGCTCAGCGGTCCTTCTGCCTGGTTATTCAGGTTCTCGGTGAATCCTGCCGAGACGGGATTGATTTCCAGCTGGCGCAGGGTATCCTGCACGGCCTGGCCGGCGGTGGATTGGAAATAGGCAAGCAGCTTGCGAGTGGAGACTGAGCCCAAGGGATTGGTGAACTTGAGCTTGTTGGCGCCATCCGCTTCCAGTGTCACATAGCCACGGGCTGTATAGTCTGTGGCTGCAGCCTCCAGCTCAGCCTTGAGTGCGGCCTGGCGGGCGAGCAGTTCATCCTTATCTGCTCCCTTGTTGGCGCGTGCCTTGGGGTTGAGCGAGTTGTATTGCTCCACCCCCTCTTCAAGCTGCACTAGCAGCTGCAGGAAATGGCCGGCAGCCAGTTCCCCAAGGTCGCGGTGGTACTTCGCCGTGGTTCTTGCCGTGACAGTGCCGATGGTGGCGATGCCGAAGGCTGTGAGCCAGCGTTCGAGGGGGAGAGTGCGGGCATTCTGGAGGGCGGCGAGGGCTTTTGCGGCGTTTTTCTCACCGAAGCGGCGGGGTTCGTCATCCGTGCCGAGGTTGAGGGCTCCGAGCTGCTCGACGGTGAGGTTGAAGAGGTCGAGCGGGGTGGAAATCATGCCACGGTTCACGAGGGCCTCTGCCACGGTGCCGCCGAGGTTTTCGATATCGAGGGCCTCGCGGCGGCAGAAGTAGGTGGTGCGCATGGCCGCCTGTGCCGGGCAGGTGAAGTTGGTGCAGCGCCAGGCTACCTGGCCTTCCTCCTGCGCAATGGGGGCGCCGCAGCTGGGGCACACGCCTCCCACCGCATCGTACAGGCTGTACGGCACGGCATCGGCAGGGCGCTTGGAGGTGATG
>CAJGCV010000002.1 GCA_904501915.1 uncultured Akkermansia sp. | reverse complement strand
TTTGGTGAAGGTTCAATGCCTGAAACGGCAAAGCGCAGTATACAGACCCACCCCCGGCAGGAGCAATGAATAATACCCACCCGGCAGCGCGTTCCACATGAAAAGCGCTGCCGGAGGAAGGCAATTTTATTCACGCGAACCAGGCAATTTATCAAACGTGTGCCAAAGATTTGGGATACATGGGTTTACGATTTGAAATCAGCAACTTACGCCGATATATTCGTAAGCGAATGCTTACTGTCGATGGTGGGGGCAGGTGATACTCCAACGCAATTTGTCACGCAAAACACTATGTCTTTATGTCGTTTAAGGCTATTTTTTCATAATCTTCGGTTCACACGTGACAATTTATACCGTACAGGGCGAATATCCTTGCCAATGCGGTCGCAAGCTTTTACAATGGGGCTACCATGCTGATTGCCCCTTCCATGCTTGCCTGTGATTTCCGCCGCATCGGTGAAGAAGCCAACCGCGCCCTTGAAGCCGGCGCCGACTGGCTGCACCTGGATGTGATGGACGGTTCCTTTGTAGACAACATCTCCTTCGGTCCGGATATCTGCGCCGCCATCCGCGCAGCTGTGCCGGCAGAGGCGTATCTGGATGCGCACCTCATGATTGACGCACCGGACCACTACCTGCCCCGCTTTGTGAAGGCGGGCATGAACATGATTACCATCCACGTGGAGCGTGAGGGCGCTGTGGACCTGCACGCCACGCTGGCCGCCATCCGCGCCGCCGGCATCCACGCTGGTCTGGCAGTCAACCCCGCCACTCCGGTGGAAAAGGTGCTGCCCTACATCGGCGAGCTGGATATGGTACTGGTCATGAGCGTGGTACCCGGTTTCGGCGGGCAGAGCTTCATGGGCGAAGTGCTGGACAAGGTGCGCGTGCTGGATGCCGCCCGCAAGGAACAGGGTCTCAACTTCATCATCCAGATGGACGGTGGCATCGGTGCGACCCAGGCTCCGCTCTGCGCCGAAGCCGGTGCTGATTGTCTGGTGGCAGGTTCCTCCACCTTCAAGGCTCCCGATATGGCAGCCGCTATTGCCTCAATGAAGTGATGGATAAGGGAACGCAAAGCCTGCTGAATGTCCTGCTGAGTGTGCTGGCACCGGTTCTGGTGCTGGACCATTGCTCAGTGAACGGGCCGGAACTCTGGCAGCTGGGCACCACGCCCGCCATGTGCCTGGCACTGGCACTGCCGCTGGGTTTCGGGGTTTGGACCTTCATTCAAAGCCGTAAGGTAGAACCCATCACGCTCTTCGGTCTGCTGGGTACTATTCTCACCGGCGTAGTCACCATCTATGCCAACACCGGCACCAGCGACGCCATCCGCCCGGATACGCCGTGGTGGTACGCCGCCAAGGAAGCCGCCATTCCCCTGCTGCTCTGCGGGGCAGTCATGGTCACGGCAAAGCGCCAGGATTCCCTGCTGCGCGTGCTGCTCTATTCCGATTCCCTCTTCGATATCCACACCATCGAAAAGCAGGTGGCCGAAAACAACCAGCAGCAGGCATATGACTCCCTGCTCTGGCGTTCCAGCCTGTTCCTCGGGCTCTCGCTGGTGGTCTCCGCCGTGGGCAACTTCATTCTTTCCCTCTGCTTCCTGCTGCCTGTGCTGGATGCCCCCGCCGCCCAACAGGCGCTGGAGTATAACTACGCCGTGGGGCGCATGACCTGGTGGGGCTACCTGGTCATCGGTGTTCCCCTGCTGGTCACCCTCATCGGTGTCATCCGCCACCTCATTTCCCGGCTGGAAATACTTACAGGGCTGGACAGGGACAGATTGATGCTCCGCTAACGAAAAACGCCGCAGATGCGGCGTTTTCCTTTTCATTTACGGAGCCGTGCTCAGCAGCGGCACCACGTACTTACTGCCCATGGCCAGCCAGAACGGCAGGGTCACAAAGGAACAGAGCGTGGTAGCCAGCAGCACCTGGGCACCCACATCCGGGCGGCCACCAAAGCGCTTCGCCAGAATGACGGGAATCACCGCGCTGGGAATGGCGCACTGAATGACCATGATGCGCTTGAGCAGCGGGTCCACCGGCAGCACCCAGGCAAGCAGCAGAATGAGCGCCGGCGCAATCATGAGGCGCGTGATGACGCCCGCGGCCAGCATGCGCGGCTGCCACACAAAGTTCCGGGTCAGGTCATAGAGCGAGCAGCCGAAGATAATCAGGCAGATAGGTGTGGACACCGCACCAATCATCTCTGCAGCCTTCATGATGGGCGGCAGCGCCACATACTCACCAAGCCCCACCCAGGCAATGATGAGTGAGATAATCACAGCCTGTAAGGGCCCGCGCAGCAGCATTCCGATGCGCAGGTCCTTCACCCCACCGCACATGAGGATGACTCCCAGGCTCCAGACGAAGATTTCGCAACCCATATTGTGAATGAAGAGCACACCCAACGTGGGGTCGCCGGGGGCGGAAAAGAGCATCTGGATGATAGGCACGACAAAGAACACATAGTTCTGCACCCCCGCCGTGAGCGTGAACGTGCGCAGCCCCGTGCCGATTTTCAGCCGCAGCACCCAGGCCACAGCATAGGCCGCCAGCACACCGACCAGCAGCTCCAGAAAACCGCAGAGTATACCCTGCAGCGAGAACCCGAAAGTACTCATTACGGGATTTGCCTCCACCACCATGTATTTCATGATGCTGTGAAAAATCAGGCAGGGGTAGCCCACATCCATGGCCAGCTGCAGAATCACGCTGTCATGCTCAGGGGCAATGGCCTTCTTATACCGCAGCCAGAACCCGATTCCGAAAAAGATGAATACTGGAATCGAGGCAAAGAATGAGTTGAGAACAAGGTCGAACATGGGAGGGACGGGGGTATTCTAACACAGTTGGAGTGAATAGTGAATAAGGAATAGTGAATAGTCGGGATTTTTTTATGCAAAATGCAAAACCTCACTTAGGATTCAGCGCTATCCACACACGCCAGAGAAGATACCCACAGGAAACGACAAGTAATGCCGGCCATGCGGTGCACCATCCCTGGTGCTGCACGGCCATGGCAGATATAATCGCAGCCGGCACAGCCAGACTGCACAGCACAAAATGCAGCACACTGCGCGGACGGAGCAGCACACCAAACCCGATATAGCACAACAAAGCCAACCCCAGGAACGCATACGCCCACAGTCGGTGCTGCTCCACGGCATCAGGGTCTGCCGCTGTAAGCCATGCCTGCATATATGCCGCTGCCAGCAGGTAAATGGATGCCAGAAATGCCACTGCACACAAGACTTTACGCCACATGGGCGTATTATACCCCCGCTTTCCTGCCATAACAAGCCCAAATAGCTTGCGCAGAGGCGGCGGCTGTGCGATACTGCGGTCATGCAGCACGAGGTTCATGTATGTTCCAATGGATTCACCGCCGTGGTGGCTCCGCAGAAGGCGTTTCCGCTAGTTTCCATGCAGGTATGGATTCAGACTGGCTCCATGCACGAGGGGGAACACCTGGGAGCAGGTCTTTCCCACCTGCTGGAGCACATGGTATTCAAAGGAACAAGCGAATTTTCCGCCCGGCAGCTGAATGAACGCGTGCCGGAGCTCGGCGGCATGTGGAATGCCTACACCAGCACCGACCGCACCGTGTTCTACATTGACGGCCCGGCGGCGCACTGGCGCGAATTCCTGCACCTGCTGGCTCAGCTCACACTGCACCCTGCCTTTCCTCGCGAGGAGTGGGAACGCGAGCGCGATGTCATCCGCCGCGAGATGAGCATGTACAACGATGACCCGCAGGACACCTCCTACCACGCCCTCATCCGCACGCTCTATAAAGTTTCGCCGCGGCGTCTGCCGGTCATTGGCACGAAAGAGGCATTTGATGCCCTGAGCTACGAGGATATGGTGAATTACCACCGCGAGCGCTACGTGCCGGGCAACATGTTCCTCTGCGTGGCGGGCGATGTGGACACCTGTGAACTTTTTGCCGCCGTGAATGAGGAATTCGGCACTGCGCCTGCCACCCCGGCCAGGCCTGTAGTGCCGGTGGCAGAACCCCGCCAGTGGGGCCCGCGCACCCACCGCTGCGAATTTGCCCAGCCCACCAGCACCCTCATGCTGGCCTGGCGTATTCCCTGCTCAAACCACGCGGATGCGGCCGCCATTTCGCTGCTGGGGTCAATACTGGGCGACGGTCGCTCCGCCTGGCTCTACAAGCGCTTCCACGATGAACTCGCTCTGGCGCACGATGTATCGCTCATGCCCATTCCCGAGCGTACTGGCGAAGGGGCACTGGTAATGGAGTTTGATGTAGACCGCGACAAACGAGATGCCCTGCGCGACGCGGTGCTGGAGTTCATGACCACGCTTCCGCAGGCAGATTTCGATGAAGCGCGCCGCCGCTCACGGCGTATGATGCTCACCGGGCGACTGCGCGGACTTTCCACCGTGCAGGGCGTGGCGAATGTGCTCGGCATCTCGTGGCACCTGAGCCGCAACCCGCAGAGCATGGAGGAATGGGATGCCGCGCTCTCCCACGTCACCAACGAGGACCTTGCCCGCGTGGCCGCAACATACTTCACCCCCGACCGTCTGGTGGAAGTAAGCGTAGACCCCACCGGCAGCAACGCCGGTGAAACAGCCACCGGCGCCAACGCCGATAACAACGCCCCGGAAACCCATACCCTGCCCAACGGTCTGCGAGTCGTCACCCGGGTAGATAAACGCGTGCCCATGGTCTATGCCGAAATCGTCTTCGGCGCCGGCAGCCAGACCGAAAGCGCCGCCAATGCGGGCATCAACTCCCTGCTGGCAGAATGCCTGCTCAAAGGAACCACCACCCGCTCCGCCGCGCAGCTGGCAAACGAGGTGGAGAACCTGGGGGGCGCTATCTCCAGCGCGGCAGGAAACAACACCTTCAACCTTTCCATCCGCGGTCTGGCAGAGGATGCGCCCATTCTGCTGGAACTGCTGGCAGATGCCGCGCTGCACCCCACCCTGCCCGCCGAGGTGGTGGAAACAGAAAAAAACGCCATGGTGGCCGATATTCTGGACGCAGAGGAAGACCCCGCTGCCCTGGCGTTCCGCCGCCTGCGCCGCCTTTGCTTCGGCAATGTTTCCTACGGCAACCACCGCGACGGCACCGTGGAGAGCGTACAGAGTCTCACCCGCGAAGCCCTGCTGGCCCAGCACGCCCGCCTGGTGTGCGCTCAGAATGCCGTGCTGGCCGTTGCGGGGGATATTGACCCCGCCGCTGTAGTGGCAGCAGCCGCCGGCTTCTTTGGCAACATGCCCGCCGGAGCCCCCGCAGAACGCACCGCCACCCCTGCCCAGATGCCCGCAGATGCCGTAGAAATACTGGACAAGGAACAGGCTGTGCTGGCGCTGGCCGTGCCCGCCTCCACCGCACTTTCCGACACCGCACCTGCCCAGTTACTCTTCGAGGAATGGTGCCGCGACATGGCAGGTCCGCTTTTCGATGAAATCCGTGAAAAACGCGGGCTTGCCTACTATGCCGCAGCGGCCTCCCTGCTGGGGGTGGATGCCGGCTGCCTGTACTTCTACCTGGGCACCGCGCCGGAACAACTGAGCGAAGCCCGCTCCGTTCTGGAAGCAACCCTCAACCGGCTGGCGCAGGAAGGCATGCCCGCCGATGCCCTCGAGCGCGCCCGCTCCACCGCCCTCACGGCCCGAGTGCTGGCCCTGCAGAGCTGCGGCAAGCGCTGCAGCGGCATGGCGGTGAACACCCTGCTCGGCCTCGGCGCGGATTACGATGACCGCGTACCCGATATGCTGCGTGCCGTCACCCCGGAGAGCATGAAGCGATTCCTGGCAGGCGTACTCGCCCCTACCGCCACCCGTACCTGGATTTCGGTACGGCCGGAATAGACGTTAGGAGTACAGCGCATAACTTTACTTGAATGAACAGGAACGAGCGGGCATACTACCAGCATGCCCGCTCTTCACATGATTACCTTCCGCTGCAGAACCGACCTCTTCAAACGGCTCGAACACTTTGCCCGACAGCGCCAGCTGGACCGCACATCGGTCCTCAAGCTCGCCCTGCATTACTACCTGAACTGCCTGAGCCGCCGGAGCTCCAATCCACCGAGCTGAGACCACGGAATGTGCCTCTTACGCGCTGCAAGGCGCGTTTTCATTCTTCGTTTTTCACTCGTCCGCGAATGCGGGCGTTTTCATTTCTTACACGCTTTTCAGCATGAAAACTCGCGCTGCACGCTCAAATGAAAGATGAAAAATGAAAGATGAAAAATGAAAACATGTGCTGCGCACATGTGAGATAGCGCCTCTTACGCGCTGCAAAGCGCGTTTTCATTCTTCGTTTTTCACTCGTCCGCGAATGCGGGCGTTTTCATTTCATGCACGCTTTTCAGCATGAAAAACTCGCGCTGCGCGCTCATATGAAAGATGAAAAATGAAAACATGTACTGCGCACATGTGAGATAGCGCCTCTTACGCGCTGCAATGCGCGTTTTCATTCTTCATTTTTCACTCGTCCGCGAATGTGGGCGTTTTCATTTCATACACGCTTTTGAGCATGAAAACTCGCGCTGCGCGCTCAAATGAAAGATGAAAGATGAAAAATGAAAACATGTGCTGCGCACATGTGAGAGGACCCTGCAGCATGAAAATCTACTCTATAGAGCTGAGGCCACGGAATAACCCACCGGCTGCCCCCAGCCAGGCACCCTTGCTCCGCAGGCGCGCCTGGCTGGACTGCATTTCCAGGTCGCGTGCATCATATTCACCCTGGGTGCGGAGGGTATTGGCCTCGTGCAGAGCGGCGTTGGTGCGGTTGTTGATATCGTCCTCCAGGCGGGTGGCGAGGTCGGTTTCGCGCACCGATGCAGTGCCCGCCGAAGCCAGATTGGAAGCCGCCGCATCCACACGGGCCGAAGCCACCTGCATCTGCGCATTGCGCTGCTCACGACGCTGGTTTTCCATGGCGTTGCGGGTAACGACGCCGGCCTGATTCTCTGCGATGCGGCGGCGTTCGGCGGCGGCTTTCTCCATTTCGGAAGCCTGTTTGCGCTCTGCCTGCGCCTCCACGGCTTTGCCCGCCACGGTAGCGGCGGTGCTCAACAATGTCATAGCGGTTGCTGCTGTAAATCCCATGACGCCAGTTGTACACCCACCAGCACCCCATGCCAAGAAAAGAACAACACCCGGCAGCGCGTTCCATATGGAACACACAAGCCCACAAATAACCCCACGCGCGCGAAAATGACGCCATGCAGACTTGACGCAGCGCCAAAAACTGGCAGAATGGTGCGGTTCACCTATACGTATCATGTTCCAATTCTTACAGAGCATCATTCACACACCGGCATTCTACTTCATCGTAGGCATTCTGCTCATCGTACTGTTTTTCTGGTACCTGGCAGCCGAGGAAGATAAAGTAAAGCGCAACGCAGGCACCTTCTTCATCATTGGCCTGTGCTCCTTCTCGCTGCTTTCACTGTTCCTCAACGGCATGCACTACGGTATCGACATCCGTGGCGGCGTGGAGCTTACCCTGGAAGTTCAGCCGAAGCTCAATGACCACGGCGAAATGACCCCACCCTCGCAGGAAGACATGCAGCAGGCATGCGACATCCTCAACGAGCGCCTCAATGCCACCGGTACCAGCGAAGTGCAGATTCTGCACTCCGGCAATAAGATTCTCATCCAGATCCCGCAGCAGGACAGCGACCCCGCCAAGAACAGCGAGAAGCTGGACGCCATGGTCAAGATGCTCACCAAGATGGCCAAGCTGGAATTGCTTTCTGTTTACCCGGAGAGCGAGCGCGTCATCGGTGACCCCGACACCTACGAGCTGATTGCCGCCTACGAACAGAAGCTTGCCGCCTATGATGCAGAAGTGGCAGCCGGCAACACCAAGGCCCGCAAGCCCGCCCTGCCCCGCATTCCGACCAAGTTCGGTCTGAATGACTACATGATTCTCCCCTACCCCCACATCAACGAAGAAACCGGGCTGCCCGAACTGGACAAGCACGGACGCCCCGTGGTCGAATACATGGTGCTGCAGAAGCCCTATGCAGCCATGCAGAAGGACATGTACATCACCGGTAAGGAAGTGGCACAGGCCCACCCGGACTATGTGCGCAAGGGGTATGTGGATGTGGTGCTCAACCGCACAGGTGCTGACCGCATGGGCCGTCTCACCGGCGCCATGCAGATTGGCCGTGACCGCCTGGCCGTTGTGCTCAACAACCAGATCAAGTGCGCTCCCGTGGTGCAGGCTGTACTGCACAAGGAGTTCAACATCAGCGGCCTGAATGGCAAGGGTGAACCCGAAGACATTTCCAAGGCACTGGCCAACCCGCTCTCCAGCGACCTGAAGGTTGAAGGCCGCAAAGATGTATCTGCCCAGCTGGGTCAGAGCGCTCTGGAGCAGAGCGGCATTGCCGGTCTGGTCGGCATGCTGGGCGTATTCCTCTTCTGCTACTGGTACTACCGCTCCGCCGGCATGGTCGCCATGGTGGGTCTGGCTTTCAACGCCATTGCCCTGCTGGGGCTCATGAGCCTCTTCGGCTTTGTGCTCACCTTGCCGGGTATCGCCGGTATCGTGCTGACCATGGGTGTGGCAGTGGACGCCAACGTGCTCATCTACGAACGCATGCGTGAAGAACGAGCCTCCGGGCGTCCCTTCCTGGTATGCCTGCGCCAGGCATACGAAAAGGCCTTCTCCGCCATCTGGGACTCCAACATCACCTCCCTTATCACCGCTGTGATTCTGTTCTGGATTGCCAGCGGCTCCATCAAGGGCTTTGCCGTGACCACGAGCGTGGGCATCATCACCTCACTCATTGGCGCCGTTGTGGTTACACGCGTACTCTTCTTCTGGGCAGAGCACCTGGGACTGCTCAAGGAATTCACCTTTGCACGCGCCCCGTTCCAGGGCAAGGTATTCAATTTCATGAAGTACCGCAAGGTCGCCATGATCTGCTCCTCCCTGGTGCTGATTGCCGGTCTGGCCTACTCCGTCTTCGTGCGTGGTGAAAGCGCCCTGGGCGTTGATTTCATGGGCGGTGCCACCTCCACCTATGTAGTCCCCTCCGATTCCAAGCTGGAATACAAGCAGCTGGAAGACTACGTGGAGAAGATGCAGCTTTCCAAGAAGGCAACCACGCAGCAGTTCACCTCTGCCACCGATACGAGCATCAAGATTCGCTGCGCCAGCAAGGAAGAAGCCCAGCGCATTGACAATGAACTGCGTGCAAATGTGGCTGGAGTCAAGGAACTGCAGGCTCCCTCCATCGAGGAAGTGAGCGCCGCCCTGGGTTCTGCCTTCTTCAAGACAGCCCTCATCGCTCTGGCAGCGGGCATGCTCGGCATCACCCTCTACCTGTCCATCCGATTCGAATGGTCCTTCGCCATGGGTGCCTTCTTCTCCACCCTGCACGACGTGCTGGCCATCATCATCCTGGTGATTGTCATGGGTACGGAATTGAGCATCATCCACATCGGCGCCTTCCTGACCGTGGCCGGCTACTCCATTAACGACACCATCGTTATCTACGACCGTATCCGTGAGCACCTGCGCCTGGCAGAACCCGGTGAAAAGCTGGTGGACATCATGAACGATGCCATCAACTCCACGCTTTCCCGTACGCTGCTCACCTCCGGTTCCACCATTGCTGCACTGATAGCCCTGCTGGCTCTGGGTGGTCCCTCCATGTGGGACTTCTCCATCACCATGCTTCTGGGTATCTTCATCGGCACCTACTCCTCCATCTACATCGCCTCCCCCGTGGTGCTCTACTTCGACAAGCGCGGCGACCTGCGCAAGGAGCTCCAGGAAGCCGAGGATGCAGCAGGTGTTTAACCCCACATGAACCGCGCGCTCTTCCACGCCCTGCTTCTGCTCTGCGCTGCTGTGTTTGCAGCTGCTGTGTGGGGCTCCGTGGATTGCGGTGCGCGTCTCGATTCCCCCACCCTGCCCCCTGAAGTGGAATCCCACCTCAGGGGGCTTATCTATTTCCATTTTGCTCTGGCTCAGCTGGCTGTCATCGGAGCCATTACACTGGTGTACTGCTACCACCACAAATGGAAACGCAACTACCTCATCATCAGCTACAACGAAAACGGCATGCAGCTTAATCCACCCGGCATCCGCATGCCCCGGCACCGCGTTTACCGAGCCCACCTGAATAATTTAGACACCTCCGCTCTGCCACCGACCAACGCCCCGATACTGGTATACCCCATGTTCATGCAAAGCGGCACCAGCAGCGGGCGCAAACTGGCAGAAAAACTACACCAGGCCTACGCAGCAGCTCCGGTGAAACCCCAGCTCTTTTTCCAGCCTGTGCTGGGAGCCTCGCCATGGCTGGCAGAAGCCGCAGCGCGCAATCTGCGCCCGCAACTGGGGACAGATACCGCCGTGCTGGTAGTAGCGCATGATTCCACCCTGCCGGAACCGCCGCCGGAACCGGCGCTCTTCTGCCGGAGGCTGCGCGAACTGCTGCCCTATACAGAAATTGCCCTGGGATACACAAGCCAGCACCCGCAGGCAAGTGAAGTTCTCACAACCATACGCGCCCGCAGGGTGCTGCTGCTGCCTTTCCTGTTGACCGAGGGCATACACACCCGGCGAGACCTGCCTACCGCCGCTCAGGCAGCCGCCTGCGGCAAGGAAATCACCCGTCTGCCAGCCCTGGCATCACTCCTGAACGACTAAGCTCATGAAACTTGCCCTCAAAGTAACCCCCGGTGCCAGAAAGAACGAAATTCTGGGCTGGGAAGACGATTACCCCCAGGTAGGACGCGTGCTCAAAGTCAAAATAGCCGCCCCACCCGTGGAAGGCAAGGCAAACAAGGAGATTGTACACTTCCTGGCCAAGGCGCTGGGCATCCCAAAAGCTGCAGTAGAAGTTGTGCACGGCACCAGCGGACGCATTAAGCTGGTAGAAATTCCCGATGATACCGACCTGGGCCAGATCCAGGGATAAACACGGCGCAAACCGCGCCGTTATGCAGAATTTTTACTCTGCAAAGCAGAATTATCTTGCAAAAATCACAAAGCAGGTTATGATGAGTATTGCAGAAAGGTGGTGTCATGCAGCCTGCCTGCACAGAAAACCAAACCAAACCAATAGAAAGAGGTAACAACCATGCCGAGTGATACTAATATTACTGTTACGGGCCGTCATATTGATGTGACTGATGCCATCCGTGATTTCGCTACGAAGAAAATTGAAGCCATCCATATCGATTACCCGAAGATTGTGGAAGCACGCGTAGTGGTGGATGTGCAGAAAGACCGTCAGATGGCCGAAATCGTGCTCTTCTGCGCTGACCATATCACCATTCAGGCATCTACCTCTTGCGATGACTTGTACGCCGCTATCGACGAAACAATCACCAAGATCATGCGCCGCATGCGCAAGCACAAGACCCGCCTCATGAAGCACTACCGCCCGCACCGCTCACAGAGCATCCGCAAGCTGGACGAGAAGGTGTACGAGGAAGACGTGCTGGATTACGACGATACCGATGGTCCGGAGGACCCGAAGCCGGTACGCATCTCCCGCGAAGGGTACGACCTGCGCACCATGTACAAGGAAGACGCCATCATGGAGCTGGAAATCTCCGGCAAGCCCTTTGTGCTGTACCGCAACGCGCGCCGCAATGTGCTGCAGATTGTCTATCGCCTGCGCCCGGGTGAATACTCCATCATCGAGCTGGGCAACGAACTGAAAGCATAACGGGCATTTCAATAAACTCTGGCAATTTTCCAGGCCGCGCTGCATCACAGCGCGGCCTGTTTTATGGAACAGAATATCCAATGCGGCGTGTCCCGATGGGAATGTGCACGGGCAGACCGCCTACTTTATCAAAGCAAGGGACCTCAGTCGCCCTTAATCATAAACATAGCTGAAGTGCTATGCTCCGACGTCAAATCCCCTTTTATCAGGCGCTGTACCAGGGCTCTTACTTCTTCTGCATCTTCATCTCACCAGCACAGCCGAACCAACCATCATGGCACTGCACATGGAAGCGTACCTCTACGCGCCCCTTGAGTGCACGCGGCACATTGAAGGTCACCGACTTCGTATCCTTATCGGCAGGTTCTTCAGCATCGCACACATGCTTACCATTAGCAAACAGCTTGAATCCGCGGGAAGTCATGCGTCCATTCTTGCTGGCACTGGGCACCAATGAGAAGGAGTACAGGCCAGGCCCCTTCATACTCTCACTCACGTTCACACGCCATTCCTTCTCGAAGCCGACGGTCATTTCACCGCTATCATAGTAGGGTTCCTCAAACACATAAGGGAACTTCTCATCCCAGTAATTGGCCCAGCGCTGAGCTCCCTTGCCGTATTCGCTCATGTCGTCAACAGCAACCACCTTGCGGTAAGTATCCACCACTTTCTGGCGCAGGGCAGGCGCCTTGGTGGCATTGTATTGCTCTCGGTAGACGTAGGCAAGACCTGAGAGCCAGCGTTGCTCCAGCTCCGTGTTGAGTTTGCGGGCATTAAGCACATTCCTGACAAAGAGTTCTGCCTCGTCAAACCGACGCTCCGCGCCTTTGAACTTGGCATCCGCCCCCTTACCACCGGCAAGCACGGCATTAATCTCATCATACATTCCCATGTGGTCCATGCAGTAGAGATAGCGGCAAAGCGTTTTGTGTTCCGGGTCCTTCTTATTCAGAATATCTTTCAACCGGTGGTTGCGGGTGGCAACCTCATATGGCTGCATCGCCAGGGCATCTGCCGCAGCACGTGCTCCTTCCAGCCCCTCGGCGGAACACGCTTTTTCAACCAGTTTCATATACTCCGGCATGTGCGCCAGAGTACGCTTCAAAGCCAGTTCCATAGCGGCAGCATTCCTCACCGTCTTACCTGAATAAATACCCAACAGCGTTTCATCCGGCGCCATCAGCACTGCAACCGGTAAATCCATGAATGCACCCGTGGGCAGCAGCTTTTCGCGGGCATTCAACTCCGGTACCGAGCCCACGCGCTCGTCAATCTGCCCCATGACTACGGGTAGATTCTTCTTTTCAAGCTTGTTCCATTCGTTCACCAGACTGGCTGCTCCAGGCATCCAGTCTGAGCCATACCAGAGAATGAGCGAGGGAAGCCCCTCCGCCTTAGCCTTGGCGCGGGCATCCATATTCTCCATGAATCCCAACGGGCTGGGCTGAGAATCGACAATCCGGTCTTCATCATCCGAAATCCCGGAGGTATCGGTCGTCAGCGCCTCCTGCCCGGCCTGAGCATTCTTCTTCAGCGTTTTGCCTGCAGGGGCATCCAACCCCAGCAAACCGGGATTGTAATAATAAATACCAGTGGCAACCACGCCCAGGAGGATGAGAACCAAGAGAAACTTCTTCATATCGTTAAATCAGAAAGGGTTAGCGAGTGTAAACAACAACATGGGAAATATGGGCGACCTCGGGCTCAGGATTATCAAACTCCACCTTCACCCATTTGGCACGGATCCCCTCGGGGAAGGTCACAGCCCATTCCTTAGGCATATTCTCTACCTCCGCACGTTTGAACCAGGTAGCGCCATCCTCACTCGTGGAAACCACCGCCTTCTTCATGCGACCTTCATTGCCATTGGTCTTACGGATAATGCAACCCGTGGTGAAACCTGGATTCTCCAACTCTACAATGAAGGAGGGCATTTTCTCCTTCGATGTATGGCACTTACCACCTTCCGGGGTAGTAACAGCCAAGTGCAGCACGGGAGAATCCCAGTTACTGGTGGTGGAAATACGGAACAGGGCAGCTTTGGCAGGAGCTCCTGACATCTCAGCAACCTTCTGCAGCGGGTCTGCCTTGAAATCCGGCTTATCCAAAGCCAGGGCTCCCTTGGTAAGAGCCAGGAAAGCGGGAGCCGAGCGAGCCTGCTCCGCCGCTACGATCGCCTTGCTGTAGGCTGCAGCCATCTTCTTCTGACGTTCAGCATCATCACCACCCTGCCCCGCACCTGCAGAGTCTGCCGCATTGGCAAAAGCCTTGTTGAACATACGGCTGCCCTCCTCAGTTGCCACGTAGGTCTTCACCGCCCACTCCAGCAACTGGCCGAAGGTAGTACCATCCCCTTGCATCATGTGTGCAGTAAACATTACCTCGAGCAGCTTCTGGCGGCTGCTGTCCGACTGCAGCGTGGCTGCCTGTTTTTCCACAAGCCCGTCAAGCTTCACTGCCCAGCTGGAGGGAGTTGACGCAAGCGCCTGGTGCTCCCGCTGGAAAATATCCAGGCGCTCCAAATCATCCATTCCGGCGAATTCCTCTGCCAGATCAGCGCGGGCTTCCATGGCGGCCACACCGTGCCCGGCATAATGCGGTATCAATTCACACAGTATATATTGATAGCATTCCTTCGGAGTAATGCCTTCCTTCTTCATGAGCGCATGTAATGCAGCGCGAAAGAACGGATGCAGGGGAGAATCCTTCAAGGCAGACTTCCACGCCTTCTGAGCCCCGGCTGCATCCCCCACGGCCTCCAGAGCGCGGGCACAGAAACTCTTGCGATACGCTCGGGCCACCTTCTTATCATCCCCGAACACTGCCTCCATCAAATTACAGGAAGTAGGCGCCTGATGTCCGAAAATCATATTATGCATGTAGCCGTCCGGCCCACCGAAACCACCTATCCACTTCCCACGCTCCGTGCGCACCGCGTACGCACAATGGCCGGGCTGTCCACAGGTGTATGCGGGGATGCCGTGTGCCATGGCAGCAACCGCGCCCAGATGCGACATTGCGCCGCATACGCCGCCGTTGCGCAGCGTGGCCTCAGCCCAGCTTTCATTAGCATAAGGCAGGTTATAGGCACCGCCCTGAACACTATCACCAAACCTGGATGTGCCCGTGTAAGTAGCCGCCCAGCAGGCAATACCATATTTATCCCAGGGCAGATTGATAGCGCGAGCCGCAAACTCATACGAGGCGTCATCCCAGTCCTGGCCCGGATTCGCCACCACGAAACGCAGCTCCCAGGGTTTCAGATTCCGGTAATTGGGATGCAACAGTCCCTTACTGTCCTGTTTCTGGAAGAACTTATAGCGCCGCACCGGGTTATACTTGTTGGGAAGCAGATCGGCAAGGGGGGGATTCGCCCACGTTTCGCCACCACCCCAGCAGGAAGCCAGCGCCACCGCCAGCGCTTTATTCCTCACCTCGCCCGCTTCCTCCTTCCAGATGCGGTAGAGCACATCCACGCCAGTTGCTTTCTTGGACGGCACAAGACCACAGCTCAAGTACAGTTCCAGCCACTCTGCATCCGTCACAAATTGCTTCAGGAATTTGCCCTTCTCCTTATCTTCGGCAGCAAATGCCGTTAACACATCTGCCCCGGTTACACGTACCAGCTCATGCATCATGGCCAGACACAGGGTTGCATCATCCTCGTACGATATCCTGCCGGCCTTCTTCATTGCCTCCACCAGGGCAGCCTGCACCGCAGTGTAATCACCTTTCTCCAATGCTGCCGACACACCAGCCGGCAACTTACCGGTCTTCAGAGGTGCCAGAGCCAACTTGCAATCTTCTGCACCTGCGGCATACAGCGGCTTCTGCGGAGACAAGCCCAGAAGCAGCACTCCAAGCATTAATGAACATACACGCGCGCTCATATAGCATGAGTCTGCTCCCCACCCTGCATAAAGTCAAGCAATTTCGGCAGAGTTCTTGCTATTTCCAAACAAAAATGGTAGAATGAACGGCGTGAGGAATACCACGCGATACCTGCTTGTTCTATTGGCAGCTTCTGTACTGCTGCCCGGCACGGGCTGTAACTGGCGCAAAAAGCCCGCACCGGCACCGGTGGTTGATACCCGCCCTGAGCCTAAGGTCAAGCGGGCGGCCTACACCGTGAATGGCAAGCGCTACAAGCCCTTGACCATTGCCGAGGCTCTGCAATACCACGAAACCGGCGAGGCTTCCATTTACGAAGGAGCAGATACCATTGGTGCCATGGGCGAGAAACTGCCCTATGGCGGCATGTATGTGGCACACCGCACGCTCCCCCTGCCCAGCATGGTGCGCGTCACCAGCATATCCACCGGCAAAAGCTGCGTGGTGCGCGTGAACGACCGCGGACCATTCCACCGCAAGCGCATTATTGACCTCAGCCCCGCTACAGCACGCGCCCTGGGCTTCCACCGCCGCGGTGTGCACCAGGTCACAGTAGAGACCGTCTCCGTAGGCGATGGTCCGAACAAACGCATCCGGCAGGAAGATTAGCACTTTTGCGCAACTCCCCGCCTCCTCCTTACCTCCTCCTTATTACGCAGGAAAGCGGCACTCACCCGAGTGCCGCTTTCCGTTATAGCTTCATGACGCTCAACTTCTTTATCGCAGGGAGAAGAAGTCGCGTATACGGGAGTTATCGCTGGCAGCGATAACGCTGGGCGGGGCATCCACCACCACCTTACCATCGGCCAGGAAGACGATGCGGTCTGCCAGTTCCATGGCAAAATCAGTATCGTGAGAAACCACGAGCATGGTCATACCGTCCCTGGCGAGCTCGCGCATGAGGTTTTCCACCTCACCCACCATTTCGGGGTCGAGCGCAGAAGTCGGCTCATCGAAGAGGAGCACCTCGGGATTCATCGCGAGGGCGCGCACAATGGCTACGCGCTGTTTCTGCCCGCCGGAAAGCTGGGAAGGATAAGCCCTGGCCTTATCCCGCAGACCAATGCGGTGCAGCAGGTGCAGCGCCTGGGTCTCAGCCTCGGTTCGGCTCATGAGGCCGCATTTCATCGGAGCCAGGGTGATGTTGTCCAGAATCGTAAGATTGGCAAAAAGGTTGAAATGCTGGAACACCATGCCCACCTTGGCGCGATAGTGGTTGAGTCCGCTCTCGCTGCGGTTCACCGGCTCGCCGTGGAACAGCACCTCACCCCCGGTGGGAGTCTCCAGGAAATTCATGCAGCGCATCACCGTGCTCTTACCTGCACCGGAAGGTCCCAGCAGGAACACCACCTCACCCTTAGTCACGCCGACAGACACACCATCAATCACGCGGTGGTCGCCGAATTCCTTAACCAGGTTACGCACCTCTAAAATATTCTCAGCGTTCATTCTTCTTCAGAGAGTTTTCAAGTTTTTTCAGCAACTGGCTCAGGCAGACCACTACCACCAGGTAGATAAGCGCCACTACAATGAGGGGCAGGAATGCATCGTAGGTCTGACTGCGGATAATATCGCCACCCTTGGTCAGATCCTGCAGGGCAATGTAACCACACACGGAAGTTTCCTTCAGCAGCACAATAAATTCATTGCCCAGCGCCGGCAGCACATTCTTGAAGGCCTGCGGCAGAATCACCGAACGCATGGTGGTGCCATAGCTCAGCCCCAGGCTGCGCCCTGCCTCCATCTGTCCGCCATCCACCGCCATAATACCGGAGCGGATAATCTCAGCCACGTAGGCGCCGCTATTCACACCGAAAGCCACGATGGCCACCAGCACCTTGCTCACATCCACCGAACCGAAAATCACGAAGTATATAATGAGCAGCTGCACCACCACCGGCGTGCCGCGCACCACCGTCAGGTAAATGTGGCACAGGAAATTGAGTACCTTGTAGCGGCCTGTCTGGTCGTGGGCACTGCGCACCACAGCCACCAGGAAACCAATGCACAGGCCCATGAGCACCGCGCAGAAGGAAATCTCAATCGTAATCAGGAAACCATTCACCAGGTAGCTCCATCGGTTATCCTTCACGAAATTTACCTCAAAGGAGGCAACCATGCGGCCCCAGAGCCCCTTCTCCTCCGTATCCACAGCAGGCACCGCCAGCGGCTTGCCATCCTTATCCAGATAACGGGCCCAGATTTCATCCATGGTGCCATCGGCCTTCATTTCAGCCATGGTCTTGTTGAACATGGCAAGCAGCTCCGGGCGGCTCTTGCTGATGGCAAGTGCATATTCCTCCGAAACAAGCGCCACAGGCAGAATCCTGATACCGGCATTACGGGCCACGTGTTCCTCAGCGGGAGCGCTGTCAAGCACAACAGCATCAATCTTGCCCGTCACCAGCGAAGCCACCGCCAGCGCACCATCCTGGAAACGCTCAGGTTCCTGAATGTTGGCGGCCACATACATATCGCCTGTAGTGCCGTGCTGCACACCGATGCGCTTGCCCTTCATGTTCTCCGGTCCGGTGACATCGGAGTCCTCGCGCACGATAATCACCTGGTCAGCCTTCACATAGCTGGTCGTGAAATCAATCTGCTTCTTGCGGTCCTCCGTCACCGTGATACCGGAGGCGGCCACATCGCCCTTACCCGTCTGCACAGCAGCAATCACGGAATCGAAGGCCATGTCCTCAATCACCAGCTCATAATTATTGCGGCGGGCAATCTCGCGCACCATGTCGGCATCAATGCCCACAATACGCTCCCCCTGGTAGAATTCATAGGGGGGGAATGTGGCATTCGTCACCATAATCAGCTTGCTGCGTTCCTCCTGTTTCTCGCCACAGGACGTCAGAAACAGCGCCATGAACGCCAGCATCACTGCCAGCACTTTCTTATATAATATACCGTGCATGCGCGTGGAGATTAGCACAACACGCCCTAAATGAAAAGGTAAAAAACAAGGAATGCTTATTTTAATGGCATTCCAGCTCAATATAAACCAGATTCCTCTGCTGGCACCAGGCAAAACGCTTCAGGCAGCACGTCGGCACCCCCTCATTGCGCCGTCCCTGCATCCGGGCATTCAGTTGCGCCAACAGGGCAGCGCTTTCCAGCGCATCCAGAGACTCCCCCTCCACGCTCACCTGAACAGGGCGGGCATCCTCTGCCGCTGCAAACCAATCCGCCGCAGCAGGCACCTCAATCACCCCGGTAATCACCAGATAATTATCCTGGGTAGGAATCGTCCAGCAGTCGTCAAACTTCTGTCGGGCACGCCACTGCGCGCGGCTGATGCCGCTATCCAGCACCAGGCGGCGCTGCAGCGGTTCCACATCTGTGCGAAGCGGCGGCTCCGATTCCGGCCAGAGGAAAATCCCAATCAACAGCAGTACCAGCAGCGCTGCAAAGCATCCCATCTTCCTCATCCCTGTATCTCCTCGCACACGTTATAAGCCTGTTCAATACCATAGAGCGGTAAATCCACCAGCGTGAATGTTCCACCATCCTTACCGGCGGGTGGATTGCTGATTTGGAAGGAGCGCATCGACACACGCAGAGCCAGCGGAACCTGCTGCTTCCGGCAGAAGGTCATCAGACTCTTGGACTGCAGATTTATCTCCGCCTTCACCTCAACGGGGACAAAAGCGACCCCACAGCCGAAGGCAAAATCAATTTCGCAATCAGATTGATGCGAAGACCAGTAGAACAGCTCACGGGTATTCACGGCACGCAGCTGCTGCTGCACATACTGCTCCGCCAGAGCACCCTTGAACTCGGTAAAAATAGCGTTTCCCTCTACAATCGTCTTAGCCTGCAGATCGGCCATAGCCCCCAGCAGCCCCACATCCACAAAGAAGAGTTTGAACATCCTGTCCCGATACGCAGCAGGAGGGAATGCCGGTTTACTCACACGGGATACAGTATGTACCAGACCGGCATCCACGAGCCATTGCAGAGCGTATTCAACATCGCGCATCCGCAGACCGGGAGCCACTTCCTTACAGATAAACTTTTTATTCTCTCGGGAAAGCTGCCCGGGTATGGAGTTCCACACCATCGAAATACGCGGCGCAACCTCGGCGGGAGCATGCTTCGTAAAATCACGCCGATAGCCATCCAGCAGTGTCTGATGCACCCGGCGCACCTCTGCAAAGTTCCTTGTCTGCACAAAGGCAGCTACGGCTTCCGGCATACCACCCACAAAGTAGTACTGCTTCAGCAAATCCGAAAAACGGGAAGCAAATACCTTCACCAGCTCCCAGTCCCGGGATTCCAGGAGCTTCACCAGATTTCCCTGCCCCATAGCCTCCAGAAATTCGCAGAAGGTCATCGGGTAGAGATTCATCATGTCCACCTTGCCTACCGGGAATCCGGTACCCTCATGCACCTGCAGCCCCAGTAGGGAACCTGCTGCCACAATATGGTGATCCCTCGCGTTCTCGCAGAAGTATTTCAACGAAGTCAGCGCCTGCGGGCATTCCTGAATCTCATCAAAAATAATCAGTGTTTCCCCAGGAGTCAGCAGGCAACCAGTCTCGGCCTGAATCAGCAGCAGCAGGCGCTGCACATCGTAACCACCAGAAAAAGCCAGACGCATATTCTCGTTGCTATCAAAACTGACAAATGCCACCTCCTTGTAATGCTTACGCCCGAATTCCTGCATGAGCCAGGTCTTTCCGACCTGGCGAGCCCCCATGATGAGAAGCGGCTTCCTCATCGGGTTCTTTTTCCATTCCTGCAGCTGTTGTTCGGCGTATCTATTCATGGCATTCTCTTCCCAGAAGCAAGATATCACACTTATCATTCATTATCAATAGCAATCTGCAAAAGTAGGACGACTTTTTTCATTTTTGACCACATTTCGCGGACGACTTTTTCCATTTTCAACCACATTTCGCGGACGACTTTTCAGAATTCAGGCATTAAAAAGAGGCCGGAGATGATGCATCTCCGACCTCCTGAAAAGAACATCTGATATTCTTTAGCGGAACTTAAGCTCCTTCACCTTGGCAGCGAGGGCATCGAGCACCGTCTTGTGAGCGGCGTCCACCTCGGCGGCGGTAAGGGTCTTCTTCGCGTCGCGGTAAAGGAAGGTGTAGGTCATCGCCTTGCGGTCAGCGGCAAGCTTCTCACCGGTCGGGTCGCAGAACACATCCTTGAGCGCGCAGGAAACCAACAGCTTCTGCTTGGCACCTTCCACCACCTTCATGATATCGGCATGACGGGTGGCGGCGGGTACATCGAGCGAAGCATCGCGGCTGGAGCCGGGGAACTGGGGCAGGTCTGCCGCCTTGAAGGGGGCGGTAGCCACCTGCTGCAGCTTGCGGAGGTCGAGCTCAGCGTAGTAGCATTCCATGGGCAGGCCGAGGGCGCGGCACTTGGCCAGGGAAAGGCGGGCCACATAACCGCAAGCCTGATTGTTGATGGAGATATCAGCCCCCACAGCGGCGTTCTCACGCTGCTGCTTGGCGGGGGTGATGGCGATGGCTGCTTTGGGCACAAGCGTATCGAGCACAGCGCGGAGGTGCTCGAAGTGTACCTCACCAGGCTTGGTGCAAGCCCAGCTGGAGGGCGTCAGCTTGCCAGCCATGAAGATGCCCAGCACCTCGTTTTCGATATCCTTGCCCTTGCCGCCACCGGTGTTGCGGAACACGCGGCCGCATTCGAAGAAGCGGAGCACATCCATACCCTGGTTGATGTTGCGGGCAGCCACAGAGATGAGGCCGGGAGCCAGCGAGGGACGCAGGGTGGAGTGGTCTTCCGAAATCGGCAGAGAAACGCGGATGATGTCCCCCTCCATCAGCGGCTTGATGGGCAGCGCGTTCTCCACGCTGGCAATGGTGGGGTCAATACTCTCGGCAGCGATGAGCTTGAAGGTCTGCACCTCCCAGAAACCGGCACCTGCCAGCTTGCGGGAAAGCGCCATGCGGTAGTCGTGAGCACGGTCGTTGGCACTCTCGGGTACGTAGATGGAAGTGCTGGTGGCGGGAATGTTATCGATGCCGTACACACGCACGATTTCCTCCAGCAGGTCGCAGCTGCGCTTCAGGTCCAGGCGCCAGGGCGGGCAATCCCAGGTACCCTTCACATCCACATCCTTGAGGCCCAGATTACGGAGGATACGGGCACCCTCCATGTGGGGCAGCGTGCCGTTGGTCATCACATCGAGCTCCTTCCAGTCGAGCTTCACCTGGTCGAGGGCATAGTAAATCTTAGCCTCGGTGCCCTGCTCCAGCACAGTGGCGCTGGTTGCCAGCTCCTCGGAAACCAGGCAGGGAGCCTGACCACCCACCATCACCGGCTCAGCGGTGCCGCCGCAGCACTCCAGAATCAGCTGGGTGGCGCGGGCTGCAGCGCGGAGCACATTCCAGGGGGAGGTGCCACGCTCGAAGCGGTAGGAGGAATCGGAACCAAGCGCCAGACGGCGGCTGGTGAAGCGGATGCTGCTGCGCAGGAACCAGGCGGATTCGAGGATGATATCAGTGGTAGCCTCCGTCACGCCGGAGTCCAGACCACCCATCACGCCACCCAGAGCCAGGGCAGCACCGCTGGCATCGGAAATCACCACATCATCGCTCTTGAGCGTGTACTGCTCATCCATGAGGCTGGTGAACTGCTCACCCTCGGCAGCGCGGCGGATGTTCAGGCCACCGGTAATCTTGCTGGCATCGAAGGCATGCAGCGGGTGCCCCAGCTCAAAGAGGCAGTAGTTGGTAATGTCCACCACATTGTTGATGGGGCGCAGGCCGATAGACACCAGACGGTTGGCAAGCCACTCGGGAGAGGGACCAATCTTCACGCCGGAAATGCGGGTGGCGGTGTAGAGCGGGCAGAGCTCCGGGGCAGAAAGGGTGATGAAATCACCGGCAGCCTTGGTCTCGGCAGCGGCCGTGGGGGCAGCGGCGGGGTCGGTCTTAAGACTGCGGCCGGTGATGCCGGCCAGCTCGCGTGCCATACCCCAGTGGCTCAGCAGGTCCGGGCGGTTCGGGGTAATCTCCAGCTCGAAGATGGTATCCGTCTCCACAAAGGTACGCACCGGAGTGCCCACCACATAATCCTGCGGCAGAATCCACAGACCGTGTTCCTTGTCGGGCAGGCCAAGTTCAGAGGCAGAGCAGAGCATACCGCGGCTTTCCACGCCGCGCAGCTTGCCGTCCTTGATTTCCCAGCCGCCGGGCAGCACAGCACCAGGCAGCGCACAGGGCACCTTGTCGCCCACCTTGTAGTTCTGAGCACCGCAGACAATCTGGCGCAGGGAACCCTCGCCGGCGTCGACCATGCACACATTCAGGTGGTCGCTGCCCTCCACAGGAGTCTTCTCCATGACCTGGGCCACCACCACGAGGTCAGTGGTCACGCCGCGCTCCTGGATACCCTCCACCTCAATACCGGCGAAGGTGAGCATATCGGCCATCTCCTGCGTGCCGAGGCCCTCAAGGTCAATGTAGCTGGAAAGCCAATTCAGTGAAACATTCATGATATGATAGAAAGGGGTTAGATTTTATTGGAACTGGGCGAGGAAGCGGGCATCATTCTCGATAAGGAGTCGGATATCGCGGATACCCCAGCGAATCATGGCCAGACGCTCCAGACCGATACCGAAGGCAAAGCCGGTGCAACCGGCATACAGATTCTTGCCGGTGGCCTTGTCGATATTCTCGAACACGGCGGGGTTCACCATACCGCAGCCGGCAATCTCAATCCAGCGCGGAGCCTGCCCCGCAGCCTGCAGCAGCACGTCAATCTCAAAGCTGGGTTCCGTGAACGGGAAGAAGTGCGGGCGGAAACGCACGGCGGTCTCCTCGCCGAACAGCGCCTTCAGGAAATATTCCAGCGTACCCTTCAGGTCGCCTACGCTCACTTCCCTGGCCACGTACAGCCCCTCAATCTGGTTGAAGGCAGAAAGGTGGGTGGCATCGATGGCGTCGCGACGGAAAGCGGAACCGGGGCAGATGATGCGGATGGGCGGGCAGTCTTTTTCCATAACACGAGCCTGCACGGTACTTGTCTGCGTGCGCAGCAGCTTGCCGCTGTCGAAGTAGAACGTATCCTTCTCGTTGCGGGCGGGGTGGTCATCCGGGGTGTTGAGCGCATCGAAGCAATGCCACTCATCCTCAATCTCCGGACCATCAGCCAGGGTAAAGCCCATGCGGCGCAGCACGCGCACCGCCTCATCGCGCACAATGGAGATGGGGTGCAGACCACCGGCAGGCAGTGTGGCACCCGGCATGGTGAAATCTACCCCGGCCACAGCAGCGGCATCAATCTCCTGCTGCAGGGCAGCCTTGCGGTCTTCCAGCGCAGTGGTAATGGTGGCGCGGGCTTCATTCAGGAGCGCACCTACGGCGGGCTTGTCTTCCTTGGGCACATCGCGCATGCCCTGCTGCACCTGAGTGAGGGTACCTTTCTTGCCCAGAATACCCACACGGGCATCCTCCAGCGCCTTCATATCGGCTATACCGGCTATGCGCGCCAGGGCTTCGGCTTGTACACTTGCAATCTGATTTTTCATAAGTTCGCGGGAAACTATACGCGCGTAGGCGCATTTGTCAAGCTTTATGCAGCTTACAGATTGACAGTATGCCGTTTCCCGGACAAAAAAAATCCTCCGCTTTACCATAAGCGGAAGAACGAACCTAGTGGGGGTATTCACCACACCCCACAAACACGGCGCGAATGCACCGTGCTACCCTCAATCAGCAATTACATGCAGAACTCCGGGGTGGGAGGCAGCGTATTCTCCGGGGTAGGAGGCAGCGTGTTCCCAGCAGCGGTGAGAGCAGTAAGGCCAAGTACGATAGCGATAGTCTTCATCTCTTTTTTCTTTCCTTTTTAAGTTCCTCTCCGGGGGTGTAACGCCCGGCTGCGCGATTCTACTCATTTTCCCCGACTTGTCAACCCCAAAGTTTCAAAAATGTCATTTTTTTACAAAAAAAAGAAAGAAAAACAAGCTGCACACCGTACGCGCACTCTGCGTACGCGAGCGAGGACTTTTTTGATAAGCACAAACAAAGTATAGGCTTGTAAGAGCAAAATGAACATGATAACATAATCTGCGTATGAAAAAACTTTTCCAACGCGCTCTTGCTGGCCTGCTACTGCTGACCTCAGCCGCAATGGGTATCGAATTGAGCGATCTTTCTCCCGAGTTGACCCGCACCTCAGCCGATGAGAATCTGACCAAGAACTACGCCTACCGCGTTCTCAGCGATTTGAGCGTGCGCCGCATCTGGAATCTTGATTCCAACCGCAAGCTGAGCATCGATTTCGACGCAAAGAAGGGCAACCTCATCTGCATTGTCGTAGACTATCGCAAACCCGTAACCTTGGAGGAAGCCGATAAGGATGCCGCCGATATCGGCAAGTTTGAGGAAGCCAAATGGAAAAAATTCCCGACGGAAAAAGCAGCCAAGTATTACATGGGTCGCTCCCGCGCCATGAAATTCAAGCAAGGCTACATGTTCCAGGAGCTCACCGGCGCCAATAAGTGCATGCGCCTCACATTCTACACTGATGTTCCGAAAGAAAACCGCCGACTCATCAGCGAAGGTGAAGTAACCTCCACAAAATCAGCTATGGGCAGCTCCGGTGGTTCATCCGCCGTGCAGACCCTTCTCGATGATGAGGAAAAGCGCCTCTACACGCCCAACAAGACAGACAAGCCGAAGACGGTCGCAAAGCCCAAGAAGAAGCCCGAAATCATTGAAGACGAAGAACCGGAGCCCGAGGTAGAGGAATTCCAGGATGAAGAGCCCACAGAAGTGGAACCTGAAGAGCCCGAAAAAGTGGTTCAGGAACCTGTAAAGACAGCTCCCACCATCAAGAAGAAGAAAGAAAAACCTGGCATGATTCAGGAACTCCTGGCCAAGCTCGGGCTGGACAAGCTGACCACACTGCACTGGATTCTCATTGGCGTAGGACTGGTCATACTCATCACCATCATCAGCGCGATTGGCCGCAGCAACGAACGCCGCAAAATCGAGGCCCGCGCCGCCCGTCTCCGCAACACAGGCAGCGTGAAGGACAGTCTCCGCGCCGGACTGCAGGTCAAGAAAGGCAAGCCGCGTCTGAAGTAAATTCCCTGTTACTTTCCAGCATCCCCGCAGTCCCACAGATTGCGGGGATGCTTTTTTCCCGGATAAGAGCTCCAACAATTGTGTTTTTTTGCTTTTCATTCAACCTCAAGGGTAGTAGAATGTGTAGCAAGTGAAAAGCTGACTCTACCATGAAATACAAAAGCTACATGCTGACCCCCGCCCTGCTGCTGATTATGGGAGCACCAGGTTATGCAGACACAAAGCTGCCTGAGCTCGTCTACCGCAGCAACGCGGTCTATTCCGTACTGGAAGCTGCAGAAACAGGGAATAGCGAAGTACTGGCAGCCAGAATCAAAGAGGGGCGGGATGTAAACCAGAAAGACGAAAACGGTAACACCGCCTTGCACCAGGCCGCCAGATTCGGCTCAGCAAAATGCGTGAAACTACTCCTTGAGGCGGGAGCGGATGCCACAGTTACCGATGCCGATGGCAAAACGGCCGACCTGCTGACCAAATCCGAAAAAGCACGCAAACTCATAACCAAAGCCATCAACTACCGCAAAGCAGACCTGCATTTATGTGAACGCGTCATTGCCGGAGATATGGATTTCCTTCACAAGAGCATGAATTCAAAGCGCTTCAATCCCAACATGCTGGATGGAGAAAACAAGCTTTCCCTGCTCATGCTGGTATGCGCCCACGGCGATGCAGCCAGCGTAACCAGGCTCATCCAGGCCGGCGCAAACCCCAACTTCGTATCAACGGATTCCCGCTCTGTGCTGCACAAGGCCATTCTCCGGAATGACGCAGGTATCATCAAGGCTCTGCTGGACGGAGGGGCAGACCCGATGATACGCGCAGGCAACCAGGCCGTAGCCCTGCACGATGCTGTGTGGGAACGGAAGCATGAAAGCATCAAGGCCCTGCTCCCGGCATACAAAGATATCAACTACAGTCCGCCCGGCGGTTTCAACGGCACACCCATCAACCTGGCCATTGACCGTAACTTTGCCGATGTAGTCCAGCTTTTCATCGATGCAGGCATTGACCTGAATGACAACAAGAACGGGAGTTTACCACTGGTTCATGCCGCCGTCTCCGGCAAAGCAGAATGCATTAAACTACTGCTCAAGGCAGGTGCAGATAAAAACGCCAGAGACAAGAATGGCAAGACTGCCCGAGAAGCGGCAGCAGAACATGTACGCAACCTACTTTAACCTCAGAAACATACTGCGTTATGAAAACGCGAACAGTATTCACCCTCCTTACCATGGCACTCGGGCTGTTGCCTCTCTGCCAGGCAAAAACACAAAAAAGCACGAAACAGGCAGCCAGCTCCGAACTGGCTAAGCACCCCCTGCCCAAGTATACGGATTTCTCGAAACTCAACAGCAATCCAGGCAAACAGGAAACAAATTACCGCGTGCGTGAGTTCCGGGCCTACCTCCCCGTCGGAGAAATGGCAAGGAGGCTCAAAATTGCCAGTTACTCCAGCTTCGAGAATCCCACCGGTATCGCCTACGAAAAAGGAGAGCGCATCGGCATCCGGATGGAAGGACACCCCCGCACCAAGGTAGACCTCATCCTGCGGGATTTCCGGCATCCCGGAGCCGAAAGCCGCTACGAGCTTCATGAAGGTGAAAACACGTTCACGGCCAGTCATTTCGGCCATGCCTACATCAATTATCGCGATGACGACCCCGCCACAGCACCAGCCATTAAGGTGCAGATTCAGGGCGGCCGCATCAACGGCGTGTTCACCAACCACGATAATGCCAAGGTATGGAAGAACATGCTGGCCAATGCCAAAAGCGATTTCCTGGATATTATGGGTGAGCGCTGCCAATGGGTGCTTGACCTGAAGGCACTCCGTGAACGCTGCCCGGAGAAAGGGCCGGAGCTCGTGGCGCTGTATGACCGGGAAATCATGATTGAACAGCGGCTGCTCGGCTGGGAATGGGAGGGCATTCACCCCGGCAACCATATCATGGGCCGCTCCATGTGGGACACCGCCCGCTACATGCACGCAGACGGTCTGGGCGGTGCGTTTGTCATTACCGCGACCCCCGGCCTTGTCGACGTGGAGGAAGTACGCCGCAGCGGCGCCTGGGGAACAGCGCATGAATTCGGCCACGTGAACCAGACCCGACCGGGTATGATGTGGGCCGGCACCCAGGAAACCACGGTAAACCTGTTTTCCATGTGTGTGAACTACGACTTCAACCCCAACGAAGTTCGCCTGGAACACGAAGGCGGGCCTTCCATGGAAGGCGTACCGGTGCGCGGCGCCAGATTCGACTGGTATGTGAACAGCGCCCTGGTCAACAAGGAGCTCTGGCAATTCCAGAAAGGCCCGGATGACGGCAACAGAGAGCCCGGCGAGCGCTGCGGCGACTGTTTCGTCATCCTCTGCCCCATGTGGCAGATGTACCTGTACAACACCGTAGCCCGCGGCAACGAACTCTTCTATCCGCGCATATTCAAGAACGTACGCGATACCGACGAAAGCCAGTGGGGTACAGGAAAAATCCGCATGGCCTATCTTGACCGTTGCTGTGATGCCGCAGGACTCGATTTCTCCGACTTTTTCCTGCATACCGGCATGCTTGCCGTCATGAACCGCTACGTGAATGACTACTCCTCCCGCTGGGTCACCATCACCGAGGACATGTGCCGCCATGCCCTTGCGCATGCAGCACAGTACCCCAAACCAGACTCCCCTGTCATCTTCTACATCAACGTGAACAACGCAGGCATCTACCGAGACAAGCTCCCCATCAAACCCAGCCCCCAGTT
The DNA here is from genome assembly GCA_904501915.1 of uncultured Akkermansia sp. Classification (GTDB taxonomy): domain Bacteria; phylum Verrucomicrobiota; class Verrucomicrobiia; order Verrucomicrobiales; family Akkermansiaceae; genus Akkermansia. The sequence goes on along the minus strand of CAJGCV010000002.1, from coordinate 16,563 downwards.
CCAGCCCGTTGTCAAGGATGCCCCCTTCCCGCATTTTACCGTTCCAGGAGACCAATGGGCCAACTCCGTTGCCTTCGAAGTATACAATAAGGAAGGAAAACTCATCCGCATCTGTCTGCGCGGTCTCAACCAGAATGATAATGAATCCACCGATGTTTTCCTGCCCCCCGGCGCCACGGAGGTCATGGCTGTCTCATGGAACGGGAAACGCTATTGCATTTATTCCACCGGGGGTAAGAAGATAGATAACCGCCCCGATACCTGCAACGGTCCGGGAAGCTCTGTAAGCTCCCATCAGAAAAAAACAACCAGGAAGAAAAAAAGGAAGAGCAAGAAAAAGAGCAGCAGATAGTAAGCCACACTATTCTCTTGCATGCACCGGGCATTGTGTTAGTATACCCGCATGTCACGCTACAATGGAGAACAGGTGCTGGTCGTTCCGCGCGAAGCCTTTGAGGCTGTGGGCGCATTCAATGGGGTGAAGCTCAACCCGCAGGACTACCTGAGCGCCTTTCTGAAGCCAGGTGTAGCCCGCTACATGGACCGCGAGCTGGCCGAGCAGAGCCCCGAGTTCAAGCAGCTCATCACCTACGCCATCTTCTGCCACCAGGGGCGCATCCTGGCCTACGCCCGCACCTCCAAGGGCGGCGAATCACGCCTGCACAACAAGATGTCGCTCGGCATCGGCGGCCACATCAACCCCATTGATGGTCTCACCGACTCCATCTCCACCTACCTCTCCGGCATGGAGCGAGAAATACGCGAGGAAATCACCTTCACCGGCTCTGCCACCCAGGAGCTCTTCGCCATCATCAACGATGACACCAACGAAGTAGGCTCCGTGCACCTCGGCTTTGTGCACCGCTTCGAGCTGCAGGATGACCAGGTAGCCCCCAACGAAAAAGCGCTGGCCGACCTCGTCTTCCGCACACTGGATGAACTCGCAGGCCCACTTTACGAGCGTCTTGAAACCTGGTCTGCCATCTGTGTGGACGCATTGAGAGCCAACTGATTAGCACTCTTTTACCCTCATACCGAATCCCCGCACCTCATCAAGGCGCGGGGGTTTTGTTTTTCCGACCTCTTTCATTTTTCAGGCTGCAGGTTGTCCCTGAATGGTAAATTTTGCTCCCGGTGGCAAAAATTTATCAGAAAGGCAGAATTTAAGATTGACTTTTTCGGTGTATTGGAGTGTACTGGTGGTGCAGGTAAGTGCACTTAAAAGCATGAATAGTGTCTCCACAGTAATGTTCACGGGCAACGTGACGCATAAGCTCGACCCGAAGAGTCGCGTAGCGATTCCGGCGGGCTGGCGTGACGCGCAGGGGGCAGTACTGTGGATGATAGATGCTCAGAATGAAGGGTATCCGACGCTGAAGTGCTACACGAGAGAGAGTTTTGAAGAGATGGTGAATGGGATACGAAGCCACGCAGAAGCACGCGGATTCGACCCGGCAGCCGTGAACCGCTACCTGGGCACCATCATAGGCCTGAGCTTCGAGGCCGAGGTGAGCAGCCAGGGCAAACTCCTCATACCCAAGGCACAACGCGAACGCCTGAAACTGGCGGACACCGCGACAATCGTAGGTCGCGGATCGTATTTCGAGATATGGTCACCGGTTGATTTCGAAGCCACGAAAGCACCCGATGCCCTGGCGAAACTGGAACTGGACAAAGTATTCGGCATCCTCACATGAGCAAGGTAGCAACACAGAGCCACGCGGCGCAGACAGCCCCTGTCGGCACCTGCTACAAGGTGCTCCTGTGGGAGGAGGGCGCACTGACCGCCGAGCAACTGGACGCCTGGCAGACTGCCCGGCGCGAACTGCTCTCGCGCATGCGCGATGCGGGCATCAAAGGCGCGCGTGGCACCCTGGCGAAGCTGGGCGACGAACTGCGCGAGCTGTCGGCCCGTGCCATAGCCACCCCGCTGGACACCTGCGCCGCAGCCAGCCTTTCCCTTACGCGCGTGGGCGCATTGGCAGCGAAGCTGCAAGGCGAAGCCGCCGTTCTGGCCTACCGCTTAAGCCCGTGCAGCGCCACCATACTTGCCGAGCTGGTGGGCGAGGAAGGCATCGACACCCTGGTGAGCCGCTGGGTCGCCAGCACACCGGAGCTGCAGTGGTGCACCACCCCGCTGGTGGAGGCCATTTCCGCAGCCGAGGCCGCCGAGTGGCAGGAAAACTGCCGCGCTGAAGCAAGCGCTGACACGGCTGACACAAATTTCTGCGAGGACACGGATTCCGCACCGTTCCACCACGTCACCGTGCTGCGCGCCGAGGCTGTAGAAGCCCTGCAGCCGGCAGAAGGACGCGTGCTGGTAGATGCCACCCTGGGTGGAGGCGGCCACAGCGAACTGATGCTGGAGCAAGGCGCCACCGTATGGGGCATTGACCAGGACCCCGCCGCACGCAAAGCAGCCCGCAAGCGCCTGGCAGCCTATGGCGACCGCCTGCACATTGTGGCTGGCAACTTCCGCAACGCCGCTGACCTGCTGCGCGCCGAGGGGCTTGAAACCGTGCATGGCATTCTGGCAGACATCGGCATTTCCTCACCGCAGGTAGACCAGGCAGAGCGCGGTTTCTCGTTCCTGGCAGAAGGTCCGCTGGACATGCGCATGAACCCCGCCGCCCCGCAGAGCGCTGCCGACATCGTGAACACCGCCGCCGAAAGCGAACTGGCCGATATCCTCTGGCAATACGGAGAGGAACGCGCCAGCCGCGCCATTGCACGCCGCATTGTGCAGGAACGCGCCAAGACCCCCGTCACCACCACCACCCAGCTGGCAGACATCATCGCCAGTGTGCTGCCCCGCAAGGGCAAGCAGCACCCCGCCACCCGCTCGTTCCAGGCGCTGCGTATCGCCGTGAACGATGAACTTGGCGCCTTGGATGCCCTGCTGGAAAGCGGTCTCAGCCTGCTCAAAAGCGGCGGTCGCTTCGCCATCATCACCTTCCACAGTCTGGAGGACCGCGCCGTCAAACGCTACTTTGACCGCGTGACCCGCCCGGAAATCGACCGCCCGGAATGGCCCGCCCCGCGCCCCAACCCGGAATATACCGCCCGGCTGGTAACCCGCAAGCCCATTGTGGCCAGCGAAGCCGAGCTGACTGCCAATCCCCGCGCCCGCAGCGCCAAACTCCGAGTCATCGAAAAACTTTAAGTCGACCGCCTCTTCATGCCACCGAACCCCACCAGCACACGCTACGCCGACCAGGTAAGCTTCAGCTTCCTGATCTGGATGGTGCTCTTTGCCTTCCTGGTATCGGCCGGCGGCATTACATACGCCCTGCTCAAGAACGACCAGGTGGCCGTGCGCACGGAAATCAACAAGCTTCACCGCGAAATTGCGGTGAGCAACATGAACACCAACCAGCACCGCGCCAAAACCAATGACCTGACCATCCGCTGGACCATGCGCGACCGCCTGAGCCAGGACGGCTCTTCCCTGCGTGATATCGAACGCAGCCAGATTGAACTCGCCCGCCGTCTGCAGGACAGCGGATTCGCCGTTATTCACCGCTAACGCACCGCCGCAGATACCCCCACGTGAAAACCAAGGTTCCATTTGCAGGCCGCACCCTGTTTCTCACCTGTATCATGGTGGCTATCTCGTGTTTTATTGCGGTGCGGCTGGTGAATCTGCAGATTATTGACCAGGGCAAAGTGGCCAGCATCGCAGAAAACGACCTCATCGACAAAGAGCGCATACCTGCGCAGCGCGGCATCATCATGGACCGCAATGAGGAACTGCTGACCCACAATCTCCAGAAGGCTGTGCTTGTGGCAGACCGCTACCACCTGCGCGAAATTACCGCTGTGGTGGATGGTCTGGCGTATAACCAGGCTACTCATGACCCGCGCTGGAAAACGCTTACCGATGACAAGGAGCGCCGCAAACTGGTGTACAATTTCCGGGCAAAGCTGCTTAACAACGCCAAGAAAGAACTGACCCCGGAAGACAAGGCAGCCATTGGCGACAGACCCATTGTAAAAGATGCTGCAGCAAACCGGCTCAGCCAATACAATGCGGAAATGTGCAAGCACTACTACGCGCGGCACGATGAACTCGTGGCAGAAGTGCTCTGCCCCCATCTCATCACAAACCTGGATGTAGGCGAAGTCTCCAGCCACGAGGAGAGAAAAAGGAAAGTCTGCGAGGCTATTATCGACAAAATCGAACAACCCGCCGTCACTCTTCACAACAAGGAAGCGGAACAGAAAGGGCTGCCCCGGCGCTCCTACCGCAACAAAATCATCCTGGCCAAGGATTTGAGCTTCGAGGAGGCCGATAACCTCCGCAAAGCCATCAAAGGCGCGCGCGTGCGCGGGCTCATGGTGGAATACAACATCAACCGCGAATACGTGATGCCCGACATGCTCTGCCACGTGCTCGGTTATGTGAACCACGAAAACAAAGGCATGAGCGGCGTAGAGTCCTACTTCCACAGCTACCTGGCCGGCGTGGACGGACTGCGCGAATACCGCCACAATGCCCGCGGCCAGGTGCTGCCCAATGAGGATGACCGCTACCTGGCCCCCAAACATGGGCTGAATCTGAAACTCACCATTGATATGCGCCTGCAGGCCATCGTCGAGCAGGAGCTCGACAAAGGCATGCGCCATTTCCGCGCCAAGCGCGGCTGCATGATTGTGGTAGACCCCAAAACGGGCGACATTCTGGCCATGGTGAGCCGGCCGGCATTCAACCTCAACACCAAGCAACTCATCACACACGAAGGCACCTTTGACCGCGGGACCAAGAAAGATGAGAACGGCAAAGCCGTTACCGGCGATTTCAACTTTGCCTGCCAGACCCGCTACGAACCCGGTTCCACTTTCAAGGTACTGGCCGTCACCACAGTGGTGGATAAGGGGCTCATGAGCATACGCGGCTATGTGAACTGCTCCCCGTTCTCCGTAGGCTTCGGCAGTAAAGCCATCAACGACAACCCCTTCAACTACGGCAGCCTGCCGGTGTGGGGCGTGCTCAAGAAATCCAGTAACCCCGGTGCCGCCCGTATCGCCCTCATCGGCAAATGGCCGAACTTCAAGGAATACCTGGAAAAATTCGGGCTTAACAAACCCGCCGGCATCGACCTGCCCTCCGGTGGTGCCTGTCTGCTGGCAGACGGCACCAACATCGTGAACTACTCACGCATTGCCTACGGCTACTCCGTGGCCGTATCACCGCTGCACATGGCCATGGTGTACGCCACCATTGCCAACGACGGCGTGCGCATGAAACCCCGCCTCATCGACAAAATCATAGCAGCCGATGGCTCGATATATGATGAATGCGCTCCGCAGGAGGTATGCAGGGTCATGAAATCCAGTACGGCGCGCGATTTGCGCTTTGCTTTGGAAAGCGTAACTGAGCGCAAGGGTGAATGCGGTCGCGGCACCGCCACAGCGGCAGCCATTCCGGGGTTCCGCATCGGCGGCAAAACCGGCACCGCCAAGAAGACCAAAGCCGGTGGCGGCTACACCGAAAACCTCTACACCGTATCCTTTGCCGGCGTACTCCCCATTGATGACCCGAAACTGGTGGTCATGACCGTCATTGACGAGCCCCACCCCACCGATTGCAACCCCGGCGGCGGCACGGTGGCAGCACCCATTTTCCGCGCAGCGGCAGAACGCTTCATCAATGTGCTTAATCTCACCCCCAGTGACCCCGAAGCATACGAAAAATATCTTGCTACTAAGGAAGAATCTGATAATCTAAAGAAATAAGAATTCACACTCACCCGATTTCCAGCCATGAACACAAAAAAACTTTTCAGCATCCTGCCCACCGCCACCATCAGCGGGAAGCTCAGCGCCCCCCTCACCCAGCTGACCGATGACAGCCGAAAGGTGGTACCCGGCTGCTGTTTCGTGGCTGTCAAGGGCACTCAGTTTGACGGGCACAGCGCCATTGAAGGTGCTGTTACCGCCGGTGCCGCCGCCATTGTGGCAGAAACACCGGCCAGCGAACAGGCAAAGGCAGCCGGCATCCTCTGGGTGCAGGTGCCGGACACGCACGAGGCAGATGGTCTGCTCATGAGCGCCTGGCACGGCTGCCCGAGCGAAAACATGGTAGTCCTGGGTGTTACCGGCACCAATGGAAAGACCACCATCAGCTATCTGGTGAACCACATCTACCGCGCCGCCTGGCAGCGCGCCGGTCTCATCGGCACTATTATCTACGACAACGGCGAACGCCGCGTGACCAGCAGCAACACCACACCCGGCTGCGCCCTGCTGCAGAGCAATCTGGCAGATATGGTCAAGAACGGCTGCCGGGCCGTTGCCATGGAAGTATCCTCCCATGCGCTCGACCAGCAGCGCACCGCCGGCACCCACTTCCGCATCGGCATCTTTGCCAACCTCACGCAGGACCACCTGGATTACCACGGCACCATGGAGGAGTACTACCAGTCCAAGAAACTCCTCTTCACCCGCATGGCTGCTGCTGACCGCAAGAGCACTGCCGTCATCAACATTGACGACGAATACGGCTGCCGCCTGGCTGCAGAACTGGCTCCCATCATGAAGGTGCGCACCTTCGGTATGAGCGAAAAGGCCGATTTCCGCGCCGAACCCAGGCTCATCACCCTGAAGGGCAGCCAGTACGAACTCATCTACCAGGGGCGCAGCTACCTGGTGCGCACACCGCTCATCGGCGAATTCAACCTCTCCAACAGCCTGGCAGCCCTGGCAGGCGCTGTGTGCTCCGGCATCAATATCAGCGAGGCCATCACCGCCCTGGCGCAGAGCCCGCAGGTACCCGGCCGCATGGAACTGGTCTCCAGCGTGAACAACGTGCAGTGCTTTGTGGACTACGCCCACACGCCGGATGCTGTGGAAAACGTGTGCAAGACCATGAAAGCGCTCTGCCGCAACGGGCGTCTCATCACCATCTTCGGCTGCGGCGGCGACCGCGACCGCACCAAGCGCCCGCTCATGGGCGAAGCCGCTGCCCGTTACAGCGACCTCTGCCTCGTGACCAGCGATAATCCCCGCAGCGAGGACCCCGAGCAGATTATCGATGAAATCATGCCTGGCATTCCCACCAGCAAGCAGCACCGCATCACCGACCGCGAGGAAGCCATCCGCGCCGCGCTGGAGCAGGCCCGCCCGGGCGATGCCATTCTCATTGCCGGCAAGGGGCATGAGAATTACCAGATTTTCGCGAACGAAACCATCGATTTCTCCGACTCTGCCGTTGTGCGCAAGTTCTACGCCGAAAAGAACCCGGAGGGCATCTCCGTACCCTCCCGCAAACCGGAAGGCCGCCGCAGCAAATAACCCTTTTCGCCCTACTCCATGACCCACCTGAGCACCAGTGACCTCATCGCTGCCACCGCCGGCAAGGCAGTGGTGGCGGGTGACCGCGCCATTACCGCCGGTCTCACCACCGACAGCCGCGCCATCACCCCCGGCTGTGTATTCCTGGCGCTCTGTGGCGAGCGCTTCGATGGCAACAACTTTGCCGCCGATGCCACGCAGAAGGGCGCAGCAGCTGTGGTGGTATCACGCCTGGCGGGCGAATATGCCCCCGGCAGCACCGTAGTGCTGGTGGAAGACACGCTCGTGGCGCTGCAAAGCCTTGCCTCCTGGTGGCGTGGGCAGCTGGAGCCGCTGCACGTGGTCGGCCTTACCGGCAGCAGCGGCAAGACCAGCACCAAGGACATGTGCCTCTCTGTACTCTCACAGAAGTTTAACGCGCTGGCAACCAAAGGCAATCTCAACAACCACATCGGCGTGCCGCTGAGCATCCTGAGCACCCCGCAGGGCACCCAGGCCGCCATCTGGGAAATGGGCATGAACCACGCGGGCGAAATCGCCCCGCTCTGCGCCATGACCCGCCCGCAGATTGGCATCATCACCACCATCGGCTCCGCCCACCTGGAATATCTGGGCACCCGCCAGGCCATTGCCGAGGAAAAATGCACCGTAGCCCGCGCCCTGCCGGCAGACGGATTCATGATTTACCCGGCGCAGGATGATTTTGCAGATTTCATAGCCACGCAGACCGCCGCCACCCCGATTCCCGTGGGAGGCTGCAACAGCCCGGTACGCGCGCTTAACCCGCGCAGCACCGCCACTGGCACCACCTACACCCTGCACATCGAAGGCGAGGGCGAGGTGGAAGTCTCCCTGCCCGTTCCCGGTGCCCACATGGTGAGCAACAGCCTGCTGGCCGCTGCCGCCGGCTGGAAACTCGGCTGCACCCTCGACCAGATTGCCGCCGGTCTCTCTGCCTCTTCCCTCACGCACGGCCGACTCGCCTGCAAGGAAGTGGAAGGCTACACCGTGGTGGACGACACCTACAACGCCAACCCCGAGAGCATGAAAGCTGCTCTCGAAACCGTAGCCGCCCTGCGCGGTCCGAAACGCCACATTGCCGTGCTGGGCAAGATGGGCGAGCTGGGCGAGGGCGGTATCGCCGCCCATGCCGACATGGGCTGGTGCGCAGCCTCCCTGGGCTATGCCGCCGTAGTGGTGGTAGGCCCGGAGTGCCCGGAGACGCTGGCACTCTGCCAGGCAGCCTCCGAAAGTATCCCGGCGCTGCTGGTGAACACACCCGCAGAAGCCGCCGCCGCCCTGCGTGCGCTCATGCAGCCGGGCGATGCCCTGCTCTTCAAAGGCTCGCGCTCCGCTGGTATGGAGCGCAGCATGTACGAACTCTTTCCCACTCTTAATCCCAATTCTTCAGCGTCATGATTAACTACATCTACGACCTCCCCACCTGGCTTCAGATTCTGCTGGCCCTGCTGGTGCCCTTTATCGGCTCCATGCTCATCGGGCCGAAGCTCATTGCCGTGCTGCGCGCCATGAAAGCCGGGCAGCCCATCCGCCAGGCATGCGGTGGCGTTCTTGCCCCCGAGCACCAGGCCAAGGTAGGTACTCCGACCATGGGCGGCATCATGATTATCGGTCTCATCATGCTCACCAGCGTCCTCTTCCTGGACATGGGCAGCCCCAGGCTCCAGTGCTGTCTGCTGGTCATGGGCGTGACCGCCATTCTGGGCTTCCTGGATGACTGGGCCAAAATCACCAAGAAAAGCACCGACGGCGTGAGCGGCTGGTTCAAGATTGCCCTGCAAGCCGTGGCTGCCATTGCCTGCTCCGGGTATCTCTACTACCTCGACCCCGCCATTGCCAACGTGCTCGTTCCCTTCTACGGTATGCTGGACCTGGGCATCTTCTTCATTCCTTTTGCCATGCTGGTCATCATCGGCGCCTCCAACGCCGTGAACCTCACCGATGGTCTGGACGGTCTTGCCAGCGGCTGCATGGTTATTTCCGCCCTGGCATTCATCATCATCAGTTCGTTTGTCCTGTTCCCTGGCACCGGCAACAGTCCCCTCGTCTGCTACCTGCTCTGCATCGCCTCTGCCTGCCTTGGTTTCCTGTGGTTCAATGCCCACCCTGCCAAGGTCTTCATGGGTGACACCGGCTCCCTTTCCCTGGGCGGTGCGCTGGGTACAGTAGCCGTGTGCACGCACTCTGAGCTACTGCTGGTTGTCGTTGGCGGTGTGTTTGTAGCCGAAGCGTGCTCGGTCATGATTCAGGTAGGCTGGTTCAAGGTCAGCCGCAAGCTGTATGGCGAGCCGCGCCGCTTCTTCCGCATGGCACCGATTCACCACCACTTCGAAAAGTGCGGCTGGAGCGAAACCCAGGTCTGCGTTCGCTTCTGGATTATCGCCTTCTTCCTGGCTGTGCTCGGTATCGGGCTTCTGCCGCTCTGCTCCATCAACTAAATCTTCAACACTTTCTTCACCATGGAACTCACGGGTAAAAAATTAGCAGTACTCGGCTGCGGACGCAGCGGTATTGCCGCCGCCAGACTGGCACTCGCCAAGGGTGCAGCTGAGGTCTGCATTTTCGACTCCAATACTGCCGCCACCTGCAACGAACCCGGTGTCTCCCTCGTGGCCGGCGCCACAGAGGAACACGCCCGCGCCTACGCGGCAGATATGGTGATTCTCTCCCCGGGTATCGAGGGCGACATTCCCTGGACACTCGCCTTCACCGCCCACGGTGCTCCCCTCATCGGCGAAACCGAACTCGCCTGGCACTACTACGGCGGTCGCATCATCGCCATCACCGGCACCAACGGCAAAACCACCACCACCGCCCTGCTGGAACATGTGCTGCTCAGCGCCGGCAAAACCGCCAGGGCCTGCGGCAACTACGGTTACCCGCTCAGCGAAGTAGCCCTCATGGAACCGCAGCCGGAATTTGCCGTGCTGGAGGTCTCCTCATTCCAGATGGAAACCATCGTTGATTTCAAGCCCGAGGTTGCTATCTGGCTCAACTTTGCCCCGGACCACATGGACCGCTACACCAAGGTGGAGGACTATTTCAACGCCAAGCTCCGCATCTTTGAGAACATGAGCGCCGACCAGCTCGCCATCGTACGCGAGGGCGATGAACTCCCCGGCATCACCCCGCGCCGCGTAGGCTTCTCTTCCGTGGTTTCCACCGGGCAGCTCTACTTTGAAAACGGCTCTATCTGCGAAGCCGGTCAGGTGCTCACGCCGCTGCGCGGCACCGCGCTGGAGCAGGCCCACAATGCCGAAAACGCCATGGCTACCACCCTGGCCTGCCGCGCCGTGGGACTGGATGATGCCACCATCTCCGCCGCCATCCGCTCCTTTTGCCCGCCCGGGCACCGCTGCGAAACCGTGGCTGAAATAGATGGCATTCTGTGGCTGAACGACTCCAAGAGCACCAACCTGCACTCCACCGAGGCAGCAGTGCGCTCCCAGACCCGCCCCATCATCCTGCTGGCAGGCGGCAAGGACAAAGGGCTGGATTACACCGCCATCAACCCCATGCTGGAACAGAAAGCCCGCGCCTGCATCGTATTCGGGCAGATTGCCGACCAGCTGGAGGAAACATTCTCTCCCGTCTGCCGCGTGGTGAAGGTCACCACCGTGCAGGAAGCCGTGGCAGCAGCCCACAAGGTTGCCGAGCGCGGTGATGTGGTGCTCTTCTCTCCCGGCACCTCCTCGTTCGACCAATTTACAGGCTATGTGCAGCGCGGCGAATGCTTCCGCACAGCTGTCAGAAAAACCCTGAATCTATAACACACACGTTCACTTTATGAGAAAAGACACCAAAGCCACATTCCGCAACTCTGACCTTGGCCGTGCCAAACCCAAACGCCATTTCCTCAAAACTTTTGTAGACGATAACCTCAAACAGAAGCGCCACCATTCCGACACCGGCCTGGTAGTCGACCGCACCAGCCCGGCCACCGTGCTGCGAATCATCTTTGGTCTCATCATTGTGCACCTGCTCGTCATCGGCGGTGTCATGCTGCGCGGCAACATTGTGAGCAGCACAACCGGCCCGGCCGTGCTGCCCACCATCACTCCGCCTCCGAGCATTCCCGAGGCCACCACCCCGGCTGCCCCCGTGGCAGTCGCCCCGGCACCAGCACCTGCCCAACCTGCAGTGACCGCTTCACAGTCGGCAGGCCAGGAAAACCACATCACCCAGGCACCGGTGGATGTTCAGGCTGTCACCCCCGCAGTGGCTCAACCGGTCGAAGCCGTCAAGCCCATTGCGGTGCAGCCGGCTCCGGCACCTGCAGCACCAGCTGGTCCTACAGTTGAAACCAAGCATCTCGTCAACTCCGGAGATACCTGGGGGCGCGTGGCAGCACAGTACGGCATCACCGAAGATGTACTCAAAGGTGCCAACCCCGAGCTGGCAGCCCGCACTAATCTGCCCGGCGGTGTTTACCTGAGCGTCCCGCTGCCTGCGGATTCTGCCCAGGCGAAGGAAATTCAGGCAGCTAAACCTGTGGTGCAGGAAACAGCTAAATTCCACGTAGTGAAGCGTGGCGAAAATCTCGGCATCATTGCCCGCAAATATAAGATTTCTCTCCCCAGGCTCCTCAAGCTCAACAACATGACCAACGCCGACGCCAAGCGCCTCAAAGTTGGCCGCAAACTGAAAGTCAGCGAATAACACCGCCGCGCCACCATGACCGCCCGTGTCAGCATCATCAGCATCTGGGTCTGCTTCATCCTCCTGCTTGTGCTCGGGGTAGTGATGGTGGCCAGCACCGGCTCCTGCGTGCCCGGGCAGGAAGAACTCCCCTGGCACGGCACATTCCTGGGCAAACAATGCCTGTACGGCACGCTGGGCATTGTGCTGGCCCTGGGTCTCAGCAAGATAGACTACCGTTTCTGGCGTCGCTTTGTCAAAGCGGCGTGGATTATCTGCGTTATCCTGCTGCTCTGCTGTTTCCTGCCCGGCATCGGCAAAACCATCAACGGCGAATCTCGCTGGATCAGCCTGGGTATCACCTTCCAGCCCAGTGAGCTGGCCAAAATCACCCTCATGCTCACGCTGGCTAACTGGTACACCACCTACCGGGAAATGGCCGGCACATTCTGGAAGGGCTTTGTGATTCCCGGTGCCTTCCTCTTCGGACTGCCACTCGTGCTCATTCTGGTGGAGAAAGACATGGGCACCGCCGCAGCGCTTGCCATGTCGGGCTTCTGCGTGATGTTTGTCTCCGGCACGCGCTGGTGGCTGCTGCTGCTGGCTATACTGGTGGCAAGCATCCTGCTGTACGTGATGATGACCGGCAGCCCCAACCGCATGCTCCGCATTGAAGCCTGGCGCGACCCGCAGGCATTCAGCCAGGGCGCCGGCCGCCAGCAGTGGATTGCCATTCTCTCCTTTGCCCGCGGCGGACTGGCCGGCGTAGGTCTTGGCGACGGCATTGAAAAATACGGCAGCCTGCCCTATGCGCACACCGACTTCATCTACGCCGAAATCGGCGAAGAATGGGGATTCTTCGGTTCCGCAGGTGTGCTTGTCCTCTTCACCATACTGACCATATCCGGGCTGGCGCTTGCCGTGCAGACCCCGGATACTTTCGGCCGCATCTTTGCACTGGGGCTTTCCTGCACTATATTCTGGCCGGCTATGCTGAACATGATGGTGGTCACCGCCATTCTGCCAAACACCGGTCTGCCGCTCCCCTTCATCAGCAGTGGCGGCACCAACCTCGTCTTCACCATTGCCTCCATCGGCCTGCTCACCAGCATTCAACGCCACACCCCGATTATTCGCCAGAACTACTGGCCCACCCGCAGACTCAAGGAAATCCAGAACCCATGAACACCGGAAAATCTCTCAACATCATCATTGCCTGTGGCGGCACGGGCGGTCATCTTTTCCCCGGCATTGCTGTGGCTCAGCAACTCCGCAAAATGGGACACCACCCGGTGCTCCTCATCTCCCGCAAGGAGGTGGATGCCGAAGCCTCCAGCAAATATGGCGACCTGGAATTCCACAGCATCCCGGCCATTGCCAAGCCCCCCACCTTCTCGCTGCGCATGCCCGGCTTCCTCTGGAAGCTCTTTACCACCTACATGAGCTGCAAAGCGCTCATCCGCCGCGAAAAGGCAGATGCCGTGCTCGGCATGGGCGGATTCACCAGCCTGCCCCCCTGCAAGGCGGCCCATGCACTGGGGCTGCGCTCCTATGTGCATGACTCCAACGCCATGCCCGGCAAATCAAACCGCCTCACCGCCCGCTGGTGCACCAAGGTACTCGTGGGCATGAAAGAGGCCATTCCCCACTTCCCCGGCAGCAGCTGCGCCGTGGTGGGTACCCCTGTGCGCGACGAAATCCGCCAGCTGCCCACCCAGGCCGATGCCCGTGCGCGTCTCGGTCTGCCGGCAGACAAACCCGTCATCCTGGTCACGGGTGGCTCACAAGGTGCAAAAAACCTCAACAGCATGCTCATTGAAGCCGCCAAGGCCGACCCCGGCGTTCACTACCTCGTCATCGCCGGCCGCCTGGACTACGAGCGCGTGAATTCCCTTGCAGGCAACGCCCCGAACATCACCGTACTGGGTTTCTGCTCCGACATGCCCGCCGCCTATGCCGCAGCGGATGGCGTGATTGCCCGCAGCGGTGCCAGCACCCTCACCGAGCTCTCCATCATCGGCAAGGCTACGCTTCTGGTTCCCTTCCCCTTTGCGGCAGATGACCACCAGACCCACAACGCCCGCGCTTTCTCCGACCACGGGGCTGCCGTGCTCATCCAGCAGGCCGACCTCACCACGGAAAAGGTGCACGATTTTGTGCACAACACCGTGCTCAACCCCGCCGCCCGCAGTGCCATGGAGACCGCCATGCGCTCCCTTTCCCGCCCGGATGCCGCGCAGGACATCGCCCGCACCATCCTGGGGGAATAAAAAGCATGATTCACCCCCCGCACAAAATCCGCGTCTCCGTTGCTGCGCAACGGCTGGAGCTCCGCTCTGATTCCGGGGACCTGCTCTTTGCCGCACCTTGCAGCACAGGTGCGGCCGGCACCGGCAGCGAAGAAGGCAGCGGCCGTACCCCGCTGGGGCGCTTCTGCATCTGCTCCAAACACGGCGAAAACGCCCCCCTGCTCACCGTGTTCCGCGGCAGATTACCGGTGGGATTACATCCACAAGCCAGCCGGGGGGAAGACGCCATCCTCGCCCGCATTCTCTGCCTGCACGGACTCGAGCCGCACAATGCCAACACACGCGCCCGCTTCATCTACATCCACGGTACGGCCGATACCGCCCGCCTCGGCACACCCGTTTCCCACGGTTGCATCCGCCTCTCCCCCCAGGATGCCGCCACGCTCTTCGACCTGGTCCCCCTCGGCACCCCCGTGGAAATCCGCTAGCTTCCCATACCGCGCGGGCAGCACCAGCGAAAATGGCATGGCGTAATCTTTACACAAGGCGGCGTGTGCGCTATAATGCCCGGCATGAAATACAGACGATGCGGGCGCAGCGGGGTACTGCTGCCGGAAATATCACTGGGTTTGTGGCACAACTTCGGCGAGAGTGACGACCGGGCGCAGAATGCAGCCATCATCGGCCGGGCGCTGGAGCTGGGCATCTGCCACTTTGACCTGGCAGACAACTACGGCCCGCCCCCCGGCAGCGCAGAGGAACGCTTCGGCGACCTGCTGCAGCATGAGTTTGCCTGCCACCGGGATGAAATGTTCATAGCCACGAAGGCGGGGCACCTGATGTGGCAGGGGCCGTACGGCGACTGGGGCAGCCGCAAGCACCTCATCGCCGGGCTGAACCAGAGCCTACGCCGCATGAAGCTGGACTACGTGGATGTGTTCTACCACCACCGCCCCGACCCGGAAACCCCGATTGAGGAGACCGTCGAAGCACTGGTTCAGATAGTACGCAGCGGCAAGGCGCTGTATGTGGGGCTTTCCAAATACCCGCCCGCGCTTTTCAACCGCGCCTGCACCCTGCTGGCAGAGGCACATGTGCCCTGCCTGCTGCACCAGTTCCGTTACAACCTGCTGGACCGCGCGTGCGAAACCGGCATGCTGCCCGCCGCCAAGGACCAGGGGGCCGGCAACATCGTATTCTCCCCGCTGGCCCAGGGCATGCTGACCGGTAAATACCTGAACAGTGCTGATCTGCCGGCTGATTCCCGCGCCTTGCGCAGCGATTCTGTCTTCCTGGATGGAGACAAAGTAGCCGCGGAGGCCGCCCGTGTTGCCCGCTTGCAGACCATCGCCGCAGAGGCAGGCATTCCGCTCACACAGCTGGCGCTGCGCTGGCTGCTGCAGCGCAACGGCGTAACCAGCGTGCTCATCGGTGCACGCACCGTAGCCCAGCTGGAAGATTGTGCCACCGCCGCCGACCAGCCCCGGCTGAATGATGAATTGATGGCACTATTAAACCAGGAGACAGCTACATCATAAGATTAGCGCACGCCCACACAGATAACGAAAAATGCAAAACATACCGCATTGCGAATGCGATATGGCTTATGTTGATAAAATCACCTGTTAATCAACATATTATATTTGTCTGCACGAGATTCGAAGAATACGCTGTTGACAATTCTTTTTCAGCACTCTGATATAATCATTTTGTTAGAATCAGAATGCAGTTTTTTCTGCACATCGCATTTTTGATGCGATGTACAGAAAATTTTTCTATAATCTTCATTTTTAGTGGATATTATATGAAACTCATTACAACCATCTTCAGATTCAGGCATGATACAAAAATGCATACTGTTGATAATGAGCCTATTCCCGGTTAAATTCATGCTATCGCATCAAAAAAACGATAAACTGAGAGAGTGTGATAAGAGGCAACTTACAGCTGCTTCCAACCATTTAACATCGAACACTCTCTCAATCATGAAAGCTCATTTACCGAAGTATCTCCTGGCTGCAATCCTTACTCTGGGCATGGCACAAGGCACAAGCCAGGCAGCGATGACAGAACCTGTAGTCACAACAAATAATACGTGGACATGGAATGGCACGGAATGGATAGATGACGCAACAGGAATTGGTGGCACCCCCGGAAACGGAGCGCACCTCTCATTCTCCTCTTATTCCTTTTATACGGAAGATGTGCCCGCTAACAGCGGGATTGTGGTCAAGGAATCTGCCGTTGTCTATGCCAACAGCAGCCCTGAATGTCTGGAAACCATTCACGTAGAAGATAATGCCACAGCATTGCTTCCAGGCACTCAATGGATTAAGGCTCCCAATAGCGGAACAGCCCTTTG
>CAJGCV010000001.1 GCA_904501915.1 uncultured Akkermansia sp. | reverse complement strand
TTGCGGTAGGCCTGCAGGGCCTGGCGGTAGACGGGGTGCCACTGGCTGCCGAGGAAATCGAGGTAGCGGCGGCGCTCTTCTGCAGGGCCGTTCACGAGTGCCATGTCGCTATTGGCGAGCCAGGTGACGGGGTATGTATCGGCCAGGTAGTCGTTGTAGTCGCGGCGTTCGGCGCCGTTTACCTGCATGTTGAGCTTGCGGTCTGCCCAGTGGAGCCGGCGGGTGCCGTCCTCCGTATCGAGCGAGATGCCGAAGGCGGGCTGGCCCTGGCGCACGAGTTTATCGAGTCTGGTGGCGCGGGGACTGTGGAGGGTGAGCGCGAAGCAGAGGGCCTCCATGAGGCTGGTCTTGCCCTGCGCGTTGGCACCCAGCAGCACAGCACCCTCTGCCGGTATAGACCAGCGGAGGGTGTTGTAGCAGCGGAAGTTGCTCAGACGCAGGGTGGTGAGCATATCACACCTCAAGGGGCAGGGCGCGTATGGCGTCCATAATCTTCTGGCCTATGGCGCGCTGTGCGTCACGGCCTTTTGCTCTGAGTTCCTCCGGGGTGAACTGGATGGGGTCGCCCACGGAGAGGGTGATAGGTTTGAACTTGAGCTTGTTGCTGTGGATGGGCAGACAATCATATGCGCCTTCGATTCGTACCGGTTGTACCGGGACAGATGCGAGCTTGCTGAGAATGAGGCCGATGCCGGGCATGGCATCATGAATCTGACCATCGGGGCAGCGTGAGCCCTCTGGGAAAATGATGATTCGGTTTCCGTTCTTTACGGTGCGGAGCACCTGGATGATGCTGGCGGGGTCGGGGCGGGTCTGGTCAATGCCAATGGTATTGCAGAGCGGCAGTACCTGTTTGAGTACTGGCGCATCGAACAGAGTTTTGCGAGCCAGGAAATATACCTCGTTGCGGTAGAGTGAGCCAACCAGAGGCGGGTCAAGGAAACTCTGGTGGTTGGCTACAATGATGCAGGGTCCATCCTCAATCAGCTTCTGTTGGTTGATAACCTTCAGGTTGAAGAACGAATTGAAGAAACAGCTTGCGGTGCCTCGTACGATGTGGTAGAGCAGGGTGCGGTTCATGTGTTTTTCGAAATGTTAGCAGTTTTCAAGCTTTTTCCGGATATCTGCGGCAATGAATGCCACAACCTGGTCGATGCTCATATCTGATGTGTCCACCAGGAGTGCATCATCTGCTTTTTTGAGCGGGGCACAGGCGCGTTGCGAATCCTTGCGGTCGCGCTCAGCGATGGAATCTGTAATCCCTTCAGCGGCACGGCGAGCTGCGCGCACTTCCTCAGACGCTGTTACAAAATACTTGAATCGCGTATCCGGGAATACAACGGTGCCAATGTCGCGACCTTCCATGACTACAGCTTCTCGCGTGTTGTATTCGCGCTGTTTTTCCACCAGCAATGCACGCACTGCCGGTATTGAGGCAATGGCTGATACGTTGTCGTTCGTGCTCTTTTCGGTCAATTCCGAGGTGAGTACCTCTCCCTTGTACATGACTGTCGAATTGGCTCCATCCTTACCAAAACTCAGGGGGATGTCCGTGAGCAATGCCTCTACAGCGGCGGTATCTGCAGGGTTGACGCCTTGTTGGAGCGTGTACCAGGTCACGGCCCGGTACATGGCACCGGTGTTGATGAATGTATAGCCCAGTTCTTTGGCAATCAGTTTTGCTACAGTCGATTTGCCGGATGCTGCAGGGCCGTCTATGGCGATGGCAGGAGGATTCATATTCGCCCATATACTAACGATTTTTTACTCCTATGTCGAGCAAAAAGGAAAGGGCAGACGCAGTAAAAACTCTCCGCGTCCAGCTGAGTATGGCGCCGTTTCAGAAAATTCGTCATTTTAATCAAGTTAGCTTGCAATCATGTGCCTTTTGTGCTTATAATAATGTCATCAGTAGAGAGCTCTGCCTGGAATGCTTAGCTCTGTGTGAAAAATCTAACCAACAATCTGCAAGTTATGGAAAACGAACAAATCAATGATATCCCGGTAGCGGCTCCCACTACAGATGCCTGTGACCGTCTTAATGCGGCCCGCCAGTATGCCTGTGAGCAGTACGATAAGATTCGTCGCGCCGCTGCTGATCAGATGGTTCATGTGCGTGAATATGCTGACCATGCTCGCGCTCAGTTGAACGAAAGCTGGGATAAGGCTCGCGTTCAGATGAATGAGGGCTGGGACAAGACCCGTGCAGCAGCGAAGGAGTATCACAAGACTGGTGAGGACTTCGTCAAAGAAAATCCCACGGGTAGTGTTCTTGGCGCTCTGGGCATCGGTGTTCTTATCGGCCTTATCCTCGGCGGCCGTCGTTAAGGAATTCCGGTCGGAGTTTAACCATTCGGTCTTATGTTTTCTCTCTTTAAAATAAAAGAGCAGAAAGCGATAATTAAGGAAGAGGCTGTTGCGCTGGTGCAGCAGGCTCGTGGCGTAGCCCAGCGCACGGTGGAACACACCGGGGCGCTGGGTGCGTTGTTATCCGCGGAAATCAAGGAGTACGCAGAGCATCAGGTAAAACGGGCCATCATGGTGGTGCTTGCCTGTGTGCTGCTCCTTGGTGCCTATTTTACATTCTGCGCAGCCTTGGCTGTGGTGTTAAATATCTGGCTGGGTTTGGCATGGGCTCTGGTGTGTGTGTGTGTGCTGAATGGGGTGATAGCCGCAGGCTTGCTCATTCGCTTCCGGGCAACGGCTGGTAAGCGTCTGGCTCCGGCTACTGTTGAAGAATTAAAGAACGATTGGCAATGTCTCAAGATGCTTTGCAAGGGAAACAGCAAGCACTGATTCGCGTGGCGGAAAGCCGTGTTGCAGTGCTTGATTCTGTTTCTGCTTCTTACGAGCACGCTGCTCGCTGTGTGCGGGCGTTGCCCGTGTCTCCTGCTGTACTGAAAAAAGCCGGTGTTGCTGCGGGGTCTGCTGCTTCTGTGATGGGTATCTTTGCCGCATGGCGTAGAAAAAAGCGGACAGCTGAAAAAACTGCAGCGAAGTCTGGTGTTGCCGGTGTTCTTGTTCCCATGTTGCTCCAGTCTGTCATGCCTATGATTCTTCCCTTATTGCAGAACGCGCTCAGCAAGCATTCTGCGGACGCTGCCGGAGACAAAGGGGATTCTCTTCGCTTCTGATTGTATGAGAAAGGTTTTTGTATCAGGCGCATTCAATATCCTTCATGCCGGGCATATACGTTTTTTTCAGGATGCACGGGCATTGGGGGATTATCTGATTGTTTCGTATCCTCCGGCTGATTTGTTGTGGCGTTTGTACGACAAAAAATCAGCACTTGATGATAGTGATAAGAAAGCAGTCATTGAATCGCTGGAAATGGTTGACGAGGTTATCGAGTCTACAGATGAAGATGTAGCTCTATCTTTTCGTTCAGCATTTCTGAAAATCAAGCCTGATGTTCTGGCCGTTACGACGGATGATCTGTATATAGAGGCAAAACGTCGTTTTTGCGAAGAACAGGGTGTGGATTTTGTTGTCCTTGAAAAAACGAATCCGAATGAAGGGGGGGCTACATGCACACAGCTGCTGTCCAGAGTGAAAGCGCCAGCGCATGCACCTTTACGCGTAGACTTTGCCGGTGGTTGGTTGGATGTACCGCAGAATGCCATACCCGGTGAATACATTGTAAATTGTTCCATTTCTCCCACTGTTTCGCTCAAAGAGTGGTTATACCGCCAGGGCGCCGGGCTTGGTGGCAGCGGTGCGTGGAGTGTGCTGAATGGTTGGGACCCTGTGAGTTCTGAACTCGGGTTGGGCGTTGGCTGGCAGGACCCCGCTGTTATTGCAGAAACCGGCGCCTGCGTCTGGAAATCCGGGGGAAAACCTGTGCTGGATTTTAAGAATACAGGAGAATTCCTCTGCGGGCGTATGGCTGTATATGATACCAAGGTGAAACATTATACCCCGGGCTATGCCGGGTATGAACGCCCGTTTACACGCATTGCAAAGGCTGCACGTATTGCCCGCTTAGGCGTGCTGCAGCAGGATGTTACCGTTCTCGCCGTGGCCGTGCAGATGAGTTACCAGCTCCAGTTGGAGGAAGGGATGTTGCCCTTGCCTGAAATTCGTGGTCAGATGGCTCGTAAATACTGTGGTGGCGGTCATGGTGGCTATGCCGTCTATCTGTATGAAACTCAGGAACAGAGAGATTCTGCTGTGAATGAATGTGAGGACCTCTATCCTGTTGAACCGTATTGCCGGACGTTCGGACGCGACGAACAGGTAGTCTGGCAGCCCCGTTTCCTGGAGCGCCTGCGCAAGCGTGGTGTTATCAAATAATCTCTTATACTCTCTATGCCTAAAGTATTTGTATCTGGTTGCTTTGATGTGCTCCATAGTGGGCATATCGCTTTTCTTGAAGAAGCGGCTTCCTATGGTGATGTGTATGTGTCTATCGGTTCGGATGCCACCGTCATGGCGTTGAAGAACCGAAAGACGATGTACAGCGAAGATGAACGGAAATACATGCTCGAAGCCATCCGCTATGTCAAGGCCGTATACATTGGTCCGGATACCGGGAAGATATTAGACTTTGCGCCATTGCTGGATGAAGTGAAGCCAGATATATTCTTCGTGAATGCAGACGGGACAAGCGATGAGAAAAAAGCATTTGTTGAAAGCAAGGGAATACGTTATATTACGAGTTCCCGCATACCGCATGGTTCTCTGCCAGAACGTTCCACAACAAGCATCCGTCAGAATTTAGGGAAATGAAAGAATCTTGCATCACCTATTATGTTGGGGAGAAAGGCACGCGTCCCTGGGGGGAATGGCAGGTGCTGGATTTGCAGTCCCACGTTGTTGTTAAAAAACTGCTGGTGTATCCAGGTGGTCGCATATCTCTGCAGCGGCATCAGCACCGCACCGAACGCTGGATTGTGACGGAAGGCGTGGCTAAAGTCCGTTGTGATAACAATGTGATGCACCTGAGCGTGGGCGAATCCATCGTTATCCCCAGTGGCAGTTTGCACCGCCTCAGCAACCAGGGAACTGCCCCCCTGGCTTTAATAGAAGTTCAAATCGGCAAGATTCTTTCCGAAGAAGATATAGAGCGTTTTGCTGATGATTATGACCGTTTAGATTAACATGACCAGTCTGTGAATTATGAGTAACCCTGAATTACATCCGGTATGGGATAAGGTGGACGGCATCCTTGTCATCAACCTTGATACCAGCAAGGAACGCATGGAGCAGTTCATGACCGCCAATGCAGAAACGCTGCCGCTTGATAAGGTGCATCGCCTCAGCGCCGTGCTGGGCCGCTCCCTTCCGACATACGGCAAGGCTCCTTGGTTTACGGAACGCACCATGGAACGCGCTTCATACTGGGGTGGGGCTGGCGGTTGCACACTTTCTCATGCCAGGGCTATTGCCCGTGCCAAAGCAGAAGGCTGGCGCAACGTGCTCATCATGGAGGATGACGTGGTGACCGGCCGGCATCCGGACGCTCTGACCATGTTCGAGTATGCCCTGGATAATGCCAAAGGCGACTATATGCTGTATTTGGGGTATAGCCGACCGACCCCCTATGGAAGCTGTGTGCAGCGCTCCGGGGAGCATGCCCTGTGGCAGGTGGAAGGCGTATTGTCGACCTTCGCCTACCTCATCCCTGAAAGCATGTATGACCGTTTGCTGGCACTTATGCCGACCGAGGAAAATATCTGGGAATGGATGTCCATTCACCGTGCCATTGACACGTTCTACAAAGACACGGCTGCCCAGCTTCCCGGGGTTAAAACCTATGCCATCCAGCCTGACCTCGTGATACACATCGACGGCATGTCTGATGTGAGCGGCTCTGCCGTTACCTATACGGACCGCTACGACCAGACGCTGATTCCGCATAGCTATGCCACACCGGCTGGCATTCTGCATGTGCTGGCCACGCCCTTCCGCCGCCTGAAAGTGAAGCTCAATGCCATCCGCACACACCGTCGCGCGCTTAAGGGGGGACTGCCCGGCTTCCGCAAACGCCGTAAATAACAGTAATTTGGTACACAAAAATTAAATTTTCTCCCCGGTGGCATTGATTAAGCTTGAAAATTGCGCTTAAACAAGCGATATTAGGGGCTCACTTAATACGATATGTCTGAACAGAAAGAACGAAAGACCCTGGAAGAACGCAACCAGGCAAGCGACCTTGAGCGTCTGCGCCACTCCTGTGCGCACGTGCTGGCCGCTGCCATTTGCCGCATCTGGCCGCAGGCCCAGCTGGCTGCAGGCCCCGCCATTGAAAATGGCTTCTATTATGACATTGAACTTGACCATAACATCTCTACTGCCGAATTCGAGCAGATTGAGGCAGAGATGAAGAAAATCGTCAAGGAAAACCAGACATTCGAACGAACTACCGTAACTCGTGATGAAGCCATGGCTATGGCTCAGAGCGGCGAGCTTGGTGCCGGTGGCCCCCGCGAGGTGGCTTCCAAGTTCAAGGTGGATCTTTTGAACCGAATCCCCGAAGGTGAGGAAATTTCCATCTTCCGCAATGGCGAGTTCACTGACCTCTGCGCAGGCCCTCACGTTGGCCGCACCGGCAACTGTAAGGCCTTCAAGATTATGAGCGTGGCTTCTGCCTACTACATGGGCGATGCCAGTGGCCCCCGGCTGCAGCGTATCTACGGCACCTGCTTCCCAAACCGCACCCAGCTGGACGAACACCTTGCCCGCCTGGAGGAAGCCAAGAAGCGTGACCACCGCCGCCTTGGGCGTGAGATGGGCCTCTTCACCATCGATGAAATGGTCGGTCAGGGGCTTGTGCTCTGGAAACCCAAGGGCGCTATCATCCGCCGTGAACTGCAGGACTTCATCACCGAGGAGCTTGACCGCATCGGCTACTCCCAGGTATTCACTCCCAACATCGGCAAGCTTGATTTGTACATGACCTCCGGTCACTGGGAACACTACAAGGAAAGCCAGTTCCCGCCCATCCCGGACCCGGACGACTTCAAGCGCCTGCGCGACGAAAATGCATCCTGCGCAGATTTGTTCAACGCGCTTGACACCCGCACCATCAGCGGTTTCATGCTCAAGCCCATGAACTGCCCGCACCACATCCGCATCTATGCGAATGACCCGCACTCCTACCGCGACCTCCCCGTTCGTCTGGCCGAGTTCGGCACCGTGTACCGCTGGGAGCAGAGCGGTGAGCTGGGCGGCATGACCCGCGTTCGTGGTTTCACGCAGGACGATGCCCACATCTTCTGCCGCCCCGACCAGATTAAGGAAGAGGTTCAGCAGTGCATCGGTATTGTGAAGCACATTCTCGGAACGCTCCAGATGAACGACTTCCGCGTGCGCCTCTCCCTGCGCGATAAGAATTACAGCGATTCGAAGTATGTAGGTACCGTCGAGAACTGGAAACTCTCTGAGCAGGCTTTGCGAGAAGTTCTCAGTGAGGAAGGCTTCGACTTCATTGAAGCAGAGAACGAGGCCGCTTTCTATGGTCCCAAGATTGACTTCATCGTGCGCGATGTCATTGGCCGTGACTGGCAGCTGGGCACAGTGCAGGTGGACTACAACCTGCCGGAACGCTTTGACCTCACCTACACAGGTGCAGATAACAAGCCGCACCGTCCGGTTATGATTCACCGTGCACCGTTCGGCTCCATGGAGCGCTTCACTGGTCTGCTCATTGAGCACTTTGCCGGCAAGTTCCCCACATGGCTTGCTCCTGAGCAGGTGCGTGTGCTGCCCATTTCCGACAAGGTGGCAGACTTTGCCGAGCAGGTGCGCGCTAAACTTGCCTCCAGGTTTGTGCGCGTGAAGCTCGACGATGCCCCTGATAAGATTGGTGCGAAGATTCGCAATGCTCGTCTCGACCGCGTGCCCTACATGATTGTAGTAGGTCAGCGTGAGGCAGAGGAAGGCAAGGTATCCATCCGTCACCGCGAGCTGGATGTCATTGGCACGATGTCAGTGGATGACTTTATCGAAGCGCTCGACCAGGAAATCAAGCAGCGCCTGATTCGCCCGGCTCTGCAGCCCGAAGTAAAAGAACAGCAGTAACCCCCTTTCGCAGCTGTGCAGAGTGGACCGTATGCCACTCTGCAGCTGCTAGCAATACAACCAAGAACACACACAAGTGGCAGCCCCCCAGAAAACCAACAATAACAACGCCAATAATCGCGCTCAGCGTGATAAAGGCGCTAACAAAGCTCCGCAGATTCGTGTCAATGACCGTATCCGCGCTCCCAAGGTCCGAGTCGTCACCGCACAGGGTGACCAGCTCGGTGTCATGGCTACCCGCGACGCTCTCGCCAAGGCCAAGGAAATCGGACTTGACCTCGTAGAGGTTGCTCCCAATGCAGACCCGCCTGTATGCCGCCTCATTGATTATGGCAAGTACAAGTATATGCAGGCCAAGCTGCAGAAGAACAATAAGTCCAAGGTTACGAAGTTGAAGGAGGTGAAACTCCGCGTCGGCACAGACGTTAACGACTATAACGTGAAGATGGCCCGCACGGAGCAGTTCCTTGACCATGGGCACAAAGTGCGATTCCAGCTGCGCTTCCGCAATCGCGAAAACGCTCACCGCGAATTGGGACTGGATGTCATGGCCAAAGTAGTGGAAGATATGAAGACCATGGGTCAGGTAGACCAGCCTGCCAAGCTTGCGGGCAACACCGTTACCATGGTTCTGGCTCCGCTTCCTGCCAATCAGCGTGTCAAGAAATTCAAGAAGTACGAAGAAGCTGATTTCGATGCTGAGTCTGAGGCATATGATGCTGCCGACGACCTGGGAGAGGAATAATTCCTGCATTACACACACGGTTTACAAGAGCTCCGGGAGTATTTTATTGCCGGAGCTTTTTATTGTTGACTTTCCAATCTGTCATTATAGAATACGAAAAGAATCTTCATATGTCTAGCAGCAAATTTCTCACTCATGTAGCAGGTTTACGTGCAATCGCTATCTTGCTGGTTGTCTGGTTTCACATATCCCTGTGCAACTCAAACCTTCCGGAATGGGCGGTGCTTCCGTGTGGATATTTTGGTGTTGATATCTTTCTGGTCATCATGGGCTATTTCCTGATAGCCGGGTATGTCCGCCGCCCGGACTATCCGCTGAAGGATTTTGCCCGGAGTAAGGCATTACGTCTGATTCCCCCGATGACAATCATGATTGTTCTGGCATTTGCGGCCTGTATGTGGGTGATGGACTACAAGGAAATACGCGCTATTGCCAAAACGGGTCTGGGGGCATTACTTGGGTATTCGAACTACCAGCTTATGGACAGTTCTGCCGGGTATTTTGCTGAAGATTCCACCCTCAATGCGTATCTGCATACCTGGTATCTGGCAGTGACTATTCAGGTATTTGCTCTTTCATATGTGTTATATGCCCTGGTACGGAAGAGGAGCCGGGGTGTTGTGATTCTGGTTATCAGTGTGATAGCCGGGCTTTCCCTGCTGTGGAATCAGGCCGGGAATATCCGTATGGCTCTGGTCGCTATGGGTGCCCCGCAATTTGGCCCGGCGGAGTTTGTGTCGTACTACGATACGTTGCCCCGGTTGTGGGAAATTGCTGCGGGTGGACTGGTGCTGCTGCTTCCCACATGGCAGGAACGTTGGAAGTCTTTTACCGCAACGCTGGCGGGTCTGGTGTTGATAGTATGGCCCACCTTTTCCGGGATAACAACAATGAATCTGACACCCCTGGTTGTGCTGGGCACGATTCTACTCATCCGCTACATGCCGGATTGCTGTCTGCACCACCTGTTGAGTAACCCCGTGACTCAGTGGCTGGGTGGTATTTCCTTTTCGGTGTATCTGGTGCACATGCCGCTTCTGGTCTTTTATCGGGCATACACTCTGAATGCGCCAGATTTGTGTGCCTCTCTGGTGATACTCCTACTCTCAATTCTTGCTGGGTATGTGTTCTGGTGGTGTGTGGAGAAACGCCGTATTCCGGGTAAGCATGCTATTGGTATCTGGCTGGCTGGCGTGGCTCTCTGTGGCGTGGCCGATGCGACCCGTGGATTGCAGAAAATATGGAATGCCGAGGTTAATGCGATTGATATTTCCAAGTATACCGAATGGACTCCATGTTACGATAAGACGGTGATGGCGGGGCTGGATACCCGGTATCACCAGGATGAGGGAGGCTGGCATACAATGGCAGTTGGCAAAAATCGGGCTCTGGATACCCCGTTGCTCTGGCTTGGTCCGCGGAATCAGCCCCCGACCTATGTGCTTCTGGGCGATAGTCATGCCCAGGCATTCTTTGCCGGGTTCGACCAGTGCAGCCGTCGTCATAATGTCACAGGGGTCTACCTCTCCAGTATTATGATTCCTTTCTGGAATCGCGAAGTGCTGCCGATAACTCAGCAGTATTATTACAACCGAGAAAAGGGTGAATCCTTTATAAGCTGGTTGCGTCAGAAGGATGATATTAAGACTGTGGTAGTGGCGCAGTACTGGACCCGCATCCGCCGGCTTCCTCTGGATTGGGATAAGCGGCCTGTTCCTGCCTCGATAGAGCATGGTGCTGCTGCTTTGCGTGAGTTCTGCCTCCAGGTGAAGGCTTGCGGCAAGCAACTGGTGCTCATGGGTCCGCTACCTGATTTCCAGGGCTCCAAGGTGTTGAATTATGCCCGATGGTTAGCCCGCAAGGGAATGCCGCTCCACGCAGAAAATCCGGATTATATTTGCAAGGAAATCGCTTTCCGTGAGCGCTTTGAGAAGGAAATTCAGGTGCTGCAGCAGCTCGAAGCTGAAGGGCTTTGCCGTGTGTTCTATCCTGCTGAATGCATGTTTAGCGGCGGCTTCTGCTATGCAATTGATAATGGAGTGATTGTCTACAAGGACGGTAATCATATCACCGGCGTAGGTTCCTGCAGTGTGCTGGAGCGTCTCATGCCGCAGATGCTGCCTGTTTTGCAAGGTAAATAGGGTTCCCCTACTGGTTAAAGGAACAGCATCGTCTGAATATCAGACGATGCTGTTTGTTGCGAGAATAAAGGGCTGATTAGAAGTTCTCGGAAGCGGAGAGTGTGCCTTCAGGAGCAGGCGGTGTGGAGGCCGGAGCCGGGCTGGCAGGAACCTCTGTGGGGGCAATGTCGGCGGGCAGAGGAGCTTTATCGCCGGGTTGCACCACGGGGTTGTTGTTGTGCTCCACGATGGTGTCGTCTTCTTCATCATTGGCGGCTTCCTGCTGGGCCTGAGATTCGCTCACCGGAGCGGGAGCCGGTGCAACAGCCTGAGCCAGCGGCTGACGGGTCACGGGGTCAACCTCCACGCCATTGATAATCATGCGTGTTTTCATCTGGCCCGTGGCCGGGTCGTATTCCTGGCTGGTCTGCACGGTCTGCATCTGGCCGTTGGCATCGGTGGTCATGGAGAAGCTGCGGGAGCTCATCTGTATGTGCATGCCATTGGGCTGCTGCACGGCACCGGGAATGGGCAGGGGGGCAGGAGTCGCTGCCGGAATAGCGGCAGTATTAGCGGAGGGGGCTGCAGCAGGGGCATTGCGACGGGCAAGTCGCGCGCAGGTGCGGATGGATTCACCAGCTTGTCCATTCATCAGGTAGAGGTGGTCTACCCGCATAACCACCTGGTCACCCGGTTGCATGGTGGCAATGGTATCCACATATTCGGCAGGCTGCCCGGGCAGTTCCTTGTTCATGGCAATCGTGAACTGCATACCGGGCTCCAGCCGTCCGTCTGCAAAGCGGTTGAACCGACGATAGGCCAGGTTGTCAGTCACTTCAAATACAGCAACCTGCACGGTGGCGGGGTCGGTCTGATCCACACGCTGCACGGTCAGATTACGCAGGCCGACAAAAGAAGCCAGCACTGTGTTGGAAGCCATCATATCGCAGTTGCCCTGCGCGCCGGCAGATGCCATGCGGGGGAAGCCCAGGGAAATATCTGCCAGAAGAGCGGGGGTACTCATGGCCAGCGCCATGACCGTTGTAAGAAGTGTTATTCTGCTCATGATTAACTTAATCGACACAATAAATACGTGATGTGTTCAATATTTCTATCAGGTAGTGCTCATTCTCAACATCGCGCCTTCCAGAATAATACTATCTGGCGTATCATTCACAAAGAGAGTGCCTGTGCCGAGCGCTTGCAATGTTCCAGGAGCGGCGTAGGCACACCATTCAGCAAGGGCTGTATGCCCCACGTGGCTTTCCAACGCAGAATTTACCCACCAGCCAATACCTGCCTTTTCTGCCAGAGTTGCCCAATGTTGAGCGGCAAGTAGCCCGCCGTGCAGACTGGGTTTGATGACGATAGCCTGTGGATGTACTGTGTTGAGCAGCAGTTCAGGTTGAGCCCCGATGAGTTCTTCATCCAAAGCAACGGGCAGGGGGGTAGAGCGGCAGATATCTGCCAGTTCATTCCATTGTCCCGGGCGGATGGGTTGTTCAATGCTGCTCACGCCTGCTTCTGCCAGTTGTTTCAGTTTGGACAAGGCTTGTGCAGGAGAAAAAGCACCATTGGCATCTACCCGGAGTTCTGCCTTCGGGAACGCAGTGTGTGCCTGACGCAGTAGTTCCAGTTCCTCCGGGAAAGGTAACGCGCCCACTTTCATTTTCAGACAGGTAAATCCGCGGTCTATGCCATTCTGCATAGCAGCCAGCATAGCATCGATACTGTCCATCCAGATGAGATGGTGAATGGGAATGCCTGTTTCGCCCCGTGCAAAGGAGGTGTCCCAGCGGGGGGAGCCCGGGCGTAGCGCTGCCAGCAGAGCGCATTCCAGACCGAATTGGATGGGCGGGGGTGCCGTTATACCTGCAAGCCCTTGGTTCTGCTTCACCCGGTGACACCAGTAATCCATTTCCGCGGGTGTGGGCTCCGGCAGCAGTCCTGGCATGGTGCAGCATTCACCCAGACCGCAGCCATTGGCTTCTATAATGAAGGTGTTGCGCTCACTCAGCGCGCCGCGTGAGGTTACCGCTGGCCTTTTGAAATGCAGCACGCGCTTCTGCCACCGCAGGCGCAGCGGGTGCGGAAAATGCATGAGCGGTGCTGCATCGATGAGCTGCATCAGGGGAGTTTCGGGTACTTCGAGTAATCCGGCTTGCGCTTTTCCAGGAAAGCGCGGGAGCCTTCGTGCGCTTCATCACACATATAGAAGAGCATGGTGGCATCGCCCGCCAGTTCCTGAATGCCCGCCTGACCATCCAGCTCGGCATTCAGTCCTGCCTTGATGAGTCGCAGGGCAATCGGTGAATGCTGCATCATTTCTTCTGCCCACTGTACGTATTCATCCTCCAGCTGCTCCAGGGGTACCACCTTGTTTACCAGGCCCATTTCCAGAGCTTCCTGCGCATTATACTTGCGGCAGAGGAACCAGATTTCCCGCGTCTTCTTCTGCCCGATGCAGCGTGCCATGTACGATGAGCCGAAGCCGGCATCGAAACTGCCCACGCGAGGGCCGGTCTGGCCGAAAATGGCGTTTTCGGAGGCAATGGAGAGGTCGCAGACCACGTGCAGCACATGCCCGCCACCGATGGCAAAGCCATTCACCGCGGCTATCACCGGCTTGGGCAGCGAGCGAATCTGCTTCTGTACGTCCAGCACAGAGAGACGGGGAATGCCCTCGGTGTCCACGTAGCCACCACGGCCTTTCACATTCATATCGCCGCCGGCGCAGAAGGCCGTATCGCCCGCGCCGGTGAGCACCACCACGGAAATATCCTGCATCTCACGGCAGAGGCGCAGCGCGTCGCTCATTTCTGCCGTCGTCAGCGGGGTGAAGGCATTGCGGTACCGCTCGCGATTGATAGTGATGCGTGCAATGCCGTTGTATTGGTCGAAAATGATATCCTTATATTCTTTGATGGGAGTCCACTCGCGTTTCATAATCAGTTGTTCTTGTAGAATTTCTTTAGGATGGCGGCATCCAGCTCTGTTTCAGTGTAAACCTCTACCAGCACCGGACCCGGGGCGGGAGAAAGCAGCGCTTCCAATGCCGGCGACCAC
Organism: uncultured Akkermansia sp.; assembly: GCA_904501915.1. Lineage (GTDB taxonomy): Bacteria > Verrucomicrobiota > Verrucomicrobiia > Verrucomicrobiales > Akkermansiaceae > Akkermansia. The sequence continues at coordinate 144,188 of CAJGCV010000001.1, read as the reverse complement.
CACGGTTCTGTATCTATGACCTGCTTCCAGGTAAAGTTGGTGCCGCACCAGCCGATGATGCTTTCCCTATGCGGCGCACGGATGGCAGCGCTGTCCGGCATGCCGGGCAGGGTGCCGAAAATGCCGCCCTCCTGGTTGTTGAGCAGGAGAATGCGCAGGTTCGGGCAATGCTGTGCCTGAAGCAGGCCGTTCAAATCGTAGAAAATGCTCAGGTCACCGATGATGAGGAAATGCAGGCTTTGCGGCTCTGCCAGAGCATAACCGGCGGCTGTGGAAACGCTGCCTTCAATGCCGTTCACACCACGGTTGCAGAGAACTTTTCGGACTCCTGCAGGCAGAGGGAAGAGCTGCGCATAGCGCACCGCTGAACTGTTGCCCAGGTGAAGCACGCTTCCCTCCGGAAGATTTTCCAGCAACTCGCCCACGAACTTCATACCGCTGAAATTATGCTCCGGCAGAGCTGCCGGTTCCGCCTGCCAGCGGGTGCGGTACTCTTCATCGCCCTCTTCGGCAAAGGCATCCAGCAAATCCCAGAACTCATCGGCATCGCCTTCCAGCACACGGGTGAGCGCGCAGAATGAATCCACCACTTCGCCATCGGCAGAGATATGCCAGTGAGCCTTGGGCGGGTGCGTGCGCAGAAGCTTCTTCAGGCGCTTCGAGATGACATCCCCCCCACAGGTGATGAGTAAATCCGGACTCCAGTCGGCGCTGGGGTTTGCCCCCAGCAAGGTATCCGGGCGGCAGCAGTCCGCAAAAGGAGCGTTGGCAATGTGCTCGCCTACCACGGTGAATTGTTTCTCTGCAGCCAGTCTGGCGAGCAGGGGGCTGGGAGCATGCTGCTGACCGAGCAGAATCAGACGCCGGGGCAGTGCCGCTGCTTCCTCCAGAATCGATTCTTCTTCGTCGGCATTCATGCGGGCGGCTTCAGTGCGACGGATGACACGCACCTGCGGCAGCGGGGCATCAACCATGCCGAAAAAGGGCTCGGTAAGCGGTATGTTCAGGTGCACAGGCCCACCGCTGCGGTGTTGCAGTTCCAGCAGAGCCTCGTTGATAAGCCGGTTGGCATGCCAGGCATCGTCCTCCGGCACCTGCGCAGAGTACCGCACCATCGAGTTGAATACCCCGGGTTGGGGCAGTGTCTGCCCATCGTTCTGCCCGATCCACGCAGCCGGACGGTCTGCAGAGATGATGAGCAGGGGCGTTTTCCGATAATACGCTTCGGCCACCGCCGGGTGCAGATTGAGCACGGCGCTGCCCGAGGTTACGACCACGGCCACCGGTGCCTGCGCCTGCTGAGCCCAGCCCAGCGCTACAAAACCAGCGCTGCGTTCATCTGTTACGCTGCGGCATTCTACCCCAGGCTGGTCTGCCAGAGTGGCTACAATGGGGGAATTGCGGCTGCCGGGGCATAGTACCGCCCTTGTCACCCCATGCGCCAGCATCAGCGCCACCAGTTCCTGAACCACCGCTTTTTCACTTACCATGGCGTCATTCTACCATATGTAACACCCGGGCTCAAGACTGGATATTGTTTTACGGCAAGGCAAAACGACCACCGGGAATAGGGATGATGCGCCGCTCAATCTGCAGGCGCATAAGCAAGGGAGTGACGCTATGCGCCCCTTGCCCGAGTGCGGTGCAAAGGGTATCCAGTGTGTCGTGACCGGACAGGATGGCTTGAATCACCTGATTTGCTTCCTCGTCCGGCAGCGGTTCGCGCACCGGGGGGCGTGCCTCGTCTTTGGAAATTGCTTCTTCGAAAAGCTCCATTTGCTGGTGCTCTGCGCTCCAGCCCATGTCGGAAATGAGTTCCGCAGCGCTGGTGCAGAGCGTAGCACCATCGCGGATGAGAGCGTGACAGCCGCTGGAAGCCACGCTGTGCGCCATCCCGGGTACAGCAAAAACGCTGTTGCCGTAATCTGCCGCTGCCAGACTCGCTGTGTGCAGCGAGCCGCTGCGCTGCGGGGCTTCCACGACAAGTGTGGCACGGCTCCAGGCTGCTACAATGCGGTTGCGCTGGGGAAAGGTTGTTTTACTCGGACGCATGTACATGGGGAACTCGCTGACTACTGCTCCATGACCGGCGCAGATGTGCTCCATGAGCCCGGCGTTTTCGGGTGGGTACATTTCTGCCATGCCGAATCCCAGTACTGCAATGGTGCGGCCTCCCGCATCCAGAGCACCCATGTGCGCTGCTGTATCAATACCGCGTGCCAACCCGGAAATGATGGTGCAACCGGCAGATGCGAGTTCCCGCCCGAACTTTCGTGCTGTCGTGACCCCATAGGGAGTGGCCTGGCGGGTGCCGACAATGGCCACGCTTTTATCGCTATCGCTCTTTAACCAGTTGCCGCGTACGTAAAGTACTATGGGAGGGTCGCTCATGCGGCGCAGGAAGTCGGGGTATTCCTTGTCGATGAGGGTGATGATGCGCACTCCATGCTGCTCGGCGCAATCCAGTTCTGCACGTGCATTTGTGCAGTTGCGCCAGTCAGCAATGCCACTGGCCAGTTTCGGCCCGATGCGCGGGACCATGGCCAGCATGTTTTCGCGGGCGTGCAGCACAAGCTCGGCACTGCCGAAAAACTCCAGCAGTGCCTGAATCCTCATGGACCCGAGCCCGGGAATGAGGTTTAGCGTGACTAGTGCTTCCTGCGGGGTAAGCATGCCGCGGGGAATCAGCGCTCGACGGTGAAATCCAGCCCCAGGTCAAGCGAGGGGACAGAGTGGGTGAGACACCCGAAGCTCATGAAATCCACGCCGGTTTCTGCTGCAGCCGGCGCGGTAGCCAGAGTGAGACCGCCGGAGGCTTCGAAATACGGTTTGCAGTTCTGACCACGCATCTCCACCGCTTTTCGCATGTCTTCATTGCTCATGTTGTCCAGCAGAATGTAGTCTACGCCTTCCAGCTTCAGGAAGGCTTCCACCTGCTGCAGGTTATCGGCTTCCAGCTGAACCTCCACTCCGGGGCGTTCGGCCTTGAGCTTGTTGATGCAGGTCTGCAGGTGGTCGGTGTTGCCATCAGTCATGAGGTGATTGTCCTTGACCATGGCGCGGTCGTAGAGCCCCAGGCGGTGGTTGTTGCCGCCGCCGTGCACCACGGCTGCCTTTTCCAGCAGGCGGTAGCCGGGGGTCGTCTTGCGGGTGTCCAGCAGCTTGCAGTCTGTGTGGGCTATGGCTTTCACGTATTTATGGGTCATCGTAGCCACGCCGGAAAGACGCTGGATGAAATTAAGCGCGGTGCGTTCTGCTCCCAGAATGGATTGGGCCTTGCCTTCAATCATCATGACCACGGCACCGGGGGAAACTTCATCCCCGTCATTCAGGTACACCTCCACTTTGAGTGTGGGGTCTACAGCCTTGAACACGGCGCGGGCAACATCCACGCCGGAAAGCACACCCTGAGTGCGGGGGCGCAGCAGGGCTCGTGCCTGCAATTCTGCGGGAACAAAGTAGAGGGAGGTGACGTCTCCATCGCCAAAATCTTCTTCGAGCGCCAGCTTGATGAGCGCTTCCATATTATCAGATACCTTCGTGTGGCTCATGCCGCACATGATAGACCTCTTGTCTCCAATTGTAAAGGCAGAAATGCGTTGTAATATGCACCAGATTGCACTTGATTCAGCTGGTGCGGCGTGGTAGAATCGGCGCGCTATGTTCTACATCACGACAGCAATTGACTACACCAACGGCGCTCCCCATATCGGGCATGCGTATGAGAAGGTTCTGGCAGACGTTCTGGCCCGCTGGCACCGAATGTGTGGCGAAGAGGTTTTCTTCCTTACTGGTGTGGATCAGCACGGTCAGAAGGTTCAGCAGAAGGCGGAGGCCGCCGGTATGCAGCCGCAGGAATATGCCGATATGGTTACGCAGAAGTTTATTGCGCTCTGGGAGCGCCTCGGCATCCAGTACGATGGCTGGGCCGCCACGACAGATGCACGCCACAAGGCCTGTGTGCAGGCAATCCTGAGTGACCTCAAGGAAAAAGGCTGCCTGTACAAGAAGGGGTATAAAGGTTTCTACTCGATTCGCCAGGAGCAGTTCCTTACCGATAAGGAACGCAATGAACAAGGCGAGTTCGGGCCGGAATGGGGCGAGGTTGTTGAACTGGAAGAGGAAAACTGGTACTTTAACCTCAGCCAGCAGGTTGAGTGGCTCAAGGAATATGTGACGACTCATCCCTCTGTGGTGACGCCTGAGTTCCGCCGCCAGGACTTGCTCAACGCCATTGAGCGTGCTGCGGGGGTGGATTTGTGCATTTCCCGCCCCAAGGACCGTCTCTCCTGGGGGATTCCGCTGCCGTTTGACCCGGATTTTGTAACCTATGTCTGGTTTGATGCTCTGGTGAACTACATTTCCTTTGCCGGGTATAAAGCCGCGGAGGGCGCAGGTCTGCCGGATTTCAACAAGCTCTGGCCAGCTGCCTGTGAGGTAATTGGTAAAGATATTCTGGTGCCTGCACATGGTATCTACTGGCTGTGCATGCTGCATGCCATGGGCTTTGCTGATGACCAGATGCCGGCACTGCTGGTGCATGGCTGGCTGAACATCAAGGGCGAGAAAATGTCCAAATCCCTGGGCAATATCGTTGACCCCAACGATTTGTGCGATGCGTTCGGCGCAGAGGCTGTGCGTTACTATCTGGTGCGCGATACCAAGACCGGCTACGACAGCGATTTCGACCCGGAGCGCATGAAGATGATATACAACACAGAGCTTGCCAACGATATCGGTAACCTCTGCAACCGTTCGCTCAACATGTGCGTGCGCTATTGTGGTGGTACGGTGACCCTGGGTGAGGGGGATGACGAGCTTTCTGCTGCGTTGCGTGAGAGCATGGCGGCAACTGTGGCAAAGTTTGCTGATTATATGAACAGCTACAACACTGCCGATGCCCTGGCTGCACTTAACGCACACGTGGGTTTGTGCAACAGCTACATTGAGCAGAAACAGCCATGGGCCCTGGCCAAGGACGAAACCAAACTGCCTGAATTGCAGCGTGTGCTGGCGCATCTGCTGGAGTGCTGCGCGCAGGTTGGTTTCCTGCTGGGCTGTGTGCTGCCTGAAGCCTCTGACCGTATTCTTTCCCAGCTGCAGCTGGATGTTACCGGGCTTACCCCGCAGTCCATGGCCTGGGGATTGGTAAAGAATGGGCACAGCGTGCAGGCTCCCAGCCCTGTCTTCCCCCGCATCCTCTCTGAAGAAGAGAAGGAAAAGATGGCTGCCAAAGCTGCCAAGGCTGCAGAGAAAGCGGCACGTAAGGCTGCGCAGCAGGGTTGAACAGTGAAAAATGATATTCTGAAAAGAGAGCGGCAGATGCGTATCTGCCGCTCTTGCTTTTACAGTTCTTCCACCAGACCGATGAACTCTGGCGGCGTATGGGAGGTAAGGTCTGCAATTAACCAGATAAATGGGCGCGAGAAAGATATCCGGTTTGCTGCATCTTCCATATTATCTGAGGCTTTTTGTTTGCCGGGGGATTCAACAAGGGATACCGCGATTGCCTGCACCATGGCACTCAGATGTATCTTCTGAGTGGTAAGCCTGGAAAAATCAGCTTTTGCTGGGTCAAAAAGTGAAGTAAGCCCCAGCTTCCGCAGTGTGTATCGCATGTCATATGCCTGAATCCTTTGCTCTATTCTGGGAAACTCAACGAGTGTGTCTTGGGGAGTGGCTTCTGCCAGTGCCTTGCGTATGCTGCTGAGTTGCAGCGGGGTCAATTCCCTGGCAAACTCTCTGGCGGAACCAGATGGGATAATGCCAATGAGTACACTGCCGTTTTTTGTTGAATCCAGCTCGAGCGCTACGGCTCTCCATGTATCATCGCCAGCGTTTGCCAATCGGAAGAGACCACGGCTGCGCATTTGCTGGTAGCGGGGGAGCGCTCCGGATGCACTGTCAAAATCAGCCGCCTGAGTGTCAGCTGCATAGAAGGGAGCTTGCCATGCCGGCATGCAATATGCTGTGATTCCTGCAAGCAACCTGGTTCGTTCTGTTACTGACTCTCTACTGGCAAATTGCGCATTTGGATCGGGGCTGCTTTGGGCAAGGGTGCCGTTAAATAAACTCAGGGCTAACGGTAGATCTTCTGAGAAAGGAATGGGCATCACACCATCATGATTTCCGTTCTTGGGCAGGTTGATATCAACCGCAATCAGAAAGTCCTGAACCGTTGCGCCTGCGGCATGTATGTTCCCGGATACCTGTGCCGCTTCCAGTTCCTTCAGCGTTTCTCCGCTCGCAATATCTGCCATGGCGCGCAGGGCATTGCTGACTATTTGCGGAGCTACAAGCACATTTCCGTTTTGCTCGTGAAGCACCTGCTGGAAATACCGGACGCTGAAAGCATCACTCTGCACTCCTTCTTCCGGAATTGCGAATGTTGTTTCTGTCTCAGTATCTGTTGTTTCCTCGTTTTTTTTGTGCAGAAATCCGTATATGCCACCGGAGATGAGTCCGAGGATAACGATGCTGGGTAGCAATATGTTTCTGGCCGTTTTCATCAGGAGTAGAGAGAGAGCTCTTCATCGAGTTTTGCGCATGGCGATACGCAGTAGCGCTCGCCCAGTTCAATGCTGGCACGGTTTCCCAGAGAGTTACGGAATGTCATATGCACTGGCATTTTGCCGGGATATTTCAGCAGGGTGTTCTTGATGAGTTCCAGGTCTCCCGCATTATGACGCGTGGTGTTAAGCGTGATTTCGTAGAACCTGGGTTTGCCGCCGCGGCGGCGGGTGCCGGAGCCTCCAATCTGCTCTAGTCCGTTGGCTGAAACCTTCTTGCCTCCTGTCTTTTCATCTTCTGAAATGCGGGCTCGGAACTGGACGAAGTTCCCAGCAGTGAGCAGCCCTTCCTGTTCTGCAGCTTTGCTGTAGGAATCCCCCCAGAGCAGGGCTTCCGTGCTGCCCGTGAAATCTTCCACCGTGATGATGGCGAATTTCTGCCCGCTCTTGCTGACCTTGATGGCTACCGAGCGCAGCATGCCGGCCATGTCGCGGGAACCGCGTATCTCTTCTGCTGTGAGGTCGGGCAGGGTACCGATGGGTACGTATTTCGGGGCATCGATGATACCGCGCATGCTATCCAGCGGGTTACCGGTGAAATAAGCACCTGTGAGGAATTTTTCATCATCCAGGCGTTTTTCTTTTGTCCATTCCTGAAGGGTGACGCGTTCTTCCGGTGCGGAAGTGGTGCCCATCATATCGAAGAGCGCCATCTGACCAGCCTCTGCATCTTTGTGCACACTGCTGGCACCGTTGATGCACTGCTCGATGCTTTCGAAAATCTGGGCGCGGCATATGTGCATCCAGTCGAATGCACCGCACTGCACCAGCACTTCAATCTGGTTGCGGCGCACGTTCTGCGGGGGAATGCGGTAGCAGAAGTCTTCCAGACTCTTGTACGGACCGTTCTTCTTGCGCTCTTCTACAATGACTTTCACTGTTTCAGAACTCATACTCTTGACCGAGGCCAGACCGAAACGCACGGCAAGCTTTCCGTTGGGCATGGTTTCCGGTTGGAACTTCACTTCGCTGTGGTTGACACAGGGCCCCAGCACTTCAATGCCCATGCGGATGGCTTCCTGAATGAAGACACCGATTTTTTCATTGGTGGCTTCGTTGGTCATGAGACCGCAGAGGAATTCCACCGGGTAGTGTGCTTTCAGATACGCAGTCCAGTAGGAGATGTGACCATAGCAGGCAGAGTGCGATTTGTTGAACCCGTAACCTGCAAACTTCTGAATCTTATCGAAAATGGCGTTGGCTGTCTTTTCGTCAATCTGGTTGACATCCCAGCATCCTTTCACGAATCGTCTGCGCTGTTCGGCCATTTCCTGCATGTCTTTGTGGCCCATGGCGCGGCGCAGCAAGTCTGCACCGCCCAGCGTGTAGCCTGCCAGCAGCTTGGCTGCAGCCTGCACCTGCTCCTGGTAAATCATCACGCCGTAGGTAAGCCCGGAAACGGTTTCCAGCAGAGGGTGCTCGTATTCTGCTTGTTTCAGACCTTTCTTTACGGCAATCATGTCGTCCATGAACTGCATGGCGCCAGGGCGGTAGAGTGCGAGCAGGGCAATAATGTCTTCGATATTGTCAATGCCATAGCGCCGGCATGTGTCTACCATGCCGCCGGATTCGAGCTGGAACACACCCATGGTGTCTCCTCGGTTCAGCAGCTCGTAGGTCTCCTTGTCCGCTATGTCTACAGCATCATAACGGAAATCCGGTACTCTCCAGCGCACGTATGATTCTGCATCCTTCATCACCGTGAGCGTCTTGAGTCCGAGGAAGTCCATCTTCAGCAAACCTGCATTGTAAATGGCTCCCATATCGCATTGGGCCACTACTTCGCCATGCGGGTTGCTCAAATCGTCGCGCGTCAGGGCCACGTATTCATCCAGCGGGCGGTCACCAATCACCACACCGGCAGCGTGCATGCCCACGTTACGCACCGTGCCTTCCAGTTTCTTGGCATAGTTCCAGATTTCGCGATAAGTGTCATCCTGCTCCACCAGGTTGCGCAAATCCTCGCTGGCGGCATAGCTCTTATCCAGGGTTACGCCGGGACCGCTTTCAATGAGTTTGGCAATTTTATCACTGTCGCTGTAACTCATGTCGAGCACGCGTGCTACGTCTTTAATCACAGACTTTGCACCCATGGTGCCGTAGGTGATGATGTGGGTCACGGCACGTTCGCCGTACTTGTGGCGCACGTAGTCAATCACCTCCGGGCGGCGTGTCTGGCAGAAGTCAATATCAATATCCGGCGGACTTACACGCTCGGGATTCAGGAATCGTTCGAAAATCAGATTGAAGGCATAGGGGTCGATGTTGGTGATTTTCATCACGTACGCCACGAGCGAACCTGCTGCTGAACCACGACCGGGCCCCACGGGGATGTCGTGGTCTTTGGCCCAGTTGATGAAGTCTGCAGTGATGAGGAAGTAACTGGGGAAACGCAGCTGGTTGATAATGCCGAGCTCGTAGTCGAGGCGGGCGCGCAGTTCCTGATCGTTTTCTGCTCGTTCCTTGCCATAGCGCTCCGCAAGGCCTTCGTAGCATATCTTGCGCAGATACTCCTCGCGGGTAGAGCCATCCTCCGGTGCGAATTCCGGGTATCGCTCAGTGGAGGTGGAGTCCAGTTTGATGGAGGTGTTGCAACGCTCGGCAATGATATTGGTGTTCTCGTATGCATCCGGGTATTCCGGGAAGAGCTGTCGCATTTCCTCCTCGCTCTTGAAATAGACGCTTTTGGGATAGCGCATGCGTTTGGAGTCCATGCGCTTGTTGCCTGTACCAACGCAGATGAGGATATCGTGTGCGTCGTGGTCATCGGCATTCAGGAAGTGAGCATCGTTCGTTACGACCAGCGGTACATCGTGTTTGCGGGCAATGCGTACCAGTTCCGGGGTGACACGGCGTTCTTCTTCCAATTCATGGTCCTGCAGTTCAACGAATACATTATCTCTGCCGAAGATATCTACCAGCTTAAGGAGTTCTGCTTCTGCTTTTTCCGGTTCGTCTTTCAGCAGCCACTCCTGCATGGGACCTGAAATACAGCCGGTGAGACAGATAAGTCCCTTGCTGAATTCCCGCAGGGTATCGTAATCGATACGCGGCTTGTAGTAGAATCCGTCCAGATGCCCTCGGGAGACAATTTTGATGAGGTTTTCCCAGCCGATGTTGTTTTCGCAGAGCAAGACCAGGTGGCAGTATTTGTTGCGCCCGGGAATCTGTTTCTTCACATCCAGCGGTGTAGGGGCAACATATACCTCACAGCCGAGAATAGGTTTGAACACCGGCTTTTTTTCATCCGGGTGTTCCTTGTTCCATTCCAGCACGCCTTTGTTGTGCTTCTTGACATTCACCATAAACTCAATGGCAGCGAATACGTTGCCGTGGTCAGTGATGGCCACAGAGTTCATGCCCAGCTCTACGCATTTCTTAATCAGATCCTTGGTGTGGATCATGCCATCGAGCAGAGAGTATTCCGTGTGAACGTGTAAGTGAGTGAAAGCCATAGCGCGTGTGCTTATTGTACACGAAATTGCTGCGTATGTCAGCACGAAATCGTGCCACTGCGGTAACAATTTGTCACCAGCGCTGTGCCGTAAGGAGTTCCTGCGCCTTGTTGGCACAGAATGCTACGCATCGTTCGCAGGGGCGCACTGCATAGTATGCTGCGGTGCGGTCGCTGGGGCGCGCGCTACTTTCCATTTCTTCATCAAGGTGCAGCAATTCCCGGCAGGTGAGGGTTCCGAATTCTGCCTTGAATTGTTCAGCAAGTTCCCGGGTCAGCGAGAAGATGATTTCTTTTTCTTCGGGTGCGCCGGTAAGATTCCCTTTGCAGAAGCCCGCCACCATGCAGAGCCCGGCAAAAGCACCACAGGTGCCGCGCATGCGTCCCAGTCCCGCTCCAAAGGCAGAGGAAAAGCGCAGCGCTTGTTCTTCGCTCAGCCCTACCTGGTCTGCAAATGCTGTGAAGACGGACTGCGCGCAATTGTACCCCTTGTGGAAATATTCCAGAGCTTTGGCTTCTGCTTGCATAAGGGAGAGCATACCCCCCGGAGATTGGTTTGTCAATGCCGGTTTTTTTTGCTCGCTTTAGCTGTGGTGAGGTGCTACAATTCCGGGCAGATATGACGATTCAGCGTACTTTGGTAAAACATGCGTTGACCAGTGAGGCTCCTGCGGAGCAGATCCTGGTTGAAGGGTGGGTCAGAACCCGCCGTGATTCAAAGACATTTTCTTTCCTTGAGGTGAATGATGGCACAAGTCTTGCCTCCATTCAGGTGGTGGCTGATGCCGGTATCCCCGGCTATGAAAATATCAGCCGCATGACTACTGGCTCCTCGGTCAGCATTCTGGGGCGTCTGGTTGAAAGCCCCGGCAAGCAGAAATGGGAAATCCAGGCTACGGAAATCAAGCTTGTCGGAGCGTCTCCGGAGAATTATCCGCTGCAGAAGAAGGGGCACTCACCCGAATTCCTGCGTACGATTGCACACCTGCGCCCGCGTACCAACCTTTTTGGCGCCATCTTCCGCACTCGCTCCCGCATGGCAGCTGCGGTGCACCAGTTCTTCCTGGAGCGTGACTTTGTCTGGGTGCATACGCCCATTATTACCGCCAGCGACTGTGAAGGCGCCGGAGAGATGTTCCATGTGACGACACTTGACCCATTGGCTGACAACAAGAGCTATGATGACGACTTCTTTGCCAAACCGGCAAATCTGACTGTTTCCGGCCAGCTGGAGGGTGAAACTTTTGCCTGTGCGTTAAGCAATATCTACACCTTCGGACCCACATTCCGCGCCGAAAATAGCAATACTTCCCGTCATGCGGCTGAGTTCTGGATGATTGAGCCTGAAATTGCTTTCTGTGATATTTACGGAGATATGGATATTGCAGAGGCGTTTATCAAACACATTGCCCGCACGATGCTGGCTGATACCAGTGGCGATTTTGACTTCTTCTGCAAGTTTGTGGACAAAGGATTGCGCGCGCGTCTTGAGGAGGTCGCAGAGAAGCCCTTTGTGCGCTGCTCGTATACCGAAGCTATTGAAATCATGCAGGCCAGCGGTGAGAAGTTTGAATACAAACCGTACTGGGGCATGGATATGCAGAGTGAGCATGAACGCTATCTTACGGAAAAGCACTTCAAGTGCCCGGTGATTGTCTATAATTATCCGAAGGAAATCAAGCCGTTCTACATGCGTCTGAATGATGACGGCAAGACCGTGACTGCCATGGATGTACTTGTGCCCGGTATTGGTGAGATTATCGGCGGCAGCCAGCGCGAGGAGCGCCTGGAGGTGCTCGAAGGTAATATAGAACGCATGGGCATGGACATGGCCGCATACTACTGGTATAACGACTTGCGCCGCTATGGCACAGTGCCGCATGCCGGGTTTGGTGTCGGGTTTGAGCGTCTGATCATGTTTGTGACCGGGGTGCAGAATATACGCGACGTGTTGCCGTATCCGCGTACGCCGCGCAATTGCGAGTTCTGATATTGACTTGATGAACGTTAATTGTTAGGATAGCACAGTATGAAATCACGTGCGGAAGAGTTTGCAGAATGGGGTACCGAAGTGGTGTTCGGGCGCGCCCATGGTTTCCGCGCGTGGATGATGCGTTGCCTGTTGCGCTTTGCGTCGTTTTTCTTCTGGATTCTGGTGCAGGTGCGTCTGTTCCTTTTCCGCCGGCGTATCAAGACTGTGCATTACCTGGGCACTTTTGTGGTAAGTGTCGGCAACATTACAGCAGGAGGTACAGGCAAGACTCCGGTGGTGGAGCTGCTTTCCCGAAGCCTGGCTGCGCGTGGCCGCAAGTGTGCCATTCTGACACGCGGTTATAAGAGCCATGACCTGGAAAAACCCCAGGTGTGGCTGGATAAGAACGGCAAGCGTGTGAAACGCGTGCCCAAGATTGCCAGCGATGGTGTAACCCGGTATCTCAGCCCGCTGTATGCGGGTGACGAACCATTCATGCTGGCCCGCAATCTGGATAATGTGGCCGTTCTTGTTGACAAAGATCGCGTGAAATCCGGTATTTTTGCCATTGAACAGTTGGGAAGCAACACGCTTATTCTGGATGATGGCATGCAGTTCCTCAAGCTCAAGCATGAGATTGATATCGTGCTGGTGGACTGCGGCTTCCCCTTTGGCACAGGTTCGCTGCTGCCGCGCGGTACGATGCGCGAACCCCGAGCCAGTCTGAAACGCGCCAGCTACATCATTCTGACTAAGAGCGAAGGTAAACCTCAGGATGAACTCATTGCCACTATCCGCAAATACAACAAGGTGGCTGATATTATCGTCACTAACCACGCTCCGGTTTTGCTTGAAAATATCTTCACCGGTGAGCAGCTCCCGCTGGAAGCGCTCAAAGGCAAGTATGTGGCGTGCCTCAGCGGTATTGCTCGCCCGGAGAGTTTTGAAAATCTCGTGGAGGCGCTTGGTGCCAATGTGGAAATCCGCCGTAGTTACCCGGACCACTACTGGTTCGACCAGGAAGACCTGGATGCTTTCGTGGAGCGCTGCGCAGAGCGCGCTATGGATATGATTATTACTACCGAGAAGGATGCCGTGCGTTTCCTGCGTCCCGGTGAAATGGAGGTTCCTATTTATTTCCTCCGTATTCAGATTGACATCCTCCAAGGTCAGGAGAAGTGGGATGCCATGATTGACCGCATCTGCGGACTGGGTGCACCACAGCCTGCGCCCGAATGGGCAGATGTTCTTTGATTCCTTTTGTTATTCAATACAGAAAGCCCCGGTGAGGATTATCCTCACCGGGGCCTCTGGTTGGATGATATGCAATTTACATGGAGATGGAGAACGCCAGTTTTGCAGAAATTGCTTTGGCGATGTCATGCACCTGCTCATCAGACACGGGCATATTGGTCTTGATGAGTGCAAGAGAATCTCCGCTCTTGTGGTCATTGGGCGCTACGATGTTATCGATGTTGATGCCGGCCTGCGATAAGGCCTGACCAATGGCAGCCACCACGCCGGGGCGGTCTGTGTAACGCAGAATGAGAGTATTGCCGCCCAGTGCTGCATACAGGTGGTCAAATTCCATAATGCGGGATACCACAGGCGTGCCATCCACCACCATACCACGCACGCTGGAGACAATCTGCTGACCGTCTACCTCCATGTGAATGTCGATGGTGAGGGCATCATCATAGAGTTTGTCATCCTTGGGCTCGCGGGCTTTATACACAATGCCGTGCTCGCGGAATGATGTCTCGGCTGCAGCCGGCATCAGCCCTTTTTCTGCACCGGGAACAGCGCCTTGCAGAATCCATGGTGTGAACCACTTGCGGAACGCACGCAGGTTGTTGTAGAAGGTGCATTCAATCTTGCGGATAGGCTTGCATTCGCCGACGCGGTAGCAAAGCTGCCCCAGCATGGAAGCCAGCTGAAGCTGTGCCGGGTGCAAATCTGCCGGGCGCTCGGCATTGATGACGCAGGATGTATCTCCGCTGGTGAAGTAGGCAATCATCTGGCGTGCAGCCTGCATGGCGGCATTCTTGTTGGCCTCTCGCGTGTTTGCGCCCAGGTGCGGCAGCAGAATATCTGCTACATCTGCGCTGGGTTGCATGGCTGCGGTGTCTTTGGGATGTACGTCGGTGCAGTAGGTGATGTTCTTGCCTGCAGCCTTGGCGGCGCGGATGGCATCTTCATCTACCACGCCGTATCGGGAGCAGTTGATGAGCATGGCACCGTCCTTCATCTTGCCGATGAGTTCGGCATTAATCAGATTACGCGTGGCCGGACCGCCGGGGACGTGCAGGGAGATGATGTCGGATTCAGTGAAGATTTCCTCAATTTCTGTGGGAATAGCGCCGATGTTGAGGGCTCGCTGCTTGGAGAGGAAATGGTCGTAACCCAGCACTTTGCATTCAAAGCCCTGCAGTCGCTTGACCAGAAGGCGGCCGATATTGCCGAGTCCGAGAATACCCACAGTCTTGTGAGTGAGTTCTTTGCCCATGTATTTCTTTTTATTCCACTCACCAGCGCGGGTGGTGTTATCTGCCGGCACCACGTAGCGGTAGGCAGCCAGAATCATGGCAATCACTTCTTCTGCCACGGCGTTGGAATTGGCACCGGGCGTGTTCATGACATCGATGTCCTTTGTGCGGGCATAGACAAAATCAATGTTATCATAGCCGGCACCTGCGCGGATAACGCATTTGAGACCGGGCAGGGCGTCAATGATTTCGGCGGTGACTTTTTCCGAGCGCACAATGAGACCTGCAGCATCGGGATTTGCTGCAACAAGTTCTTCGATGGGGGCGGCGTCATCCTGAACAACATCGTAACCTGCAGCGCAGAGTGTGGCTGCGGCTGCTTTGTCCAGTTTGGTTGGAATCAGTATTTTCATATTTCAGCTATAGAGAAAAGGGTTAACGTTCAATTTCGTGTGCAAACAGCCCACTGCGCAGTTTGGGTTCAAACCACGTGGACTTGGGCGGCATGATTTCGCCGCTGTCTGCTACGTTGAATAAATCTTCCATGGTGACGGGGTAGAGAGAGAATGCAACGCCGGTGGAACCCGCGCGTTTTTCCAGCTCCTCCAGCCCACGAATACCGCCCACAAAGTCGATGCGCTCACTCGTGCGGGGATCATCAATTCCCAGCACGGGAGCAAGCAGGTTGCTTTGCAGAATGGCGCAGTCGAGGCTCTCAATGGGATGAGTGGCGTTGAATGTTCCCTCCTTGGCGGTGATGCTGTACCACTTGCCACCCAGGAACATGCCATACTCATGCTTGGCTCTGGGCGCATGAGGTTTGCCGGGAGTTGCCGGAGTAACGGAGAATTTCTCACCGATAGCTGCCAGATATTCAGTCTCGCTCATGCCGTTAAGGTCGAACACGACGCGGTTGTAGTCCATGATGAAGAGGTCTTCATCACAGAAGGTGACAGCCATGAGGTAGTTGAATTCTTCTTCTCCGGAGTATTCCGGGTGTTCGGCACGTCGTTTGGCAGATACAGCGGCGCTGCTGGCCGTGCGGTGGTGACCGTCTGCTATGTAGAGCACGGGCACTTCTTCGAATCCCTGGCGGATTCCGGCAATGGCTTCATCGTCTGTAACCGGCCAGAGCAGGTGGGTGACGCCGTCATCGCTGGTGAACTCATACTCCGGCTTGTTGAATTTAATCCATTCGCGGATGATGGTGGCGATTCCCTCGTGCTTACGGTATGCAAGGAATACCGGCTCTGTCTGGGTGGAGCAGGTATCGAAATGGTTAATGCGGTCGAGCTCTTTCTCCTTGCGGGTGAGTTCGTGCTTCTTGATGGTGTTGTTGAGGTATTCATCCACGCTGGCGCAGCCGACGATGCCGGTCTGCACGCGCCCCCACATCATCTGGCGGTAGATGTAGTAGCAGGGTTTTTCCTCTCGCATCAGAAAGCCTTTACGCAGAAAATCCTGCAAGTTCTGGCTGCTTTTTTCGTAGGTGACGGTATCATGTATTTCTGCCTCGCTGGTGTCGATATCTGCGCGGCAGATATGGAGGTAGGATGATGCGTTGCCTGCCGCCATGGCGCAGGCTTCCTGGTGGTTCATGACATCGTAGGGCAGACAGGAGACCTGTTCTGCATACTGCTTCGGTGGGCGAATTGCCGCAAAGGGACGGATTGTTGCCATAAATAGTTTGTGTTGAAAGATGTTAACGGCTGATTTGGGCCAGCTTTACCAGTGCAGCAGGCAGATTGATGGAACCATAGTATTCAGCTGCCGCAAGGCGGTCTGCCTGGGTTCGTATGTATTTGTTGATTTTACGAATTGTGGGGAGATACCGATCCTCATACAGCAGAACCTCCGGTTCGCTGAGTGGGGGGAGATTGTTGAAAGCCTGTGACCATTGT
This sequence comes from uncultured Akkermansia sp., assembly GCA_904501915.1. Classification (GTDB taxonomy): domain Bacteria; phylum Verrucomicrobiota; class Verrucomicrobiia; order Verrucomicrobiales; family Akkermansiaceae; genus Akkermansia. The sequence continues at coordinate 127,806 of CAJGCV010000001.1, read as the reverse complement.
TGCATGTCTTCGCAAAGCTTTACTATCTTGGGAACAGCAGCTTCTGCTGTTGCTTTGTCTTTGACATCTGCCATGCTCTGGTATATTGAAGCAAGCAGCACAATGCCTTTTTGAAGTCTCTTTTCGCCTTCGGTCAGCGGTACGTCTTCCGGGGACTGAGCTTCGCTGTCCACTACGGCCGGCGTCTGGGCATGGGTAATGCCGGCGAATCCAAAAATTAATGCAATCGGTATGGCTTTCATTTCTCTATCATCATGCACATGAGACGATATGCTTTCAAGAACTCAGGTGATTGATGGCACCTTGCTTTACGCAATCGCTCGATTTCCTCATAAATCCTGGCCCATTCTTCCCGCATGCGCTGGCCGTATTGTCTGCTTATCGCGATGCTCTGTTCCTGGGTGAGACTCTGGATGTTATGCAATTTTGACCGGGTTGTGTATATGTTTGGTAATGCCGCAGATAATTCTGCTGCTGCTGCGTCTGCGCTCTGCTTATCCTGTGCCTTCTTTAATACGGGCACAAGAATGGAGGGGAGTTCAATGTAGCTTTCGAAAGCATCCCGCACGTCCGGAGTGATTCCTGTATCTGCGGCGGTCACCGGCAGTACAGGAATCATGGTAAGAAGCAAACTAAGCAGTAGTTTTTTCATGAAGCGCTTATCTTATTCTGACTTAGGTTGAGGCGCACTTGCTTCCTGTGCTGGCTTTTCTTCCGGCTTGTCAACTTCCATGGTGTTTTCACCTATGTCTGCATCCAGAGCCTGCTGAATTTTCTCCATGATGCCATCAATCTGCGATTCTGCATTGGTAATACTGCGATCAAGAGCATCTGTTTTTGTTTTTAACGTCATTTTGAGCCTGTTGTAGTTACGCTTGCGTGTGGTGATTTCCCGCTCCATGTCTTTGTGCTGGTTGCGAATGGGCTCTTTGTAATCCTGTGGCAGAAGCTCTCTGTTGAGCCTCATAATCAGATTATAGGCTGCATTGTTCCGGATTTGTTTTTCTGCGCTTTCCAGATCGCCTCTAATCATGAGTTCTCGTATCTGGTCCATTTGCTCCCAGTATTGGCTGAGCAGGGAGGGTACTGTGCCCACCGCAGCATCCAGTTTTTCTTTTTCTGTTCGGCGCAGGACATCTTCTACACGGCGGGCGCAATATGCCAGCATTTTCAGATTGCGCTGTTGCGGAACAATCCAGACTTTTGTGATATCTTCGCCATCTTTCTCGAGTTGGGCCTTGATTTCTTCGTATTTGCGGTTGTCAATTTCGTTCATTGCCCGCATTTTGTCTGTCGGGTAACGTTTGCGCGCTGCCTCTTCCTTTGCGTGCATGCTGCTCCATTTTTTGTTCAGCTGGCGGAGTGTGCGCAGATATTTCGCGTGGGCATCTTTATATTCAGGAATTCCCTGGTAGCGTTCGCGCAGAACTTCAAATTTATCAAGACCTCCGACTTTTCGGCTGTTTTTTTTCTGCTTCATGTCAAGCACCATAGCTTTGTAGGCTGCTTTGCCATCCTGTGCGTATTTGGTGCGGTCTTCAATGCGTACGATGTCGAATGTAAAGTCTGCTGCCGCGGCCTTTTGGAAGTCTTCCTGCAATTTTGCAATTTCCAGAGCCTGTTTATCCATGTTCACCAGAAGCCTGGTAATGCGAGTCTTTGTGCTCGTTGCCTGAGAGGTTAGTGATCTGGTCGGCTTGGTCAGTTTTGCCATTTCCGTGTCAATCAGGGCCAGCCTGTCTCGCAGTCGCAGGGTAGCGTCAGTGGCTTTTTCTTCGCCCTTCTTGATTTCTTTCTGTTCTGATGGTTTTTCTGCAGATACTTCATTCATGGAAGTAATTTCTGCAGCGGGAACTTCTTTGGTTACTAATTTACCGTTGCTGTCTGTCCCGGAAAATTTAGTGTTTTGAGCATTTTTTTCAACAATAGAGCAATTGCTGAATTGTTCGCCCGAAGCAAGCACAATGGTGTACACCTGTTCGGCATGTGCCAGAGATACGGTTAAAGCGAGCAGTGAAAAAAGAGTCTTCTTCATGATGTAAAACTGGTGAAATTGTACTTCGTACCGCATAATATCACATTATCCGCAGGCTTGCAAACCCCAAATGTGGATTTTTGAGTGAAAACGCGCGTTAGAACACAAAGGCGATTCTCTCCGCTTGGAGAGAATCGCTGAGGAGCTGTCTTGGCTCGGAGCTGTTACACTTGCGCCGGGCAATGTTCGCGGATGGCCCGTGCAGATGCTTCCACCAGGGGGGGGCCATTGTAGATGAATCCGCTGTAAAGCTGTACAAGCGAGGCTCCTGCCTGAATCTTTTTTACCGCATCTTCTGGTGTGGTAATGCCGCCTACTCCTATAATCGGGATGCTGCCCTTAAGCTCCTTAGCAAAAGCCTCGAGCGTTTCATTGGCTCGGTTGTACAGGGGCTTGCCAGACATGCCGCCGCTTTGAGATGCGTGAGGAGAGCTTTCGACCCCGGCGCGCGTGGTTGTGGTATTGGTGCAGATAAGACCGTCAAGCTGGCTGTCCATGAATACCTGCGAGAGTTCGCGGATCTGGCTTTCGCTCATATCCGGCGACACTTTCATGACGAGCGGTACGTAGCGTCCGGTTTCAGACGAGAGGTTGGCCTGTTCGCTCTTCATGAGCGCCAGCAAATCGGCTGCGCTGTCTGCCTTAGCCAGGTCCTGCAGGTTCGGAACATTGGGGCAGGAGAAGTTGATGGCAACGTAATCAGCAACATCCCACACGGCGCGGAGACATGCCAGATAATCCTGGTGCGCTTCTGCATTTGGTGTGACTTTGTTTTTGCTGATGTTTACGCCCAGTACGCCGTTGAAATGCCGTGTGCGGCGAATGTTTGCCACACCTTCCTCAACGCCAGGGTTATTGATTCCCATGTGGTTAATGATTGCCTGCTGCGGAATACAGCGGAAAAGCCTGGGTTTCGGGTTGCCTGGCTGCGGTCGGGGTGTAAGTGTGCCAACTTCCACAAAACCAAAGCCGAGATGTCCGAATGCCGCCACCGTATTGGCTTCTTTATCCATGCCGGCAGCCAGTCCGACCCTGTTCGGGAATCGGAGTCCCATGACGGTAACAGGGTCCTCCACAGGAGCGCCCCCGACCAGCGCGGGAAGTATTCCCAGTTTTTCTGCTGTGCGCAGTCCGGCAAGGGTGACTTTGTGGGCTGTTTCAGGATCAAGACAGAATAAAAACTTCTTGGCCAGTTGGTATAGATAAGGAGACACGAATAGATGGGGGTATGAAAAAGTTACATGTGGAATGTTTTGCCGTAGTGTTCAAGGAACCATTCGGCAAAGAGGGGGAGGGCTTCGTTATGATCCCATACGGGGGAGTATGCCAGTTCCCGCTCAAGTTTGGAGCTGTCCGCATACATCTCAACAAGTTCTCCATTGAGGTAGGGCGATGTGGGATCGGTCATGATTTCGGTTGTTTTACCAAGTGCATGTTCCATAGCCTGGGTAAATGCCATGAGAGAAACAGGTTTGCCACGTCCCACGTTGTAAAGGGCATAGGGAACACCGTTGAGCGCGTAAGGCTGGTTTGATAAGGCGGCTTCCATGCCTTCAAGCAGGTCATCAATGTAAGTGAAATCGCGAATCAGCATGCCATTGTTCATGATGCGGACTCTGCGTCCCTTCATAATGCGGTCTGCTATCTGCATGGGGATGGAATCCGGGCGACTCCAGCTGCCGTACACGGTGAAAAGTCGGAAAATAGTGATAGGCATGCCGTAGGCTTTTGCATACGTATAACAGAGGAGCTCTGCAGAACGCTTGGTTGCGGCGTACATGTTCACCGGCGTATCCACATGGTCTTCTTCCTGCAGGGGAGATGATGCCTGGGCGCTGTAAACGGTGGAGCTGGAAGCAAAGAAGAAATGCTGCACCCCGTAGTGGCGGCTTGCTTCAAGCATGTTTATGGTGCCTGTTACGTTTGTTTCGTAGAACAAGGCGGGTTTCATGTTTGCCGTCGTTGTGCCTGTGAGCGCGGCCAGGTGAAGGATGGTATCGAAGCTTTCCTTCTTGCAGAGGGTCTCGATGGATTCTTTATCAAGAATGTCCATCATTATGAACCGGAACTTGTTGATGCCCTCGAGCTCTTTGAGCGGCTCAATATCTTCTGCCGTAATCCCGAGAAGTCGCAGACGCGCATACTTCATTTCAAGGTCTTTATTGTTGCAGACATTGTCGATACCCACAACGGTGTGTCCGCTATCAAGCAAACGTTTCGTTACATGATATCCGATGAAGCCTGCTGCGCCTGTGATGAGGATTTTCATGGTTCGGTGTAAAAAAGATGGAGATTCAGGTGCGCGGTATTGTAGCAAAAGCTTTTATAAAAGCAATACTTTTTATTCTTTTTCAACTACCTGAGTTACACTTCCTATAGCCGGACAACTGAACTCTACCACATCTCCTGGTTTCAGGTATTCCGGCGGATTCATGCCCATGGCAACGCCCCCTGGAGTTCCTGTTGATACGATGTCGCCTGCATTCAGGGTCATGAATTGCGATACGTATGCAACTAACTGAGCTACTGGCATAATCAGCTGAGATGTGTTGGCTTTCTGGCGTATTTCGCCGTTGACGCGCAATTCAAGCTCCAGATTGTCAGGATTGGGAATTTCGTCTTTCGTTACCAGAATGGGGCCGAAGGGCGCGAAGGTGTCATAGCTCTTACCTTTCGTCCATTGCCCACCGTGTTCAAGCTGGTATGAACGTTCCGAATAATCGCACATGAGCGTGTAGCCGACAATGGCGCGTCTGGCTTCAGATTCGCTTGCGCGGTGCAGGGTGTCTCCTATGACCACAGCCAGTTCAACCTCGTAATCGAGCTTGGTTGCTCCGGCTGGTTGCAGTACGTAGGAAAGGTCTGAGGAAATGGCAGAGGTCGCTTTCAGAAACAGGGATGGTTCGGTCGGTTCATCTCCGCTGAATTCCTTTGCGTGCTCAGCATAGCATTTACCCAGACATGCCAGGGTGTTGGGTTGCACATGCAGCGCACTGGAAACGACAAGCCCTTTCGTGTCCACCGGTACTCCATCCGGTGCGCCTTTGGAAATCCACGTTTCTATTTCTTTGCGCAATTTTTTGCCGTCTGGCAGCATGGCTGCCCAGAGCTGCTCATCTTGTCCGGTTACATCAATGTAGCATGCTCTTTTGGGCACCCACAGACCAATGACGCTTTCTCCTTCTTCGTCTACGTAGTATTGCAGTTTCATAATTTGTTACATGGAATCCCAGCCATTAATGGTGTCAGGCACATCTTCCAGACGCGGAAGCCCGGCCGGCACAGGAATATCGGGCATTGCAGGAGAACTGGCCGGCTCTTCTTCCGGCGCGGGTAGAATGTTCTGTTCTTCTGTCGGGGCTATGAAATCTTGTGCGGCATCTGCTGCCTGTTGTTTTTTGATAGCTTCCCGTTGTTTTCTGCGAGCGATGACTTCTGGGGGAATATAGCCGACATCCAGTTTGTCTGCGTCTGTAGTGAAGATGTCAGAAGTGTCTTCCTCTTTCTTCTTTTCTTCTGGCGCGGATGCAATGGCCCTGTACTTGAAAACCCTGTCTCCTTTGGCAATCTGTCCAGAGCGGATGTCTGCCGCTATAATACGGCTGCCCTCGTGCTGTGAGGAGGAAACAACGAGGTTGCCCATGCGGTTTGTACTGCCATCTGACGGGTGAGTGATGAGCACTGTACCCTCTGTTGGTCTCGGCCCGATGATGCGAATTAAGACAAAATTATCTGCTGGAAAGACTTGGTGAATTGAGCCGAGATAAAGCGGTGCAGGCGCTACTTCTTCCTTGGCCTGGCTGGCGGATTCCTCCTCCTGCTGCTGGTTTTGACTGCAGGAGGTCAGCCCGGCGCAAAAGAGTGAAAGCACGAATAAAGGCAGGGTCAGTCTCATGGTGAGGACTTTACCACATATACAAAGGTGAGTCAAGTGGCAAGATGTTCTTGCAATGTGTTATGAGGCATGCTACAATGCGTCCTGTCAAATTACACATTATTTATGCCCGGTACTTCAGAACTTTACCGCCCTAACGCTGCCATTATTTACCAGAGAGCAGATGGACGCGTGCTCTTGTGCGAACGCGTGAAACCGCTTGGCGCATGGCAGTTCCCGCAAGGGGGAATCAAAAAAGGGGAATCTGCTCTGGATGCTGCCTGCCGGGAAGGAATGGAAGAAACTGGTTTCCGACCGAACGAGTTTGAGGTGGTATCTGCCCTTGGTCCGTATCGTTATGATTATCCGCCAAAAGAGCGTGAACGCGTGCTTCGCAAGAGGGGAATCCCGTATGCCGGTCAGGAACAACACTACTTTTTATGCCTGATGCATAGTGATCTCGCTGAACCCTGGCTTGATAATAAGGAGTTCCGCGATTACAAGTGGGTGCAGCCTCACGAGATAGACCTCAGCTCCATGCCGGATTTTAAACGACCTGTTTATGAACAGGTTTTGCGAGATTTCTTTAACATCTGATGCAGCCTGTCGCATACATCCGGAGCCCTTATGCTGAAAAATTCGGCGTGCCCCGCCAGGGGAATCTTGTGCCCCACGCCGTGAGTGAAATTGTTTTTGAACCAGCCTATTGCAATGAGGATTGCGTGCGTGGCCTGAGCGAGTTTTCGCATATCTGGCTGATCTGGCGCTTTCATTGCAATGGAGATGAGTGGCATCCTACAGTGCGGCCTCCGCGCCTTGGAGGTAATACACGATTGGGCGTTTTTGCTACACGTTCGCCATTCAGACCCAATGCGCTGGGTTTGTCTGTGGTGCGGTTGCTCAGTGTTGAGCCTGGACCAGTTTTGCGAGTATCCGGGGCAGATATGGTAGATGGTACACCCATATACGATATCAAACCATACATTCCTTACGCTGACTCTGTACCCGAAGCAAGTAGTGGTTTTACAGCATCTGTCTGGGAAGCTCTCTCTGTGAAACTTCCTGACACGCTGCCGGAATCTGTATCAGAGGAATGGCTGGCCGCATTACAGGAAACTCTTGCCCAGGACCCTCGCCCCGCATACCAGAACGACCCTCAGCGCTTATACCACATGGTGTTGAAACCATTTGAGGTGCATTTCCGGGTAGAGGATAATTGTGCCATTGTCACCAATATCACCCCTTATGAAGGATGATTGGAAAGATGAGTTTGCACGCCGCTTTCATAAAGACCTTGTAGGCGGAGCGTCGGTTTCTCTCTGGCGCAAGGGAGAAGAGGTACTCACCTTGCATGGCGGCTGGCCGGATGATTCATTGGTGCCTGTTTTCTCTGCTACAAAGCCGGCATCTGCATTCTGCCTGTTGCTGGCGTTGCATGACTGCTGCCAGAGCCCCGAACTCAGAGTGGGTGACCTCTGGCCTGCATTTCCTGCGCCTCATTGCACCATTGCTCAGATGCTTTCGCACCAGTGTGGGCTGGCTGCTCTGCATGAGGCAGCCCCGTTGGAGGATTTGGATGCTTGCCGTGCGGCTATTGAAAAAAGCACCCCCTTGTGGCAGCCGCCGCAGCATGGGTATCACCCCCAGACTTTCGGACCTATGGTGGATATCCTCATGTGCGAACTGACAGGGCTTCGTGTGGGGGAGTTCTGGGAACAACGAATCCGCAAACCTTTCAATCTCGATTTTTATATCGGGTTGCCTGAGCCTGAGTTCCATCGTGTAGCGGCACTTCAGGCCCCTCGTATACAGCCGGGTTACATGCAGAACGATGCTTTTTATCGAGCGTATTTCGATGCTGCATCGTCTGTGTACCGGGCTTTTCACAGTATTTCCGGCTTTGGCTCGCCCCGTGAAATGAGTACACCTGCCGCATGGAAGTGCGCGAGCCCTGCAAAAGGAGGCGTGGCAAGCGCGCGCGGCCTGGCTCAGTTCTACCAGTTACTCCTCTCTGATGCTGTGCCGGCAGAGGTGCTCGAATGGTTGTCCACTCCGCAATGTAGTGGTTGGGATAACACTCTGATGCAGCATACCTCGTTTACATGTGGCGCTATGTGTGAGCCGTCGCATTTGTTTCCCTGTGGCGGTTTCGGACACGCCGGGGCGGGTGGAAGCCACGCCTGCTGCAGCCCCGATACCGGGGTGTCATTTGCCTATGTGATGAACCGCATGGAGCTGGGTAACCTGCCAGGACAAAGGGTTGAGCAGCTGCTCGAATTGCTCTGATGCAGATTATTTGGCGGAGGGAGTGCTATTTTTGCGCAGTACGATGAAACTGAGCATGGAGACGCACATGATATATGGGTAGAAAAGGTAGGGAATGATGTCAAACGCGCTCAACCCTGCCAGGGCGGAGCCCATGAGCAGCTGCGCTCCATAGGGAAGAATCCCCTGGACAACACAGGAAGCCGTGTCGAGCAGACTGGCTGAACGAGGTGCAGGAATGCCGTATCGTTGAGCAACATTGCGCGCGATGTCGCCGACAGCTACGATGGCCACCGTGTTATTGGCCGTGCAGACATTGGCGAGTGCTGCCATGAGTGCAATACTAGTTTCTGCGCCTCTGCGGCCTCGGATGCAGGCTGTGAGGTGTTCTACGATGTATGAGAGCCCGCCGTTGTAGCGGATGAGCTCCAGCATGCCTGCTGCCAGCAGGGTAACGATGATAAGTTCTCCCATGCCTGTCATGCCTGCACCGGCAGCTCCAGCCCAATCGAGTAACGTGAATCGGGAGTCCAGCAGCACGACGACTCCTGTGGAGATAATGCCTAGTATCAGCACTTTCACCACGTTGAGCCCACAGAGCGCCGTTCCCAGCACAAGCAGGTAGGGAATGACTTTGAGCCACTCGGTCTGTTGTAAAGAATTAACCGGTGCCAGTGACCAGCCAAGCCCGGCATATACCAGCAGAACCAGGATGGCTGCCGGTATCACAATGGCGAAATTGGCCTTGAATTTATCCTGCATGGCGCATCCCTGGGTGCGGGTAGAGGCAATTGTTGTATCAGATATGAAGGAAAGGTTATCGCCGAAAAAAGCACCACCTATCACGCAGCCTGCCATCAGTGCGAGATTTGCACCGGATTTGTCTGCAAGTCCTACGGCAACTGGCATCAGCGCAACGATGGTGCCTACCGAAGTACCGATGGAAAGCGAAATGACACAGGCAGCGAGGAATACCCCCGCCAGAACCATATTGGCCGGCAGCAGAGAGAGTGTCAGATTCACCGTTGCATCCACAGAGCCAATGTACTTGGCAGATTGGGCAAATGCACCGGCGAGAATAAAAATCCACACCATCATCATGATGTTGCTGTGTGCAGCACCGCGCGAGAATCTCTCAATACGCTCTGAAAACCGGCGTGGACGGCAGACCACGAACGCCCAGGCACAGGCAGCCATGAAAGCCGTTGTCACGGGCATTTTGTAAAAATCTCCGGCGATGATGGATGTTGCCAGATAGAGCAGGAAAAACACAAAAAGAGGGCTGAGAATCCACAGCCCGCGGCAGTGGGTGATGTATGGTATTTCCTGAGTACGGTTCTTGGTCACGATATATCCTGGGTTAAGTTGCGCAAAGTGTACCAGCATAAGCGCCTGATGTCAAAGAAAACCCGCCGTCCTTCCTGTTATTTCCAGCTTGACGCAAATACTCCATGATGATAGAATTGCCCCATGAGTACGAAGTTCAGTTGGGAATTACGCCCGACGAACGGAAGTGTGGATTTTGGTGATGAACTGAATTCTCAGCTCCCTCTGCTGGTTCGCAAATTGCTGGCACAAAGGGGAATTTCCGGTCGTGAAAGGGCACTGAGATTCCTGAAACCAAAACTAGCGGAGCTGGGAGACCCTTTTGCTTTGCGGGAGATGGATGCAGCCGTTGATCGCATCTTCCGCGCTGCAGACAACGGCGAGCACGTTTGCATCTATGGTGACTATGATGTGGACGGCGTAAGTTCTGTTACGCTTTTGTATGCAGTTTTGAGGGCGTATGGCATACGCACCGATTATTTTATACCGGTGCGTACGCGTGAGGGCTATGGTCTGAGTGAAGAAGGAATGGAGCATGCTATTGAAGCGTGTGGTGAAAAACCGCAACTGTTGATAGCTGTTGACTGTGGTACATCCTCGGTGGATGAGGTTGCATGGTTGCAGGGGCAGGGTATTGATGTGGTGATTCTGGATCATCATGAGGCCAGCACGCAGGGGCGTCCACCTGCAGTAGCGGTGGTAAATGCCAAACTGGAGGATGCCAGTCCGTTTACGTATCTGTGCAGTGCAGGTGTGGTGTTCAAGCTGGCTCATGCCATGCTCAAGCAGCGGCGCCTTCCTCATTTTGATTTGAAACAGTATCTGGATGTTGTTGCTATTGCGACAGTGGCAGATATTGTGCCTCTGGTGGACGAAAATCGGCTGCTTACCCGTCACGGCTTGCGCGTGATGGAGAGCGGAGGCAATATAGGGATTCAGGCGCTTAACCGCGTGACGAATCTGAATCGCAGACCTAGTGCAAGCCATATTTCATTCCGCCTGGGACCACGCTTGAATGCGGCTGGACGAATGGATAGCCCGCTGGATGCACTCGATTTGCTCATGACGCGTGATTCTGAGCATGCGCTTTCCCTGGCTGAGCGCCTGGAACTGCATAATCGTGCGCGTCAGCAGGAGGAGGAAAAGATTCGCAATGAGGCCATGGAGATGCTCTCGCAAACATTTTCACCTACCCGGGATAACGTGATTGTGCTGGGGTCTCGCACCTGGCATCCTGGGGTGGTGGGGATTGTGGCCTCGTTGCTGATGCGGCGTTATCACAAACCGACCTTTGTTATTTCCCTGGATGAAAATGGCGTGGGTAAGGGAAGTGGCCGCTCCATTCCGGGTGTGTCGCTGGTGCAGGCAATCCATGCGTGCGCCGATACGCTGATATCCGGTGGCGGTCATGATATGGCCGCAGGCCTGGTCATCCACGAGGATATGATTGATGCTTTCCGGCAGCGCTTTGATGCTTTTGTTCGGGAAAGCGTGGACCCTTCCAGACTGGTGCCGGTGCTGAATGTGGATGCAGAGGTTACTTTCCCGGAGTTGACGCTTGATTTGCTGGATAGTTATGAATTACTGGAACCATTTGGTAATTCTAATCCGCAGCCAGTATTCATGAGCCGGAACGTGATGCTGACGGATGCTCCCCGGCATTTACAGGGAAATCATTTGAGACTCGGCCTCAGGCAGGGCTCCTGTGAATGTGATGCCATGTATTTTAATGGTGCATCCCGTAAATTGCCTGACCCGCCCTGGGATATTGCCTATACGATTGACCGCAATGTGTGGAAAGGCCGGGTATCGCTTGCCATCTCAATTCAGGACATTCGCCCGGCATGTAGTTCATGAAGCCCCACCGCCAGAGCTCCCGACGTGTTCACCGCCGAATGCCGCAACCGGAATTCGGCGATTGGCGCGTACCTGTGGAAAAGCCGCACGAAGCTGAGCACTTGCAGCCTAAAACACTGGGTGTAATCAAGCGGTTGAAAGTGCAGGCGGCCTATTGGCAAAACATGGAGCCTTTGTATGGCTCTGATGGTGAGGCAGACTGGCAGCCTGTGCATGGGGTGAAGCGGGTCATCCGGTTGGTGATAGGCCTGTGTCTGCTGTTGCCGTTATCTGTAGTGATGGTGTATGCTTTGCTGCTGCAGCTGCACCATGCTGCACCCGTGGTAGGGGAACTTGCGTTCTGGCAGAGTGAATCTGTCTGGTTCAGCGTGTTGGGCGCGCTCGTGTTCATAAGTGTCAAATACTTCAGGCTCATAGACCCTATGCTGATGTTTGCGTATGTGCTGGGGCATGAGTTGACGCATGCCATTGCTGCCGTGCTGTGTTTTGGTAAAGTGCAGGCGTTGAGTGTTGATCTGGACGGCGGCTATGTAGACACCGATACCGATAACCTTTTTGTTGCACTGGCTCCGTATTTCATTCCCCTGTGGATGCTGCTCTGGCTGGGGGTGTTTTTTGTTGCCAACTGGGTGTATCCCTTCGGCTCGTATCTGCCATGGTTTTATGCAGGCTTTGGTTTCTGGTGGTGCTTTCACGTATACTGGACTCTCTGGGTGATACCCAGAGAACAACCTGATCTGCTTGAAAATGGAGTCGTGCTCTCGTTCATGATTATCATGTTGACGAATGTCGTCTCTCTTGTTCTTATGTTGCGTTGCTTTGGTGTTATTTCTCTGCGAGGATACGCAAAGGATTTTGTTGCATCAGCGCACGAAATTGCTGCTGCTTTTGGTGATTTAGTTAAGTTGCTGCAAGCTTTATTGTTGATTTGATTTGACTAAGAAGACATGGATGTGTTAGAGTGAATCCATGGAAAATGCGGTCTCCCATACGGATTGTTACCTGATTTTGTGCCATAATCGCCCCTGGCAGGTTAATGCCATAAGTGCGTATCTTGCTGCGCAGGGGCACGATGTTTTTATCCACGTCGATGCATCGTCTGCAATTGATTCGGAAATCAACACGAGCGACCATGTGCACTTGGTCAATGAGCGTGTGGCAGTCAAATGGGGTAGTTTCTATATGATTGCCGCAGAAATGGCCTGTGTGCGTGCAGCTCTGGCTACTGAAAAAAAATATCGATATATCCACCTAATAAGCGGGCAATGTCTGCCGGCGGCTTCATACTCGAAGACGGAGGAAATTCTCAACCAGGCGTACGCCGAAAATAAGCAATTCATTAATTGCAGCCCAGAGCCGATAACCAAGGGATGGGGGCGCAAAGGTTTGTTATATCGCATTGCTGTCTGGTATCCGCAATTTATGGTGGATAGAACCAGCAAGTGGCATCATGTTTTCCGCAAGTGGATGAAATTGTGGCGTTTTACAGGAATCCGCCGTTGGTCATGGAAGAAATACGCTCCTTTTCACGCAGGTTCCCAGTGGTGGTCACTGACACACGAGTGCTTGTGCGATGTGGTGAGATATATTGACGACCACCCTGATTATTACAACTTTTTCCGCCATACATTTTGCCCTGATGAGATGTTCTTTCAGACAACAATCAAGAAATTGCCGTATTGTGAGAATTTTGCAGGGCACAATATGCGTTTCATGATATGGCGCCGCAGTATGTCTCCGGCGGACCTCGTGCCGGATGAATGGCCACAGGTGTGGGCTAGCGGTTGTCTTTTTTCCCGCAAGTTTGCAATGGAACCGGGCGAGACGGAACGCTATCTGGAAGCCATGAATCAGGCTTTTTAAGACAGCATTTGAGATTTGCCTTGTAAGCGGCGGGAATTATGGCATAATTCCCGCCGCCTATGTTGAATCAGGAAGTGATTACGGAGGCAGAAACCGCTGCCATTCAGATACCGGCCGGCAATGCCGTGCTCTTGCCGGAGGGGTCTCGCATTTATGTGACCCAGATGCTGGGGAATTCCATTACTGCCGCTACCGACATGGGGCTCGTTCGCATTTCGCGCGAGGAAGCTGCCAGAGCCGGAATTATAGCAGCTTCTCAAGCCGTACAGGAGAGCGATGAAAACCTGACCCTTGAGGAACGGGTCTGGAAAGTGCTCAGCAATATCTATGACCCGGAAATTCCGGTGGATATTGTGAATCTGGGCTTGATATACGGCGTTGAGATTATTCCTCAGAAAGAGGACGGTTGTCATGTGAGTGTTCAGATGACACTTACCGCGCCAGGTTGTGGTATGGGACCACACCTGATGGCTGAAGCCGAAATGGGTATTGCGGCGCTTGAAGGAGTGAAAAGCGTGGATATAGAGTTTGTGTGGGACCCGCCCTGGAATCAGGGAATGATGACAGAGGAAGCCCGCATGCAGCTGGGCCTGGAATAAAAGCAGCTGATGGGAAAAGTAAGCTTAGAGTTGTCGGAGCTCGAAATGCGCAATCTTCTGGAGATTTGCGCCTTGTCTCTTACTGTCCTGGGACAGGCTATGCCAGAAGGCCGCAATCCACGAGCAGACGCCTGGCACAAACTGCTGGTGGATATCATTAAAGCTGGCAGGACTGTTCCCTCAATCGCACGGGATTTAGAGCTCAACCCTGATTGCGGGTATTGGTTTTTCAAGCGCCCGTACGTTGAGAATGCTTTTTACTCCGATGTTCTGGATGAGTATCGGGATGCTGCATTCTGGGAGGAGTTAGTTACGCGCCTGGCAGGTCGTGCCTTAATGGAGTATTACGGCCAGGATGCGGTGGAAAATCTCAGCCCCGAAGACAGGGCTGCTCGCACTGCCTCCATGGAGAAAACGCTGTGGAATGAGGTAAGCCGATATGGTGTGGACAGACTCATGTTCATGCTCGCTCCTGAAGAAAGCTGAGGAAGAGACAGAAAACGCGGCGATTGCGAACCGCCGCGTCAACTTGGTGCTGGTGAAAAGTTTTAGTTGGTGATTCCCAGCATCTCATCAACTGTGATGCCTGATGTGCAGCATGGCGTCTGATCACATGTGCTGCGGTAGCAGGGATGACATGGAGTATGGTTAAACACAACATGATGACCTTCTCCCAGCGGAGCATAGGCAGATGCAAGACGGCTTGCCATGATAACGTGGCAGCGGCAAGCAACCAACGCTGCCAGTTGCGGCAGAAGCCCATCCACTGCGTATAGCGTAGTTTTGGAGCCCATAACAGAGGCAACTGTTTCTGGTTGTACCAGTACGGCTTCAATGCCCAGTTCCTTGCTCAATGCTTCAGCTGCTTCCCGGTCTGATTCAAATGCCAGGAGTCTGACTTTCCCACTAAGCTTGGCGATGAGTTCAACCCACTTTGCTTTTTCCCACGTATCGGCTGAGCCGAGTGTGGAGAAGGGTGCGATGAAGCAGCCTTCTGCCTCTTCATTGCCTTGTGTTGCGTCTGCATATGGCAGAATGGGAGCCTTGCATACATGCGCATTAGCGAGTTTCTGATACTCTTCCGATTTATGCAGCGGCTCCGTGCCTACAGGTAATACAAAACGGGTTCTGAGCTTTCTTGCAAGCGGATTGCTGGCAAAACCGCTCAGATACATAGGCATGAGCTTTTTAAGATTATTGAACACTTTTTCATTGCTGCTCAACATGAAGAGGAAGTCGTACGGACCATCCTTGTACAAATCGTCAGATTCGAGCTGCTCTGCTGGACTCTGCGTCCCATTTGTGGTTACCACATAGGTAATGTAGGGCTGGGTCTGCCAGAATGCCTGCTGTTCCTTCGGACACACTACTGTGAGCTGCATATCGGGTCGGCAAGCCTGTAAACGGCGCATCATCGGTATGACCAATACAGCCTCTTCAAACTGTTCCGGCACGCACATGATGATGCGGAATGGAAGCCTTGCGTACTTCCGGATGAGCTCATTGTATTCATCACATGTGTCCGGAGCAAAATTATAGGAGGGTTTCCAGCGGTGATGCATCCAGAATCCGTCCAATATACCATTTTTTAAACCTTCCTCCAAGGCCAGGTTGACTTCCATGGTAATGGCAGCCTGACTCATTGTCGTGTCTGTGTTACCGACCTGCCGTGAGAAGTCCACTTCCCATTGGGCAAGCCCGGTTGAACGACTGGTGACGACGTACAGATTGGCATTTTCCTTGCGTCGTTTGAAAATAAGGGAAGGCAGGGGGGTAGTGCCGGTCACCTTGCCGAAATAAGGAATGAATATACCTTGCTGGGTGAACTGATCACTGAGCACACCGAGCATGCCTCCATCTCTTGCCAGCCGGAATACTTCTTTCAATCCATCCTTGATATTAAACATCTCGCATCCATGGCTGGTGCGGATATTGTAAACAGCTTCTTCCAAGGCGGGATTGTCAAGTCTGCGGTAAAGGGAACCAAATCTAGCTACTGCAGGAAACAGGGGACGCAGACGCGCCATCATTTCCCAGTTGCCCGCGTGCGGAACGCAGCATATCTGACATGCATTTAATTCGGCTTGCGTTATGAAAGAATCTTTCCCTTTCAGAATCAGTGCCCGGTTCAATTCTTTATCTGAAAGCAGACCCGTTTTGAAGGTGCAGACCATGTTCTCGCATGTCCGCACGATATTCTGGCGAACAAGAGAGTTCAACTGTTTGCCTCTCAATGTCGGATCTACAGCAATGCGGATATTTCGCGCTACAATCTGGCGTCTGCTGGGAAGGGCTGCCCATGTCAGCAATCCTATACCTCTGCCCATCAGTGCGACTATGCGGATATCGACAAGGCGCAGGAGGCCGAACATCACGCGCAGGATAATGCGCAAAACTTTGTCGGCGAAGGTGAATTCTCTGCTTTTTCTTCTGCCCATATGTTGCAGGAATGTTAGTTAATGGTCATGAACCTTGGCACGTAGAAAGGCTTTCGTGTGTAGGGATCCCATACTTTGTCACCTACTTTGCTATTGGTGTAATCCAGCTGATAGTATGGTTCATATGGGGATACAAGGATGTTGGAGAATTCGCAGGGTAACCCGTAGGGAAGCCCGTCTTCCGCGTACTCAATGCGCCCTTGCAAATATCCGGAAGGTGGTAAATCGTATGGATTGACTTTTATCCAGTTTTCATTGGCTGGTTTGCCGGACGCATCAGCAATGACATGCGGAGGCCTCTCACCAGGATATTCGTCACGAATAAATTTATCTGCCACCTGTTGGATGATACAGGAATTAAAGGAAATCGTGCAGCATAACGAAATGAGAACTGTTAATAGGCGGTGTTTATTCATGTTGTGTGAGTATTGATAATTTAAGATGGGCGGTAAGGAATGAGACGGACACGACTTTCTTCTCCGTTTCTACCCTTGGTGAAATATGGGCAATATCCGTATTCTGTAATGATGGATTTTATCTCTGGATAACAGTTGACTAAGGAATCAAGAGCAGGTGCAAGCATGCTGACATGTCGGCTGGGAATGCCCATTTTGCCAATGCTTCCACCCTCTGGCAGATTACCGTACAATATGTCAGTGCCACGGAACTCAACATTCAATTCAGGACGGCCGTGGGTGATATGTTGTGTAAACGTGATGTTGACCGATGTTGTCTGGTGCAGGTTGGAGCCGATGATTCTGTCAATAACAAGCTCTGCATATCCGTCATGAATGCGGACTGCTGCACCGTGCGTATGGGTGATGATTGAAAAGATGCCTGTTTGCCGCATGCGGCAGGTGTCCCGGAGATACCGGTTGATTTCCGCTTCCGAGAAACTGATTTCCTGACCATTGGCATTGCGGAGCAGTGCCGCAAGGTCGCGTGAGCTGCCGTGGTCTGCGTATCCGGCTATGTTTCGCATATCCTGCGGAGTCCACATGCTCACCAGTGTGCTGATCAGAAGCATGGTGAAAGCCAGGAAGATAATGCAAGCCAGTCCTCCCCAGAAATTGAACCGGTGCCAGATTTCCTGCAGTATATTTCGTTGAGCATCCGGCTCGGTTTCAGATTCTTCTTCCCCAGGTTGCGCAAAGAATGCTCTCTTTGTGATATCCTGATTCTGGGTGTTTTTATCGAACAAAAAACCCCACAGAGAAGTGGATTCCTCTGCTTGTTTTTTTGTGCGTTTTTTGTTCGTATTGCCAGCCATGGCTCAATGTTCCTTGCAATATAACGTATTTTTTACGCTAAGGAAAGCAAAAAACGGGTCTGTTTTGGTTCTTTCGCTTAAACTTTCGATTAAACATTACTAAGCGCCCATCGGAGGTATTTGAGGGATTCTCCCCAAATTTTACGATTCGTGCTACCAAGAACTACGACAATGACGGCTCGGCCGTTACTGGCTGCGCACGAAATCAGACATTTGCCGGCTAAATTGGTGTATCCGGTTTTCATGCCGTGCACCCACGGATGTGTGCTCAGTAACCTGTTTGTACTGCGAATGATACGGATTTTGCCGTCATTTCGCCTGAATTCGTAGGCGGGGATGTTGATCATGCTGCGTATGGTTTTGTTGTTGTACGCATAGCATGCGGCAAGGGCCATATCGTATGCTGTGGAATACTGTGCAGCCGGCAGACCATTAGGGTTTTTGAAATGAGTGTTTTTCATGCCCATTTTGCGAGCCCGGGCATTCATTTGTGCAACAAAATTTTCAACTGTGCCGCCACAATCGCGTGCAAGAGAAAGCGCAACGTCGTTAAAACTGCCGGTGAGCATAGCCTGCAGCAATTCTCTGCGGGTGTATTTGTCTCCAACGGGGAGTCTTAAATGGACAGGCGGCGCCATGCGATCCGAGCGTTGGATTGTGACCAGTTTATCGAGGTCCTTGGTGTCGCACACGCACAGTGCGGTAACAATTTTCTGCGTGCTGGCAACCTGTCTTCTGGAGCTGGCGTTGTATCCGTATAGAACATGCCCGTTGTATGGGTCAATGACGCATACTGCTGCGCAGTCCGGTCGTGGAGCCGGGGTTGTAGGCAGAGGGATGGGTCTGACGGGATTCAATCTGCTCTGGTTGGCCCTGCGTACGTGTTGCGCCTGGCGAGGAATAGAGCTTGGACGCTGCCCCGGATACGTCTGCTGTTGTGAAAACGGTGTGCTGAATCGGGCTTGCCCGGGCGTGGCAAGAATGGTGCAGAACATCAGAATAACAGCGAAATAACGCATGGCTTCCGAAGTCTATTTCAACTGGCCGTTTTTGGCAAGTCTAAATTGTGTTCTGCCCCATTTGGGGCTAGTCCTGTAAAAGGAAGTCGTCCAGGAGCTTTGCAGCTCCTGGACGCCCAACTACCCTATGAATCGGACCCTTTCGAGCCCGGAAACCAATTTAACGTCCGGTTCCGAAGACGCAGCGAATATATCTGATTTTTGGTATCGCGTCAAGCCTCAAAACTAAAAAAATTGTTTTTATTCCGAAAAGCGGTTACGTAGAATGGCGCAGATACGTCATTCCCTCACAAAATCTTCCACGTGGCAGAATAATTTCTTGCGAGCAGGGGTGATTTCGTGTAGAATTGCGCCCGCAAATGACAGATAAACCGCTTCAGCTTGGTCTTGCAGGGCTTGGAACCGTAGGCACGGGTGTGTATGAAACGCTGTGCCGTAATCATGAATTGCTTGAGGCTCGCGCGCAGATGCAGTACGCTGTAAAGCGTGTAGCTGTGCGCGATAAGAGCAGAGTCCGAGGGGTGGAGCTGGCTCCGGGAATGCTGACTGATGATTGGCGAGAGCTGGTGAATGACCCTGATATTGATATTATCATCGAGCTGATTGGCGGTACAACTGAGGCTTATGAACTCGTAACCAGTGCTCTGAGAGCAGGTAAACCGGTAGTGACCGGCAATAAGGCATTGTTGGCCGAATACGGCAGTGAACTGTTTCACCTCTCTTCGTCTGCAGGCGTGCCTTTGTATTTTGAAGCGTCTTGCGGTGGAGGCATCCCGATTATTCAAAGCCTGCAGAATTCCCTTATCTGCAACAATGTGGAGAGTATAGCCGGTATTATCAACGGTACCAGTAATTATATTCTCTCCTCCATGGAACGCAAGGGCGTCTCTTTTGAAAGCGCATTGGCGCGTGCCCAGGTTAAAGGATTTGCTGAGGCCGACCCCACTCTGGATATCAACGGATGGGACGCAGCGCACAAAGCGCTTATTCTGGCGATGCTGGCATATGGCACACCTATTGCTCCGGATAAAATCTCCGTGTACGGCATTGAACGTGTCACTGCATCCGATTTCCACTTTGCTCACCAGATGGGGTACACCATCAAGCTTCTGGTTGTCATCAAGCACCATGAGGATGTGGGCAAGCTGGAGCTGCGCGTTCAGCCCAGTTTTGTTCCCCGTGAGCATTTGCTTGCCAGCGTTAATGGCGTCTTCAATGCCATTGCAGTGAAGGGCGATATCGTCGGTGAGACTATTTTCTACGGCCGAGGTGCAGGTAAGAACCCGACCGCCAGCGCGGTTATTGGCGATATCGTCATGGCCATGCGCGACTTACACCACCCTGAGTTCCACACGGGATTCCATCCCTATACCAAAACGCTGGAAATTATGCCGCAGGAAGACACGGTGACGCCTTATTATGTGCGTTTCCTGGTGCCCAGCCGCCGTTCCGGGGTGATTGCAAGTATTGCTCGCGTGCTGGCTAAATACGACATCAGCATCGCTTCCACATATTCAACACCGCACGAAGATGAAGAGTCTGAGAATGTGGAGAACGACCTGGTGTTCACACTGCATGCCTGCCCATGGGGTACACTCAAGACTGCGCTCAAGGAAATTGTGGCAGAAGGCTGCATTGCCCCGCATCCCGCTGTGTTCCGAATCGAAACCTTTAATTCTTAAACCAGATATCTATTATGGCACTTATCGTACAGAAATACGGTGGCTCCTCAGTGGGCACCATTGACCGCATCCGCAATGTAGCCCGCCGCCTCATCGAGGTCAAGAAGGAGGGCAATCAGATTATGGCGGTAATCTCTGCCATGAGTGGCGTAACTGATAAACTTATCGGCCTGGCGCATGAGGTGATGGATAATCCCCCGGAGCGCGAACTCGATATGCTTCTGGCAACCGGCGAGCAGCAGAGCATTGCACTGCTGTGCATGGCTATTACAGAGATGGGCTACAAAGCCAAGAGTTTCACAGGCCAGCAGGCTGGCGTCTGCACTTATGGCTCCCACACGCGTGGCCGTATCCACTCCATTGACCCCAAGCGTGTGCTTGACGCGCTGAACGATGATTACATCGTTGTATGTGCTGGTTTCCAGGGTGTCACAGAAGACGGCACAATTCACACACTCGGGCGTGGCGGTTCAGACCTTTCAGCCATTGCCATGGCTGCAGCCGTGAATGCCGATCTTTGTCAGATATTCACCGACGTGGATGGTGTATACACCTGCGACCCGCGTGTGGTGAAAGATGCCCGTAAAATTTCCGTACTTTCCTATGAAGAAATGCTGGAAATGGCTTCCAGCGGTTCCAAGGTCATGCAGGCACGCTCTGTTGAATTTGCCAAGAAATTCGGCGTCGTGTTTGAAGTCCGCAACTCCATGAACAATAACCCCGGTACCATCGTGCAAGAAGAAACTTCCGCTATGGAGTCCCTCGCCGTGCGAGGCGTCTCAATCGAACGCAATCAGGCCCGCGTCACTGTTTCGGGCATCACCGCTCCTGTGGCATATACCGCCATCATTCTCTCCGCTCTTTCCGACGCCGAGATTAATGTGGACATGATTGTGGCCAACACCGCACATGACGGTCAGGCCCGCCAGTCTTTCACCATGAATATGAACGACCTTGGGGCAGCCCAGGCTGCGCTTAAGAAGGTAATGCCTCAGCTGGGCGATAAAGCTCGCCTCGAGACCGAAGCCGGACTGGCCAAGCTCTCTGTGGTCGGTGTTGGTATGCGTTCACATACAGGCGTAGCCGCCACCATGTTCCAGGCCCTGGCAGATGCCGGCATAGCCACCGGCATGATTGCCACTTCCGAAATCCGCATTTCCACCACAGTAGAAGCCGGCGATATTGAGCAAGCTGCGCGAGTGGTGCACAGCGCCTTTCATCTTGACCAGGTAAATGCCTGATAGTAAACCATCCATGGTGGAGGAAGAGACAAACACACCAGCTCCTGAGCCAGAAGAGAAGCAGGAGCTGGAGTTTCGTCCATGGGTATTGTGGACGGGGGTAGGGGTTGCAGCAGCTGCATCGTTAGGGCTGCTTATCTTTACTTACGTCAACAGTTTTGACAAAGGATACCATCAGGGATATGCCGAGGGTGATGCTCACGGCTTTAACCGGGCCATAGAGAGCAAACAGGTACACGAGCAGCTCAACAGGACGGCAGAGCAGAATGTACTCAGTTTCATGCGGTTGTACTCTGCCAGTGATGAAGTGCTTCTGCAAGCTGCGGCAGATACGGGAAAAACATTTGCGTGGATTCAGGATGCAGGTATACGCCTTGAAGCAGAATGGTTTCTTGTAGACGCTCTGATGCAGCGGAATCTGGTGCAGAACGGCATGCCGTTGCTGGATAAACTGGTGGCTGCCGTGCCGCATACAAAGGAGTGGGCTCACCGCATATTCAGGGCTGCAACCTGGCTGAACGCTCTGCAGCACGGTGAGACGGCAACAAAATATTACCTGCTTGCTGCATCACTGGCCGCCGAGAATTCCATGCCTGAACTGCGTGAAGATGCGCTGGGACATGTTGTGGCGTTCGATTTGAGCAGCCCCTTGAACACAACCCAGGCTCTGGCTTTGTGGAAACAACGCTACACGGAGCTGAAAAACATGGGGAATGATACAAAACATCTCCGTTCTCTCCTGCTTGTCCACATGGGCGAGCAGTTTCGCACCCGGGAGAGCCGTGCATCTGCTGAAAAATTATACCGTGCTGCATTGGAAGGGGTAGACCTGGCTCAGGTCAATAAAGCAGAATATGCTGCATGCTATGGCACAGCATTGCTGGAACTGGGTGATGTTGCCGCAGCAGAACCATTACTGCTCAAAGCTTCAGGGCAGCCTGGTAGCAAGCCTGTAGAGATTGCAGCGCATCTGCTTGCTTTGCGTAAGTTGGCAACCATTGAACTGGGGCGTGATAATCATGCTTCAGCCCTGACTCTGCTTCAGCGGGCACACGGTGTAGCAGCAGGGCGTGTGCACGCCTCCAATACGTTCTGGCCCTGCCTGTTCGACCAGCGGGGCTGGTTACAGTTCATGGCAGAGAATTATTCAGCGGCAGCGCAGGATTTCAAGGCTGCTCTTTCGCAGACCGAGGAACCAATTCTGCAGATACAACCACTTGAAGGTACAGCCCGCTGCCATATGGAGACGCAGGAACTTCAGCCAGCACAGACCATGCTCGAAAAGTGCCTGGCGTTACGCAAGAAGCATATACCCGCCGATAAATCTTCCCTTGGTCGCATTTATCTGCTGCTTGGTCAGGTGTATGACCTGCAGGGGAAAACGGCAGATGCAGAGAGTGCCTATGGTTCTGCAGTTTCGCATCTGACTGCGGATACCCAGGTAGATCAGGATAATAAACTGATAGCTCTTCTCGGGCAGGCTCATGCGCTTACAGAACTTCGCCGCTGGAATGAGGCGCACGCTGCATGGGAGTCGCTTATGCCCTTGCTTGATGGCCAGCCCGACCGAGAGGATGAAGCGCGTGACCATATGGAGCGCATAGCACCTTACCTCACCCCACAACAACCTGCTGAAGACTCTGCCCAGCAGTAACTGAGTTTTAATAAATAACCATTATTACAACGGAATATGAATCGCCGATATCGTCCCCCTCGTAAAAAAAGCAACCACACAGTACCCCTGGCAGCTGCGGGGCTTACACTGGGCGCACTCATGCTGTGGGGTTTGTTTGCAAAGGGGCAGGATATTATCACCTTTTTCAAAGGCCAGACAATCATTGTGCCCAGCAATGAGGAGGCTAATGCCAATCTGGAACGTCTGCTTGCCGATTTAGCGGGCGATAAGGCACGCTTGCTGGAATTGGCAGAAAATTCTCGTTCCCGGCTCGGGTGGATTAAGAATGCTGATACCCAGCGACAATTCCGCTGGTTGCTTCTCTCCCGCCTGGTAGACAAGGGGCAGTGGCAGGAAGCTGTGCGCATTCTGCCGGAAGTGGAAACTCTGGCTCCTGTGGAAGGTCTGGACCGCATGGCTGTAGCCGCTGTTGAGCATGGCGACTATGGTTTGCAGCTGCGTCTGGATCGCCAGCTGCAGGATAAAATCATGAATGACCCGGAGCACACCGCGTTGTTGCTGCGTTCTATCCGCCGCACGGCTGAAACCTGCATCCGCATGCAGAATAACGATGAAGCGGTAAAAGCCATTGCCCGGCTCGACTCGCCCGGAGTGCTGGCCCGCCTGGCCTCACCTGAGCTGGCTGCAGAAGCTGCCGACCTGCAGATGCTGAGAGCCCGGGTCTGCGCGGTGAAGGACCCGGTATTGCAGATGACCCGCAATATTCTGGAGCAGGCCAAATGGCCGTTGTGCCCGGCAACTTCGCAGCTGATGCTGGAAGAGGTGACGAATGCCCTGCGAGACAACCCTAACATGCCGGCACACACACTTAAGGATATAGAGAGCAAATTGCTGCGTTGCCGCGATGCCATGCTCGAATATCCTGATAAGGAACACCGTTTGCCCACATGTTATCTGCTGCTGGGCGAGCTGAGGCATCGTATCGGGAATCACGAAGGCTGTTCCCAGGCTCTATCGCTTGCGGCTGCGTTCGCTGAAGGTTATGGTGAGATGACTCCTGAGCTTCAGACCCGTATTGCCCGCATTCGTTCACGCGCCAATGAAGCCAGGGGTAATGTGCAGGAGGCGGTGAACGATTATCGGTATCTTCTCGACCATGAGTCAGACCCGGCAGAAGTGATGCGTGTGCTTACCTTCCTTGCAACGCATACTGACGGGGAGGAGAAAATCAAGCTGCTGAGCAGAAGCTGGGAAATGTTGCTTTCCAATCCTAATCTGGTGAAGAAAGACGATGATTACCGATCCCGCATTGCACATGAACTGGCAGACTATTACACCAGCAAACAAGACTACGAAAATGCTCTCAAATGGGTGCAGGAATGCACCCGTATGGTCGAAGAAGTAAACCCGGATCTTACGACGGGTAAAACTCTCCGAGCCCGCTACAATCTTGCAATGGCTCAACGCAAGGCTAACCAGGATCTTGTCAGCTTCCGTACATTGCGCGCTATTCAGAACAGCATTGATCAGATGAGTGACGAAGATAAATCCCGACTGGAACAGGCAGAGAAGGGGTTGTATCGCAGCACGATTCGAGAACTTTCCCGCGGCTGTCTGCTGTTGGGAGACAAAACGACAGCAAAGACATTTGCGCGTAAAATTGGTGAAAACCTTCCGGAAAAAGTTCGCTGAAGCATTAACTTAACTGATTCTGTAGCCATGGCTTCGATGCAGAAAAAGAGTCTTATCGCAACAGCGGCTATTTTCTGCTGCCGGTTTACAGGCCTGTTGCGCGAAATCGTCTACACCTCGTTATTTGGTGCCACCGGCGCGCTGGATGCATTCCTGACTGCGTTCCGCGTGCCGAACATGCTGCGCGATATGTTTGCAGAAGGAGCACTGTCTCAGAGCTTCACCAGCGTGATGAGCAAGGTGGAGAAGCAGGACGGTGCCCAGGCTGCGTGGGGGCTGGCTCATCGTGTCAGTTCGCAGCTTATCTCGCTTATGGTGTGCATTGTGGCTATTGGTATCCTATTGACCGGCACATTCATGCAGCAGCTATACCCTGAGCGTGCGCGCGTGGTGCTGCATACGCCGTGGGGGGCACCCTCCATGCTTTGCACAGATGCTGCTTACCGGGGCACGCGTACGAATGTGGATGGCATGAAGGAGGTGATTTTTGAGGCTCCTGACGAGCTCCGCGGATTTACAGAAACCACCTGTATTCGCCTGTCTGTGGTAGAAAAACTGGAACACGGTCAGAAAATCTCGCTTACTTGTGCAGCAGAGGGCGTACCCTTGGGCGTAACCAGGCTCGAAGCCCGCAGCTTCATGGGGTTGGCTACGGATTTGTGCCGCATCATCTGGCCGTTCATTCTGCTGGCTTCCGTATCAGCCCTGTGCATGGGGGCGCTGAATGTCTTTGGCGTTTTCGGCCTGCCGAACCTGGCCAGCGCAGCATTTAATCTTACCACCGTGGCAGTGGGTGCAGGAATTGGCTGGCTCATAGATCCCACCTTTGGGGCGGATGCCTTGTATGGTTTTGCCATAGCTGTGGTGTGTGGCGGTGCGGCGCAAGTATTAGTTCAGCTGCCAAAAATGCGGCAAAAGGGGTACCGGCTGCATTGGGATATAGGTTTGCGCTGGAATGGAAGGTGGCTTGAGTTCACCGACCCGGCGGTCCGGCGTGTGTGGTTGCTTATGCTGCCTGGTGTTATTGCTGCCGGCATCACGCAGACCAATATCTTCATTAACACCGCTTTTGCTCTGCATCTGCAGCCTGGCTCTGTGACGGCACTTTCCAGTGCATTTCATCTGTGGCAGTTGCCCGTAGCGCTCTTTGGTGTGGCTGTGGGTATGGTTGTGTTGCCTACAGTTTCACGCATGACTCTTACCAGCGGTGGCGAAGCAGGGGGCGAGATTGCCGGGCATCTGGCCAAGGCTCTGCGATTTGTCGCTCTTTTTGCGGTGCCCTCTGCGGTCTTTCTGAGTATCTGGGGTACCGAGATTGTCAGCGTATTTTACCAGCGTGGTCGTTTCGATGCTGCAGCCTCTGCTTTTACCGGCAACGTGCTGGCGGCTTATTCCTTCGGCTTGCTTGCCTATGCCGGCATGAAGGTGCTGCAGCCTGTATTCCTGGCGCTGGAAAAGCCCTGGGCTCCCGCCGGTCTTGCGATGGTTGCGTTCTGCATTTCTGTGGGGTGCAACTATACCTTCGTCCATATCTTTGGCCTGCCTGCCATGTATCTGGCACTTACCACCTCCATCGTCACAACTCTCAACTTCCTGTTCTATTTCCTTTATCTGCGCCATTTGCTGGGAGGAATGGCCTGCAAGGTGCTTGTGCCTGGCTTGTTGCGTATTTGTGCCGCCGGTTGCGTACTGGCGCTGGGATGCTGGTTAGTGGCTGAGTTCTGCTTTGCTTCATTCACGGATTGGGGCTTTTTCAGCCGCTTTGGAGCTTTGGCAGCAGGGGGGATTCTGGGTGCCCTGGTTTATGGCGGTGCCTGCCTGGCTTTCCGTGTGCCGGAGCTTCAGGCTGTGGCCGGGCGGTTCCTGCGTCGCAGGGCTTGATGAAAAAAGTCAGCATTTTTTCAACGGCGTGCACAAAAGCGGCACGCCGTTGCGCTTTATTATTGTATGAGCAAGTCGATTCTCTCCACCTGCGCGATTATATTAGTGTCCGTACTGGCATTCCTTGTCCCTCGGGCAGAGGCCCGTGTACACGTTAGCATTACTACGGGGATACCATGTGTGCATCATCCATGCCCGCCGCCTCCGTGTTGTCGTCCGTGTCCGTTGCACCCGATCATGCTGCCCGGTCATCACCATTGCCACCCGCGGCATCATCATGTGCGCCATCGTTGCGCCATTCCGCCGCGCCATGTGCACCGTCCTGCACCAAGGCACAGACACCCCATTCCTCATGGGAAGCGGCCTGCTCATGCGCACAGACACGGCCCGCACCGCCGCTGAGATTTCAGCGCGCGTTCAGGTAGTTGACCACACCATGACCGATGGCTTCTGCGTAGCGGATAGCGTTCTTCTCCTTGCCCAGGAATCGTGCATGCTCAGGATTCGAGAGGAATGTGGCCTCTGTGATGATGGCCGGCACGTAGGAATCATTGCAGGCATTGAGCCAGTCACCGCCGCCTTTGCGGCCATCGTTGCGAAGAATGACTCCGCAGTGCATACCATGGTTGGGCATACCGCCTTTGTCGTATATGGTATCCGTAATGACCCGGGCTACAGCCTGGGCTAAACCACTGCCGGATTCGTTGCAGTAGATGGCACCTTTGTTGTACACCATCCAGTGATTTGTCATGCTGTTGTGGTGCAGATAAACAACCGCTGCGGGTTTCTGGTCCAGCGCGTAGTTTGTGCTGAGCATTCCCACAGCCATGCGGTGAGGGTGGTGGTTATTACGATAAATGGCATTTGGTTCCGGAGTGTTCACGTGGTGTACACCCTCGCGGATGGCAATTTCGGCAAGTCCTTTATCCGTGGGCAGGGAGCCACGGCAACAGATGCGGCATTGGTAGCCCGCTTGTTCGATGATGCGAGCGGTGTATCCCACGTAGCGGTACCAGTATTCGCATTCCTCAATCATGCCGTAGCGCTTATCGGGTGTACGTGCCCCCTGACCACCTCGTTCCGGGTGGTAGTAGTGCCCGATATCGAGCACTACAATGCGCGAATCCCGCACCTGCGCCTGCATCATCTGCTGGGTGCAGCCTGTCAGGCAGAAGAGCGCAGCCAGCATTATGGTTAACATGTTCTTCATATACCGAGTTCTGTCTGACCTCCGGGTACCATGGCCCCCAGCTTCTGGTATGCCGCCGGCATGGCCTCGCGTCCGCGCGGCGTGCGCTTGATGTACCCCTGCATAATCAGGAATGGCTCATGTACGTCCTCAATGGTGGATTCATCTTCACCCACAGCCACGGCAAGCGATGAAAGACCGACCGGTCCGCCGTTAAACTTGTAGATAATGGTCTCGAGCAGGCGTTTGTCCATCTCATCCAGACCGTCATCATCAATGTCAATCATTCCCAGCGCAGCTTGTGCCACGTCGGCTGTGATGCGTCCATCCGCTTTTACCTGGGCATAGTCGCGAACCCAGCGCAGCAGCGCATTTGCCACGCGGGGGGTGCCCCGTGAACGCCGGGCTATGGCAAGAGCACCCGCCGGTGCCAGATCTATATCCAGCAAGCCAGCAGAGCGGTGCAGAATCTGGCAGAGTTCTTCTGCTGAGTAATAATCCAGGCGGTTTACTAACCCGAAGCGCGAGCGCAGCGGTCCGGTCAGCATGCCGGCGCGGGTCGTGGCACCCACCAGTGTGAACTTGGGCAGATTCAGTTGAATGGAGCGTGCATTCGGTCCCTGGTCGATGATGATATCGAGCCGGAAATCCTCCATGGCGGGATAGAGGTATTCCTCAATGGCCGGGTGCAGGCGGTGTATCTCATCAATGAAGAGCACGTCACCCTTTTCCACATTGGTCAGAATACCGGCAAGGTCACCCGCTTTTTCAATCTGCGGACCGCTGGTGGTGTGGAGCTTGCGTCCCACGGCTCCCGCTATGATGTTGGCAAGGGTGGTCTTTCCCAGGCCGGGAGGCCCGCTGAGCAGCACGTGGTCGAGCACATCTCCGCGCATGCGTGCAGCCTCCACCATGAGCATGAGCCTTTCCTTCACCTTCTCCTGCCCGCAGAATTCGCTGAATGCCGGCGGGCGCAGGGATAGATCATAACTGGTGACGGGGCTGTCCGTCATGCGGGTGTAGAGGGAATCTGCCATGGCTTGCTGACTTTATCATATTTGGAGAACACGGTCAAGAAAGGCTACCGTGCGTGTCTGTTTTTTCTTGAATACTGCTTGCGAGTAGCGTAAGATACAGTATAGATTTATGCCAGCGGTTCTGACCATATTCGGATTCTGCATCTGCAGTTTCACTTCTGCCTGCATGGGGCGGCAGCAGAGGGCTCTGTGGTTGTACCTGGCAGCGTTGCTGTTGGGGCTGCCTGTGGCTGCCGGCTGCGCTGTAGCGGGTTGGCAGGTGTATGGCTGGTCAGGCGGAATGGGTATTGGCGCTGCCGCATTGGTTGTGGTGGTTTTTCTGCGCGGCTTCTGCGTGTTCTGGATGCGCATGTGCCGGCGTTTGCATATCTGGATTCACCGTTTGAAATAAAAAAACAGCCGCGCTCATGATGAACGCGGCTGCGTGTTATAAGTGAGAGAGGAATGAAATTACTTTCTGTTGCGGCGAGCGCGCACGCCGGCTGCCAGCACATCGAACATTCCCAGCGTTCCGTTCCAGTCGATGCAGGCATCGGTGATGCTGACGCCGTATTTCATGTCTGCGCTGCATTTCTGGTTGCCGGAGCAGAGGTTGCTTTCAATCATGACGGCACCGATGTGGTCACACCCGGCAGCAAGCTGTTCCGCAACGCAGGCAGCTACCACGGGCTGCTGCTTCCAGTCCTTGTGACTGTTGCCATGCGAGCAGTCAATCATGATGCGGTTGCCGATGCCGGCTTTCTGCTGCGTGTTCCAGGCATTCTGCACGTGCTCTGAGCTGTAGTTGGGACCATCTGTGGAGCCTCGCAGAATCAGGTGGCAGCCATCGTTTCCCTTGGTGGAGACAATGGCGGAAACGCCCTGCTTGGTCACAGAAAGGAAGCAGTGCGGATGCTCTGCGGAGATAATGGCATCCACCGCAATCTGCACACATCCTGTTGTGCCGTTCTTGAACCCGATGGGCATGGAAAGCCCACTGGCCAGTTCTCGGTGCACCTGACTTTCCGTCGTGCGGGCACCGATGGCACCCCAGACGATGAGGTCGCTGATATACTGCGGGGTAATCACATCAAGGAATTCCGTGGCGGAAGGTACACCCATCTCGGAGAGCTTCACCAGGAGGTCGCGAGCCATGCGGAGCCCGCTGTTGATGTTATAGGTTTCATCCATGAAGGGGTCATTGATAAGCCCTTTCCAGCCAACGGTGGTGCGGGGCTTTTCAAAGTACACGCGCATGATGAGCAGCAGGTCTTTCTCATACTTCCGGGCGGCTTCTGCCAGTAGCCCGGCATATTCGATGGCTGCTTTGGTGTCGTGGATGGAGCAGGGGCCCACGATGACCGCCAGACGGTCATCCTTGCCTTTCAGAATATCCTGAAAGGCGTGGCGGGTTTCATACACCATGCGGGTGGCTTCCGGCGAGACCGGATAATCCTCCATGAGGATGGCAGGTGATATCAGCGGGCGAATGCCCGTGAGACGTACGTCGTCTGTGATGTACTGGTTCATTAATTACTTCTGGTTCTTCCAGGAATATACGTTGTCCTCGAGAGCTTCGGCCATCAGCTCAGCAGCAGCGGCGGCTGCTTCTTCTGCAGCTTTCTTCTCTTTCTTGGACATTTTCTTGCCCTTCTTGGGCTTGGCGTCTGTATCAGCGATAGCGGCAGCGCCTTCAGTATCGGGGCCGGTGCTGTATACAAGGCAGTTCTTACCACGATAGCGACGCGTGGTGAAGGGGTCAATGGCGCCGGAATCTTCTTCGCAGAGGATAATGTAGAAAGGCTTGCCCCAGGCATCGTAGAAGTGGACATCGCCCACGGTATCGATGAAGAGGCCATCCTTCGGCTGGTCCTGTTCGTCTGCGCGCAGGTAGATTGAGCGGGTGGAGTTGAAGCGGCGGTCAGCGTCATCGCTCTCTCGGTTGGTGAGAATCTTGATCATGTCGCCATCCTGACCGGCCGTGGTGGTCAGGTACATCTGGTCATTATCGTCCGGCTGCACCATATCGGCGTTATAGGGGAGCATGCCGTTGTTGTCCTGTTTGAAGCTTTCCACACCTGCTACAATGTCAGTGCAGCTCTTCTTGGCAGCAGTGCGGGCGGCGTTGCTCTGAATGCTCATGTAGGTCGGATAGGCGATACTGGAGAGCGTGGCCAGAATCGCAATGACGATAATGAGCTCAATCAGGGTGAAACCTTTAGAGGAACGAGGAGAAAGTGAGATTTTCATACGAGCATCATACTACCATATACGTTGCGGGGGGCGCAAGCAGAAAAGCCGTGTGCATGGGGCATTCTTCTATTTTCCCGAACGGCGCAGCAGTCCGTAGCGTGGGGAGAACACGTACGCCAGCAGAAAAACGCTGCCCAGAACGACAATGATGGTGGCACCGAGATGCCAGCCCAGGGGATAGGAAAGGAAAAATGCCAGGACTGCACCAAGCCCGCCGATGAGGCCGCCGCCCCAGAAAAGCCAGCCTGCGCGGTCTGTGAGCAAGTACATGGTGGCTGCTGGTGCAACCAGCAGCCCCAGTGTAAGGAATGCCCCCACAGCCTGCAGGGAGGAAACCAGCACCAGGATGATGAGTGCAAAGATGCCGTAATTGACTGCGCGGGTGGGAATTCCCATGGTGGCAGCGGCTCGCGGGTCAAACAGGGTGATGAGGAGTGGCCGTTGCAGTGCCGTGATGCTCAGCACGGCAATGGCTCCGGTGGTGTAGGCAATCCACAAATCAGCATTGCCCATGCTCATGATGTTGCCGAAAAGCCAGTCATCCACCTTTTGCTGCAGCCCGAGCCCGATGAGAATGATATAACCCAGCGCAAATGCCGTAGTGTGCAGCACGGAGAGGGCTGTATCATGATCCATACGTGAGGTGCGGGCCACAAACAGAGAACCAAGACCAACCATTAGCCCGGCCAGAACAGCCCCCAGCAGTATGCTCAGCTGGAACAGCCCGAATAACAGGATTGCCAGCGCAATGCCTGGTAACAGCGCGCAGGAGAGTGTGCCGATTTGCAGAGAAGAACGGCGAAGCACCACAAGCGCACTGACAAAACCATTGGAAAATCCGATGACACCGCAGGCCCATAGACTGCGTTGTGCCAGCGGCTCGCTGAGAAACTGGAGAAACTCGTTCATGCTCGGTCAAAGGCCTGTTTGAGATTTTCCTGTGTTAATACGTCTGATACAGTGCCGGCTGCAATGAGTTTGCGGCGCAGCAGCAGAGCCCTGTCAAAAATGCGCGAAGCCGTAGCCAGGTCGTGGTGAGAGGCAATAATGAGCCGGCCTTCTGCGGCGAGGGCGCGCAGCAGGGCGGAAAGCGCTTCTGTGCCGGGAACATCCAGACCGGTGAAGGGTTCATCAAGCAGGAGGATATGGGCTTCCTGCGCCAGCGCCCGTGCCAGAAAACAACGCTGCTGCTGCCCTCCGCTCAATGCGCCAATCTGGCGGTTCTGCAAATCCTGCAGGTCAAGGGCACAAAGGGCTTTGTCCACAATTTCATTGTCGTGCGGACGCATAGCCCGCCAGATGCCCAGGGCGGGGTATCGCCCCATTTCAACCAGCTGGCGCACGGTGATGGGGAATTGCCAGTTGACTTCGTTACGCTGGGGAAGATAGGCAATTTCATTGCGTTGCTCTGCCAGCGGCGCATGATTCCAGAGGATATCGCCATTCCAGACCGGGAGCAGGCCGGCAAGGGCATTGAGCAGGGTGGATTTACCAGCCCCATTCGGTCCGATAAGGGCAAGCGTGCTGCCGCATTCTGTGGTGAAACTGATATCCTGTAAGGCGGGTTCTGCAGCGTAGCCTGCAGTGACACCGCGCAGTTCCAACTGGTGGTGCGCGTGATGGGGCTTGCCTCCACCCCAGCAGATGTGGTCATGTGGCTCGGTTACCATGAGTATCTGAAAATGGTGTGCAGCTTGTGGCTGCCTTCGTCTTTCCACTGTGTGTCTCGTTTAGATTCGTGACCGTCAGGTTCGAGAGTGAGAGTAATGGCCTGTGCTGCAGCGGTGGTCCATTCGGCCTGGAGTTCGATTTCAATCATGCCGCTGAGGGGAAGCTCCAGCTCAAAGTCGGCATCTGTCCCACTGGCAGATAAGTCAATCCATTCTCCTTTCGCCTGGCGCAGGCGGAGGGTGGTGGGTTGCCCGGTATATCGCAGGTTGGCATACACATTCTGCCGCACGGCGTCTTCGAGAGGTTTTTGCTCTTCAACCGGGGCAGATGTCTGCGTGAGCACGAGCAGGGGAAGGCCCAGCAGAATGGCCCCTGCCAGTGTGAGCAGAAATGTGATTCGAGGCGACATGGTGAACGCTGTTTATTTTATTTCGCAGAGGGTGCATTGTCAACGGGACAGCGAGACATGCGCTGTGCATGATGCCACGCGCGGAGCTGTTGCAGATGCTCTGCGGTGAGTTCATCGTCACTGAACAGGCCTATACCCTGAACTCCGGCAGCGCGGAGAGTCTCAAGATGCTGCGGCAGTAGCTCCGGCTGCATATCCGGCAGATGAACGCCGGGCGCTACCGGCAGCCGGCCATTTGTTTCCTGAATCGCTCTGCGTGTTATATCTGCTGCCCAGCTGGCGGTTTCGTTGTAAAACGAGTGGTATGCCATGGGCAGTACCAGGTCTGCGTGAAATTGACTCCAATCCTGGTGCACCATGCGGGCCGCCATTGACGGGCTGGGAAATACGGCGCACGCAGCAGTCAGCCCGTGCCGCCGTACTTCTGCGGCCAGCGCATTAAACAGCTGCGCCACGGTGGCTGTGCGGAATTGTTTCCAATTGCGGTTGTTCTGCTGCTCATAGGCACTTTTGCACTTGTCGCAGTAGCAGTAGTCAAACGCCAGAATCACCTGGCTCATATTCAGCCCGTATGCAGCCCAGAGCCCCCGGGGCAATTCTACATCGGGCAGGCGCATGTAGTCCAACTGTATGCCATCCAGCCCTGGTATGGCTGCCAGCTGGCGTACTTGCTCCTGCATGTATTGCTGTACTTCTTTGTTGCTGGGACAGAGAAATTGATAATACTCTACAAAAGGGCGGTCCTGTGGCGCGTGGCAGGATTTGCCCAGCGCATTGACGGCATACCAATCAGGGTGTTGCAGTGCAGTGGTGTCGCCAGGGCGGTTCAGCGTCCAGAACCAGGCAAATACACGTAATCCCGCCATTTTTGCCAGGCGCGTGAGCTGTGTTATGCGCTCGATGGAACCATCTATGATAACAGTGTCAATGCCCGCTTCGGCATAGCAGGTAAAGCGCTGAAGCCACTCGATGGGTGTTCGTTCGCTCGCCCCATGCACCCAGAGGTATAATTCCGGCTGTTTCTGCCCCGCCGGGATGGCTGAAAAGAGTCCCTCGCTATCCAGCCTCATGCAGGTTCCTGTTTTCTCGCACGTGGTGGTAAGTACAAAGAAATCCTTTGTCGGAAAGACTCCGTTCACAGAAGACGGAAGCTTGGCTTCCGTATCAAATTTTCCGTGTTTGCTGCGGTATTCCAGCTGCGCATGGAGTGTCTCGTATAGCCTCAGCTTTGCGCCGTGGGACAAATCGGGAGCAGCGGCTTCCCATTCACTCGCCGGATTCGGGCTGAAAATGACTCGCCCCCAGTGTTCAGGTAAATGAATATTGATTTTTCCGGTAGGTGCCCACACATGGTTGCTTTCCGGGCAGGGGAGTTTTGTATAACCTCCAGCTGTCGGGGAGACCTGCCAGTTGACGCGTGAGAAATTCATGCGCATACAACTGCCGGATTCCGGTGCTTTGCTGGTGCGTGGCAAATGAGCATGGCTGGTGATACTGCTCCAGGGGATTGCCAGCTCCACGCTCCAGCCCGCGTCTGTATCTCCCGGGGTATTCAGCGTGCCTCTCAGATGCACAGCATGTTTCAGCCCCTTTATTTCCCAGTCGTGCAGGATATGCGGGTCATTAAAATGATAGGGACGCGTAACAAATAAGTCCCAGGTGGTATTCAGCGCGTTGATTTCCAGTTCAATATAGTTAAGCCCGTCGCCATCCGGGTCAATGAACACCTCAAAATCCGGGTCGTGGTAAATAATGGAATCGTGTTCAGTCCGGCTTGCCCACAGGTGTTCTTCATCCATGTCTGCCAGAATGTAGAGACAGGTGTCATCCCAGAGCATCTTCACCCTGCAATGGTGCGGAATGGCGGCCCCTTCGATATCCCTGAACGGGGTTAACTCCCGCGCGGTCTGCCATGCGGCTTCTTCTCCCTTGCCGTCGATGACCGGGGGTGTGGGCGTCCGCCCGCACACATAGGTCGGGGGTAATTCCTGGGCCATGAGCGGCAGGCCTGCTGTCAGAGTCAGTAATAACGGGCGCATGGATTTATTGAGGCGTCAGCCCTTCGGCGATATTTCTGATATTGAAACGGAAAAGCTCGGCATAGGTGGGAGCTGCCGGATAGATGCCATCCAGTGCCAGAGGGCGGGTTGTTGCCCCCACCTGGGCAGCTATGGTCTGCAGCACTCGTGGTGCTTCGTTCACACCATGAAACAAGCAGGGAACGGCCTGCTTCCGCAGGGTTGCCAATATCCTGGCAAGACTTGCGGTGTCGCCTTCGCTCTCCTGTGCAATGCCGTGCACAGCAATAGTGGTGAAGCCGAATTCCTTACAGAAATGATTCATGGCAGCGTGTGAGCATACAAGCACTCGCTTTTCCGGCGGAATCGCACTGAACGCTATGCGGGCTTCTCGTATCAGGGTGTCCATCTGAGAGGCATATGAGCGTTGCCCCTGCTTAAACGTGTCCCGCATATCCGGGGCTGCAGCTTCCAATGCAGCGCGGAGCGCGCGGGATGCCCGTTTCATGGCTGCGGGGCTGTTCCACCAATGCGGGTCTGCAATGTTACAGCCGGGCAGGTTGACATCCGGCACATTTCTGCCCAGTTCCACAATTCTGGAGCGTGCCGGCAGGGCGTCTTTCAAATCCTGCAGATATGGTTCCACCCCTTTGCCGCAGGCCAATACAAGCTGCGCGCCTGCCGCAGCGGCTAAATCGGCAGATGTTGGCTCAAAGGCATGCAGCTCACCATTCTGCGGAAATAAATCCACCACTTCCACGGCTTCTCCTCCTACGCATCGGGCCATATCGCTCAGCAGGGGGTGCAGACTTGCCACGCGCAGTGCACCTGTTGCACTCAGACTCATGAAAAGCGCTACAATGAGACTCCCGAATATCTTCTTCATGCAGCGTATTGTATTCCCAATTCCAGCCTCTGTCAACCAGTCTGCCCGGCATATAGCCTACTTTTGTGCTGTGAATTTGCTCTTTTTTGTTTTTAATACGCAATGAACGCTTGCGTCGGGCAGGCGTGTCAGGTAGAATAAGCCAAACGATATGAGCATACTTAGAGACCAGCTTTTTGATGAAATTCTGCAGGCCCGCCAGCGGGTGTACGCGGTAGGAGACCCGACTCCGCTGCAGGAACTGAATCTGCCTGGTGTAGAGGCGGCGATATTTGCCAAACGCGAAGATTTAGGACCCATTAAGGCATATAAGTGGCGCGGTGCATACAACTGCATGGCAAAGCTTGCGCCTGAGCAACGGGCAAAAGGAGTGGTGGCAGCTTCTGCTGGCAACCATGGTCAGGGCGTGGCACGTGCTGCCAGCCGTCTCGGTTGCAAAGCACACATTTTCATGCCCCGCTCCACTCCGGAGGTGAAGCAGAATGCCGTGCGCATGCATGGCGGTGAGCAGGTGGAGATTGTGCTGGTGGGTGACTCATACGATGCGGCATCTGCAGCGGCGCATGAGTATGCTGATACGCACGGTCTCACATTTGTACACCCGTATGATCATCTGTACACTATGGGTGGGCAGGGGACTCTGGCCGATGAAGTTGTGATGAGCGGCGAAGGCCCGTTTGACCGCGTGTACCTGCAGATTGGTGGTGGCGGCCTGGCAGCAGCCTGTGCCTGCTGGTTCAAGAAATTCTGGCCGGAGTGTAAGTGCATCGGCGTCGAGGGAGTCAACCAGGCCTCCATGAAACTGGCGGTGGAGAGCGGGGCGCGCAAGACCTTGCCGTACGTGGATGTATTCTGCGATGGCACCGCCGTGCGTACTGCCGGTGAGCTTACCAGTGAACTGTGCAGTGAGCTCATGGATTCCTTCGTAACTGTGACCAATGAAGAGGTGTGCCAGGCGATTCGCTCACTCTGGAACAGCATACGCGTGATTACAGAGCCCTCCGGTGCCATGGGGCTGGCTGCCCTGATTCAGGATTGGCAGAATGGCAACATCAAACAGGGAGAGAAATGCCTGGTTGTGCTCTCCGGTGCAAACATGGACTTTGCGCAGATGGGCGTGGTTGCTAGCCGGGCCGGTGTGCAGGATTCCAAACGAGTGGAGCGGTTCCTGCAAATCCCCATGGAAACCAAGCGCGGCCAGATTCTGCGTTATCTGGAAAGCATACCGGACGGCGTTCTGCTTACTGATGTGCAGTATGGCCGCATGGCCGGCAATATCCAGATGCCTGTGTTTGGTGTGCTGGCTACGCAGGAGCAGTTTGCTGAAATTGACCGCGCACTGGCAGAAAAAGGTTTGAAGGCGCGAGACGTTTCCAACGATGCAGACGTGCAGTTCCGCATGATTTCCTACGACCGTGAGCGCTTGTCGCATCCGGTGTTTTTGGTCATCGAGTTCCCCGAGCGTCCCGGTGCGTTCTCCGAATTCATGCGCGTGATTGGTGAATATGCCCACCTGTGTTATTTCAATTACCGCTATTCCGGTGAGCATGTGGGGCGTGCCCTCGTCGGGCTTGAGTTCGAAACCGTGGCAGACCGCGATGCCTGCCGCGAAAAAGCAGCCGCTTTGCGCGGCACTACCATTCAGGGACTTCATGAGCTCCCGGACGATGTGCGTCACCGCGTGCTTGACCGCATGTCCCCCAAGAACAAGCCGTAATGATTCTTGCTTCCATGTCTCCACGGCGGCGCGAGCTCCTCGCGCGCGAAGGTGTTGAATTCCGTGTCGTAGTGCGCGATACGGAAGAGGTGCACGATGCCTCACTGCCGCCGCAGGAACTTTGTGCCATCAATGCTGCCGCGAAGGCGGCGGCGGTGGCTGCCGAGTTCCCGGGCGATATTGTGATTGGTGCAGACACGCTCGTATTCATCGACGGTATGCCTCTGGGCAAACCTGCTGATGAGACTGAGGCAGTGGCCATGCTCCAGCGTCTGCAGGGCCGTACCCACTGCGTCTGCACGGCTGTTGCCGTATTCATGCCCGACTCCTCGCGTCGCGATTTTGTCGAAACCAGCTACGTGACCTTCCGCCAGTTGTCCGAGGCCGACATACGCCACTATATGGGCCTTGTCCATGTATATGACAAGGCCGGTGCCTATGCTATTCAGGAACATGGAGAACTGATTATCCAGAGCTTCGAGGGCGATATGGACAACGTCATCGGCTTGCCCGTGACCCGCCTGCTGCAGGTGCTTAATCAGTGAATTGTCCCCGCATAGTGGTCATTGCCTTTCCGGCTTTTAATCTGCTTTGTTCTCAATACTTGTTGCTTGCGTCAGCGACGACGACGGCGCGCTGCCAGACCTGCCAGCGCCAGCAGGGAAAGGGACGCTTCATGGTGAGGCTATTCTTATATATGTGGACCCAGTGTTGCTGGCTCTATCGTATATCATTTCTTGAGGTTGTAAAGATAATTCGTGCAGGAGGCCGATGCAAAAACACGCGCCCGGATGGGGCGCGTGTTGAGAGAGGGAGAGCCGATGAACATCAGCGCTTGCCGTAGCGTCGCTCACGTTTGGCAAACTCTGCGAGGGCAGCCTCGAATTCCTTGCGCCCGAAATCGGGCCAGAGGACGTCGGTGACGTAGAGCTCTGCATAGCTGATTTGCCAGAGCAGGTAGTTCGAGATGCGCATTTCACCGCTGGTGCGGATGAGCAGGTCGGGGTCTGGCATGCCGGCGGTGTAGAGGTGGGCACCTATGGTTTCCGGGGTGATGTCCTGCGGCTGGAGGGTGCCGGCCTGTACCTGTTCTGCAAGGGAGCGCACGGCGGCTGTGATTTCCTGGCGGGAACCATAGGAGAGGGCAAGAACGAGGTTGAGCCCGTCGTTGTCCTTAGTTGCCTCCATGCTGGCGTTGAGCTGTTTCCGGCAGTGCTCGGGGAGCATGTGGAGCTCGCCGATGGCGTGCAGACGCACGTTTTTCTGCATCATTTCCGGGGTGCGCTCCTTCAGGTATTTGTCCAGCAGGTGCATGAGCGCGTTCACTTCAAGAGTGGAACGCCCCCAGTTTTCGGTGGAAAAGGCGTAGAGTGTGAGCCATTTGACCCCGTGCTCCAGGCAGAGGTCGAGGGCGCGCTGAACGGAGCGCCCTCCTTCTTCGTGCCCACGAGCACGGAGAATGCCTTTCTGCTTGGCCCAGCGGCCGTTTCCATCCATGATGATGGCAATATGCTGCGGAACAACGCTCATGTGCCAGCTGTGTTTACAGGTCGTATTCGCCGTATTCGGCAAGGATGGCTTCCACGCGGGCCACATCCTCAGGGGAATCCACACCACTGGTGGTCTTGCGGCCGCGGTAGTTCACTTCAACCATCTTCACACGCAGGCCGTTGTAGAGGAAGCGCATCTGCTCCAGACCTTCTACACAGCCCTTTTCGTAATCACCCTCCGGCAGCTCAAAGTAATTCTTAAGGGCGCTGTAGGTGTAGGCATAGAGGCCTACATGGCGGCGCACCGGGCTCTTTTCCATGGTTTCGCGGGCTTTTTCAGGCTTGCGGATGGCGGGGATGGTGCTCTTGGAGAAAGCCATGGCATAGCCGTTCTTATCGACGAGCACGGTGGTACCGCTGTAGGGCGTGGTCTTCTTGGATTCGACGAGACGGTCATACTCTGCCCAATCCAGGTGGATGCAGGGGGTGAATACATCCGCCGGGCAGGCTTTCCATTCATCGATGAGCTGCTGGATGACCCAAGGCGGGCAGAGAGGATTATCACCCTGCAGGTTCACGATGAAATCCGGGGCTGCAGTCTGCTGGCTCACGGCATCCCTGCAGCGTTCCGTGCCGCTGCGGCAGGTTTCTGCGGTCATGACGACGGGAACATCGACACCCTGACAGTAGTCAACAATGCGCTGGTCGTCTGTGGCAACCACGTAGTTGCAGTTTTCATTGTGGCGGCAGATGGATGCGGCAATGTCGGCCACGCGCTTAATCATTTCCACACCGGCAATCTTCACGAGCGGTTTGCCGGGAAGTCGGGTGGATGCGTAGCGGGCGGGAATAACGATAAGAATAGACTGGGACATAGAAAAAAGAGGTGTTTTTTAGCGAATCTATACTAGCGGATTTGCGGGCTGTTGTCACGAAGAAAAGAACCAAAGGCGCAACAAAGATTAATCGACAACTTGCCAGATGTCGGCTTCTGATTCTGGTTGGAACGCTGGAATCATGCTTTGTCTGTCGCTCAGTTGGTATTTCCGGGCACACTCCAGCTGGTTTTGTCTGGGGATGGTGCCTCTACGGGTCATAAATGGATATACTGGAGTATATCCCGCGTATTGTCTGCTTCTTTTTGTATTGAAATCCTGTTCCGTATTTTCAATGCCAAGGTAAAAGCTGTGTCCTCCTCCGGCATCTGCTATGATAATCTGGATGTGATATGCTTGGCCTTTTTTAACAAGGAAAGGCTCGCCACCCATAAGCATAATATTGTTGAGGTAGTGCCTTCGTTCATAGCCACGGTGAAGCGGGTCTGCCTTTCTGCTGATCTGATTCCGGTAGGCGCCCAATTCCGCACCACCGGCAATCCAGTGCATTGGGGGAGTGTGGGTCGGCAGCAGGAAGCCTGCCTCAAATACTAGCATGTTGTTAAAACGGACGGCAATCAGGTCATCCCCAAAACCAACAAAGCGGAAAGTACCCGTCTCCGGAGCACGTACCTTGCCTTCGTATATCACCACACACCCACCGTTTACGGCATTCGCGCTCCGGTTAAAACTGGGAGTCATGGCTGTACCTTGCGTGGGAAGCCCGAAAAAGACAGATGCATGGCACTGCTGCTTTTCCTTGTAATACTTCTTAAGGTTGGAAACATTACCACGTACAAGAACCGGCTTTAATATCTGGGCCATGCGTTTCAGATATTCTCCGTTCATGTCTCTTTTCCCTGCCTTTGTTACAGAGAAAGCTCCGTCAATTTCAGTACCATCAGCTTCTAATTTCAAATCGTAGAGCGTCCCGGGCAGGGTGCTGGGAAGCGGTTTTGCACTACCATAGAAAGCAGACTGCAGCTCCGCTGGTATGTTGCTTTTGCTCGCATTTTCGTTTTGTTTCTGCGGAGCAGAATCTGATTGCTTGTTTTTGCGGAAATGTTCACTCAGATTCCTGACTTTGGGAATCCTGGAGGTCTGCGCCATAGCTGGGGCGCACAGAACGCCAGCTATCAAGGCAAGCGTTACTGTTCTCTTTAAATTGCTTAAGCTGGAGGACATGGTTCAGGTTGACTTTTTGGTTCTTGTTTTCCGCCTTGCTGGCTTGGGTTTATCATCCTGGAATGCAATATCGCTGGTTCCTTCGGGGCGCACGGCACGGCTCATGCAACCGGCAGAAAGTTCGCCGCGGAGGATGGCTTCGGCGATGGGGTCTTCCAGCAGCCGCTCAATGGCGCGGCGCATGGGACGCGCACCGTACTGCGGGTCGTAGCCCTTGTCTACGAGCATGCTGATGACTTCCGGGGAGAGCGTGAGCGAGATTTCCTTCTCAGCCAGGCGGCGGATGAGCTTCTGCGCTTCGAGTTCCACGATTTTTTCCAGATCCGGGCGGTTGAGCATGCGGAAGACGATGAGTTCGTCGAAGCGGTTGATGAATTCCGGGCGGAAATGTTTTTTAGCCGCTTCAGAAATCTTTTCCTTCATACTGTCGTAGTCATCCTCCTGGGTAGCCATAGCCCCGAAGCCCATAGCGCTCTGCTGGCTGGCCAGGCTGGCGCCTACATTGGAGGTGAGGATGATGATGGTATTGCTGAAGTTGACTTTGCGCCCCAGTGAGTCGGTCATGCAGCCTTCCTCCAGCACCTGGAGCAGCAGGTTCATGACATCCGGATGCGCTTTTTCCACTTCATCGAACAGAATCACGGCATACGGGCGCCGGCGCACGCGCTCGGTGAGCTGGCCGCCTTCATCGTGTCCCACATACCCGGGAGGAGAGCCGATCAGCCGGCTGGTGCTGAATTTCTCCATGTACTCACTCATGTCTACCTGAATGAGGGCTTCTGCCGTGCCGAACATCAGCTCAGCCAGGTTGCGTGCCAGGTAGGTCTTACCCACACCGGTGGGCCCCATGAAAAGGAAGGAGCCGATGGGGCGGCGTGGGTCTTTGATGTCTGCCCGGCTGCGGCGCAGAGCTCGGGAAATGGCGGAGCAGGCGATGTCCTGACCAATAACCTTGCTCTTGAGTTCTTCTTCCATGCGGAGCAGTTTTTCTGTCTCCTTTTCTTCCATGCGGGACAGCGGGATACCGGTCCACTTGGAAACAACCGCCATGATATCATCCTCGGTTACTTCCAGGTAGCTGGAATCCATTTCGTTCTTCCAGCTGGAGACGGAATTGCCGATCTTCTTTTCGAGTTCCTTGATGGAGTCACGCAGGCGGGCGGCTGTCTCAAAGTCTTGCTTGCCGACGGCTTCTGTTTTTTCGGCTTCAAGGCGGCGCAGTTCCTTTTCCTCCCGTTTGATGTCGGCCGGGCGGGTCATGATGGAAACGCGCATGCGGGAGCCTGCTTCATCCATAAGGTCGATTGCCTTATCGGGCAGGAAACGCCCGGTAAGGTAGCGTTTGGAGAGGTAAGCCGCACTTTCAAGCGCCTTCTGCGTGTAATGTACGTGGTGGTGTTTCTCGTACTGCGGGGCAATGCCTTTGAGAATCAGAGTGGTGTCTTCCACAGACGGTTCATTGACCTGCACCTGCTGGAAGCGCCGTTCGAAGGCTGCGTCTTTTTCAATGTGCTTGCGGTATTCGTTGAGAGTGGTTGCGCCGATGGCCTGCATCTCACCGCGGGAAAGCGCGGGCTTGATGATGTTGGAGGCATCCATGGTGCCTTCTGCCGAGCCCGCGCCGATGAGCGTGTGAATTTCATCAATAAAGAGGATGATGTTCTTCTCCTTGCGGATTTCATCCATCACGGCTTTGAGCCGTTCCTCAAACTGGCCACGGTATTTGGTGCCGGCAACCATGAGCGCCATATCCAGTGAAATAAGGCGTTTCCCGATGAGGAATTCCGGCACATCACCCGCGGCAATCTGCTGGGCAAGACCTTCTACAATAGCAGTTTTGCCCACACCAGCTTCGCCCAGTAGCACAGGGTTGTTCTTGGTGCGGCGGCAGAGAATCTGAATCACGCGTTCCAGCTCTGCCTGGCGCCCGATGACGGGATCCATTTCACCGGCAGCGGCTTTAGCCGTGAGGTCGCGTCCGAATGCGCTCAGGGCTGGTGTCTTGGAATTGCTGTTGAATGAAGCGGAATTGTTGCCGGCGGTCTGGCGGTGCAGGAAGGCATTGCTGTCGTCTTCTTCCTCATCGTCGCGCCGGGGGCGGGGGTGTTCCTCGTTGAACGGTTCGTTCGGGCCGGAGTTGCTGCCGCCATCCATGCCGAAGCCCGGGTTGATTTCCTCTATCACACCGCGGCGCACTGACTCATATGTGAGTCCGGCAGACATCAGGCTGTGCCAGGCAAGGCCATCTTCATCGCGCAGCATGGCCAGCAACAGATGCTCGGTACCCACATAGGAATGCTTCAGCTTCTTGGCTTCCTCACCAGCCATGATGAGGATTTTGCGGACACGCGGTGTATAGGGCAGGGAACCTTCAGAGGAGGAAGAGCCGGGAACCACACTCTGCTCAATTTTGAAAGTGAGGTCAGCAATGTCAATACCGGCATTCTCCATAACACTGATGGCCACTCCCTGACCCAGTTTAA
Source organism: uncultured Akkermansia sp. (assembly GCA_904501915.1). Lineage (GTDB taxonomy): Bacteria > Verrucomicrobiota > Verrucomicrobiia > Verrucomicrobiales > Akkermansiaceae > Akkermansia. The sequence goes on along the minus strand of CAJGCV010000001.1, from coordinate 83,936 downwards.
GCAGACCGAGCAACACGTGCTCCGCACCAATGAAATTGTGGTGAAAGCGGTCGGCCTCGCGGCGTGCTATGTTAAGAACCTGTTGGGCGCGTGGTGTAAAATTGTTGTTCATACGGTGGTGTCAGAAAAATGGTGAGGGTGGTTGTTGAGAAAATCGCGTGCAGCGGAGGCTCGTTTCAGACAGAGTTCCGGGTCTCCGTTTTCTTCGGCTATGGCGGTGAGGGTGGCTTGCTCCAGACCGAATAAATTGAGCGCAATCAGGATGTCGTGTTCATTCTCTTCCCATTTGATGAGCCCCTGGAGTGTACCCAGACGCAGAAGAGAGACAGCATCCCGCAGTTCCTTGATGCTCAGCCGACGGCAGTTCGTCAACAAGCCATATGCCCGGCTGATGGCATCCTGCAGATACAGCCCGGAATCTGCCAGCAGCTTCCGGCGTACCTGTAATTCACGGCGTACCATGTGGTGTACGACGTCCGTGAAATTTCCCAGCAATTCCTCGATACTGTCCTCAGGCCCGGGAATAGAGAAGAGCACGAAGAGATGCCCGGTGTCATCCTGAGAATCAGAGAAATAGGGCGAAATGCTGACATGCAGCTTTTCGAGCGCCTTGGTGACCTGGTTCATCATGTTCGCAATGGTAAGCCCGGGCAAGTGTAGAATGCAATATAATTGCAGACCATCCCCAGCCTCAGAGGGAATACTGGTAAGGTAGCCGTTCTGAGAAGAGTATGCAAAGTGAAGTTCATTCTGCAACTCATCATCCAGCTGGTCGAGCATAGCTATGCCATTGTCGAAGTTCAGCCCGTTCTGGAATGCGTGTGCCACAAGGTGTTCTTCCTCATTAACCATGAGTAGAACAGGCTTTTTCTGAGGAATGATGATATGGCAGCCGTCTTGTCGCGCAGCCATGCAGGGGGTGAGTTGCTTTCGCGTCAGCAGTGCTCGGCGCTTCCCGTAACTCAGTTCAGTCATTTCGGCATAAAATGCCGTCTTGAAGCCACGCAGATTCCTGATAACCGGCAGTATGGTCTGCGCAACGGCTTCGCGGGATTCCTGAGTACTCCAACCTGGGAAACTATACCCGCTGAGGTTTCGTACCATGCGCACAATACTGCCCAGCACTACGCCTTCCGTGGTGTTGCGGCATGGTTCCCAGAAAAGGGTGGATTTCAGCATGGTATCAAATTTCATGCCTTGTCAGGGGGTAGGGCGTTAATCTGGTCGCGAATTCGCGCGGCGCGCTCATAGTCTTCGCGTTGTACAGCTTGTTGTAATTCCTTCTGGAGCCGGGCTTTTGCGACCGCCGGCGATTCCTCGGTGTATTCATCGTCCAGTTCAGCGGCGGGGTCAAGTTCGCGGGCAAAGACGGTGTAGCAGTCCGGGCAGCCCAGATGTCCGGTGCGGCGGTAATCCTCCACTCCGAATCCACATACCGGACATTTGCTGAGGATGTTGCGAACAGCGGCGGTCTTGGGCCCGGCTTCAGCCTGTGTGAGTTCTCGCACGAGTTTATCGACCCGGTTCTTGAACTCTTCCGGGAAAAACTTTTCAGCAAAAGTAAGAGACTGGGGGTCAAACAGACCCTTAGCACGGGCACAAGCCTCGCACAAGGCAAGCTCTGAGACCTGCCCGTTCACTATCTGCGTCAGGAACATGGACGCACGTTTGCCGCATATCTGGCACTTCTTCACGCCACCAGACTACACCAGAAAGCCTCTGTTTTCCAGAAATCTGCGCGTCTTTCTGTGTCAGCAGACCCGCAAACCAACCCAATGCAGAGTTGACGCCGGGGCGCCGACATGGTAAAGTCACCCAGCATCATGTCCGAAACGCCACAGCAGAACATTCATCTGATGAGTGATATACTGGCCAGCCAGGTGGCTGCCGGCGAAGTGGTGGAACGCCCTGCATCTGTTGTTAAGGAATTGGTGGAAAATAGTATAGATGCAGGAGCCCACAGTATCCGTGTGGAAGTTCGCCGAGGTGGCGTTTCGCTTATCAAGGTGACGGATGATGGCTGCGGTATGAGTCGCGAGGATGCCGCATTGTGCCTGCAGCGCCACGCTACCAGTAAGCTTGTGCAGGTGGAAGATTTATTTGCCATCCGCCAGCTCGGATTTCGCGGCGAAGCATTACCCAGCATAGCTTCGGTGTCTCATTTATCACTGACCACCCGCCGGAGTCAGGACGTTGAGGGGTGGACACTCTCTTGCGAGGGTGGCGTGGAGAATCCTCTCATGAATGCCGGGTGTGCTCCAGGTACGGAAATCAGCGTCAGTAACCTGTTCTTTAATACGCCAGTGCGCCGCAAGTTCCTTAAAAGCGATGAGACTGAGGCGGGGCATGTGGAACACCAGGTGCGGCTGCATGCCCTGGCTTTTCCCGAAATCCGCTTCATTTTTGTTCGCGATGGTCAGCTGGTCTTCGATGTACCTGGCACGCATGACCTGCGGCAGCGCATAGCCGATTTCGTAGGACGCGAGACCGCCGGTCAGCTCATGCTCATACGTCCCACAGAAGCTCCCGGGGTGCGCGTAAGCGGCTATCTGATGCCTGTTTCTGCCGCCCGCCGGAATCGCCGCATGCAGTATGTGTTCCTGAACGGACGCCCCATTGAGGACCAGATTATCAACCGGGCGGTGCGCGATGGTTACGGTGGATTCCCGCCGGGGTTGCATCCTGCGCTTTTCCTGTATCTTGAAGTTGAACCTGCGCTGGTGGACGTAAACGTGCACCCGGCCAAGCGTGAAGTGCGTTTCCGACGTCCGGCAGAAGTGACACTCGCCATTATGGATGCCGTAGCGGCTACGCTGGCTGCGCATGCACGGGGCGAGGAACAGCCCACGCCGCAACAGCTACCCCAGACGGCGCCAGTTGTAAGTGTGTCTCCGGTTCCTCTGCCGCAGCGGAAGCTTGACCCCGTTTCTCCGCCTGTGCCGCGTAAAGAAGCGGCCGCTCCGCGCCCGATACTGGAATTAAAACCATTAGTCACACCCCGCCAGCAGGAGCTGGAATTACCTCCGGCTCCGGTACCTGTGGTGCAATCTGTTGCTCCGGCTCCGACGGTGAATCTGCCGAACTTCCGGCACATCGGCACGCTGCACAACCAATACGCCATTTTTGAAAACAAAGAGGGCATGGTGCTCATGTCTCCGCGGGCGGCTCGCGAGCGTATCATTTTTGAGAGGTTGCAGGAAAGCCACCGACACCCGCTCACCTCACAGCGCCTGCTTGTGCCGGAATTGCTGGAGCTTGATACCCGGGATATGGGCATTGCAAAGGAAATCTCACCGCAGCTGGAGCAGGCCGGATTCCAGGTTTCCCCTTTTGGCCGGAATACGTTACGCCTGGAGGCCGTACCCGCTATTCTTCCGCTGCGTAAAGCTGCCGATTTTGTACAGGAACTTCTGCGCGTATTTACCAGCGGAGAGGTGAAGCTGGTGCGTAACCGCAGCCCCTTCGAACACTTTGCCCGTCAGTTGGCAAAACAATATGCAAGCCAGGAAGATATGGATGTGTACCTGCGCAATCCCATGCCATTGCTGGCTGCTTTGCTGGAGTGCGAAATCCCCTATTGCAGCCCTGGCGGCAAGAGTACATTGCTACCTTTCCCCATGTCGGAGCTTAACCGCCGCTTCCAGTCGTAGGTTATTTAGTCCATTACAGGAATCTTGGCTTGCAATTTGAATCTGACGGCGTATAATATCCGGGCGTATTCTGCATGAGAAAATGGCTCTACATCACCGGATTATCACTTGCGCTGGGAAATATTCTCCCAGGGCAGGCGCAGGAGGTGCTGGAGCTGGATGCACCTGCGCAGTCAGCAGAAGCGCAGGCTCTTGGCCAGGCGTTCCTGAAAACGGTCAATGAAATGTGGTTCCTGTTATCCGGTATCAGCAACAAGGAAGACGCCGACAATGCAGCGGCTGATTTCATTGCCCTGGTGCGCCTCACCTATGAACTTGATAACAAGTTGAGCCAGATGCCGCTGGTATCTCCCGGAGCGGAATGCATGGGCATGATGGATGGGGTGCAGATGCGTATTCTGGAAACGCTGGATGATATGCATGGCGAATTCCTGACTCTTTGCCGGGTGAATTGTTACGGTTCCAAGCGACTCAGCAAGGCATTTGAAGAAGCGGTCAATATGGGCATGTTTGCCGAAACGGATGTGGAATTGCTTGAGGATGCACCTGCAAAACCTCTTACAGAGGAGGAATCTGCCAACGAAATCAGACGCATTGAACGGCTTCTGAAGCCCGATAGCGAGGTGCTCAGAATACTCGAAAGCGTAAAGGATGTAAAAACGGCCTCCAAAGCAGCCCCGGAGCTCATATTGCTGACGCAGCGTTTCCGCACGCTGGTTCCCATTGGCGAAATGGGAAAACGAGCCTTTACCCCCGCCACTGCTATGCAGGCCAGGGAAGCCATGACCCCCATCGAACCCGTGCTCTGGGCGATTCGCAGCGAGATTGTGCGCATTGCTGCGCTGCCTGGGTATGAAGAGGAAACCTACGATATTTTTTCAGATGCACTCGATGCTGTCTTCGAATCACTTGGCAACACACATTGCCATTTGTTCGAGTCTGTCTTCGATGCCTCTTTCCGCGCAGATCTGGAAGCTGCGCTTCAGGAAAACATCATTTCAACTAAATAAAACCACCGCATATGCCTGTTTCAGATTATCTCGTGACCATTGGTCTGGAAGTCCACTGCCAGATTAAGACGGAAACCAAAATGTTCTGCTCCTGCAAAGCCGGCTTCGGCTACGAGCCCAACACCAACGTATGCCCTACGTGTCTGGGTATGCCCGGGGCTCTTCCTGTGCTTAACAAATATGCTATTGAACGTACTGTCCTGACAGGCATGATGCTGGGCTGCAGCACGCCTCCCGTCTCCAAGTGGGATCGCAAGAACTACTTCTACGCCGACATGCCCAAGAACTACCAGACCAGCCAGCTGGACCTGCCGCTCTGCATTGGCGGTGAAGTGCCGCTGTATGCATGGGCGTACCCGGCAGACTGCAAGGTGAAGGCAGATGGCCCGGTGGTGCGCACGGTGAAGCTGGACCACATTCACCTGGAGGAGGATGCCGCCAAACTGACTCACTACAACGGATATTCGCTTGTAGACTACAACCGTGGCGGCACTCCTCTCATGGAAATTGTCTCTGCTCCGGATCTGACCAGCCCGGAGGAAACGTATGCGTATCTGAAGAGCTTGCAGCAGATGATGATATGTGCCGGTATTTCTGATGCCGACATGGAGAAGGGGCAGATGCGCTGCGACGTGAATGTATCCCTGCGGCCCAAGGGACAGAAGGAACTGGGGGCTAAGATTGAGATGAAGAACATCAACTCCATGTCTGCTGCCCGCCGCGCTCTGATTTATGAAATCCACCGCCAGGCTGAGGAACTGGATATGGGCATTGCCCAGGTGCAATCCACCCGGCGCTGGGATGATACGCTGGGTGAGAGTATTGTGATGCGCACCAAAGAAAATGCGCACGACTACCGTTACCACACCTGCCCGGATCTGATTCCGGCGCACACAGCCCCCATTGTGGAGAAGGTCAGAGAGGAACTGCCGGAACTGCCGGATGCCTTGCACGCCCGCCTGCAGAGCATCTACGGTCTGCCTGTGGCCGATGCCAATACGCTGGTGGGCGATTTCAAACTTTGCCGCTATTTCGAGGAAGCAGCCCAGGGTAGCAAGTTCCCGCGCAAGGTAGCAAACTGGGTCATCAACAACCTCACCTCGGTGCTGGCGGAAAAAGAACTCAGCATCGAAACCTGTCCGCTTGCTCCCAAGGCTTTGTCCGGGCTGGTAGACATTATTGAGGATGGTCTCGTTTCCAACAACCAGGCTCGCGAGGTCCTGGATAAAATGTGGGATTCCGGCATGAGCGCTGCTGAAGCTGCCGATGCCATGGGCTTTAAGAAGACGGATACAAACGCTCTGGATGCCGTGGTTGCTCAGGTGCTGGACGAAAACCCGGATATGGTCGCCATCGTGAAGGGTGGCAACATGAAACTCATCAATGCGCTGACCGGCAAGGTCATGAAGGTGAGCAATCCTAAGCCCAATCCCAAGATGGTGACAGAAATCATCCTGGCCAAGCTCGGGCTCTGATACATTCTCCATTAAATAGGGATGATGCGTTCGCCCTTCCTGCAAAAGAAAACCACCTGAGATTTCTCAGGTGGTTTTCTTTACCACGCGCAGCCGGGATGCTGCGCATTTTTGCTTTTCTATTTATTCCTGGTCTTCTGCAGGAAGATGTTGCTGCAGGAAGTCGAGCAGGTAATCAGGGGTCAGCAGCTCGCTGGTCACCACCGGTTCCTTGCCGGGAATGTAGAGAGCGTTGACCGGAACAGAACTGCGGTTGAGCTTGCGCATCTCGGCGTCAATCTTCTCATTCGGAGCCGTCTTGTCGGCGCGCATCAGCACTACGCCTGCCTCCTGCATGGCTGCATACACCTCATCTGTATAGGCCACTTTCTTGTTGGCCTGGCAGGTGGCGCACCACTTGGCGGTGAAATCCACATATACCGGGGTGTCGTTCTCCAGTGCTTCCTGCATGGCCGCGGGAGTCCATTCCTCCCACTCCAACTGGTTTTCAGAGGGGGAGTAGGGGCGGGCGCCCCAGAAGCCGGACGCTGCGAGAGTGAGAGCCACGATAAAGCCGATAGTACGGGTGCTCATCGGCCGAAACGGCAGGCACCAGCGTCCATATACCCAGAACGCGGCACAGAACACCACCAGAGACATATTCACCCACATGGTATCATTGCTCTCGCTGGCTGGCCAGAAAGCAAGGTACACATACAGCATCCAGGCGGCCGCGGCAAAGAGCAGGAAAGAAAGCCCCTGCTTCAGGGATTCCATCCATTCGCCGGGCTGGGGCAGGCGCTGTACCAGAGCAGGGAAGAGTCCGAGCACAATGTAGGGGAACGAAAGCCCCAGAGCCATGAAGGTGAGCGCCACGGTCATCCATACGCCGGGCAGTGCCATGGCTGCGGGCATGGCGGCTCCCAGGAATGGTGCACTGCAAGGTGTTGCCACAACGGTGACAAAGAAGCCCTGGAAGAATGAACCCAGCAGACCTTCCTTGTTCTGCACGCCCTGACCTGCACCAGTGATGCCGGCTCCGATTTCGAATACACCGTACATGCTTAATCCCAGCACCAGCAGAAGCAGAAGGATGGCGTACACAATCCAGGGATTCTGCATCCACTCTGCCCAGCTGCGCGTGGAGGACCCTGCGTCATTCCAGAGGGTGGAGAACCACTGAGTCCACGGCACTTCAGCCAGCGTGCCCAGGTTGGAGAAGATAATCATGAGCGCCGAGATAATCCAGAAAGACACCAGAATACCCAGCACGAAAATCATGGAATGAGTGAATACCTTGCGGCGGCTGCCGCCGCCCATCTGTACAAAGCTCATCACCTTAAGACCGATGACCGGGAACACGCAGGGCATCAGGTTCAGGATGAGACCGCCGATGAAGAGGGAAAGGCAGAGAGCGGCGAGCCCTTCCGGCATTCCTGACTCTGCTGTGGCAGGGGCTGCAGCGCCGAAGGCGGTGCTGATGCTGCTGTGCTTGTCGCCATATACCAGCAGACCTTCCAGCTGTGCGAGGGGCTTGCCGACGCTGGCTTCATCCCTGACCGGGTACATGGGGTCGCTGTTGTCGTTGCGTGTGAGGGCGAGCGTGTAGCTGCCATTGCCATTGTCGGTGAGCGTCTGGGCAGCTGTGGGCGCGATGCTGTTATCGGCAGAGAAGAAATATGCAGAAGTGAGCCCGGGGTCAGCAGTAAAGCTGATGCTTACGCTGTTGCCGCTCTGGGTGGCAGTTGCAGTAGTGGGAGTATCGCCTAATCCCTCGACCTTGGTCTGCTCGCCAGCCCATACCGGGTTCGGCTGGGCATCCCCGGCGCTCATCTCTATGGAGACGGTCTGGGTTTCAGGGGGATTGCAACCTTCATCTGAGCAGGTCTGTGCTGTGGCAGACATGGAAAAACTTGCTTTTGCAGGAGCGTTTGCCGCAGGGGTGATTTCCCACACTACGATAACATTTTCGTACGTATATGCCACGCCCAGCACACCTTCGTGCTTGTGGGGTACCTGCCAGTATGGACCTTTGACGCTGAACCCATCCGGGGCTGTCAGTTCTGCCGTCATGGCTTCGCCCACGGTGCCGGGATTGCGCCAGTACGCATGCCAGGGCGCTGTGATATCTGTACGCAGCGCCATGTAGAACGGCTTGCCGGGTGCGTAGCTTGTCACACTCGGCGCGTAGGATACATTCATGGTAGATGGCACATCCAACCCGAACATGCCCTCCATCTGCGCGAAACTTTGTCCGCAGCAGAGAAGCACCGCTATTGCAAGATTGCGAAAGATGTTCATGGGTTGTATCTTACCACAACAAGCTGATCACTTGCAAGCCAACAATTTAATCGTCGGCCAGCAGGTCACGCATGGAAGCAAAGAAATCGGCGCATTCGTCCTCAGATGCGGGGGTTTTCATCAGCTTGTCGTAGTCCACGAACTCGTACATGTGTTTGGGAATTTCGTGGATGAAGCTGGAGGGCTGGCAGCGTTCCTCCTGACCATAGCGGCTGCGTTTGGCGCAGTAGGTCATGGTCAGACGCTCGCGGGCACGGGTGATACCCACGTAGAACAAGCGGCGTTCCTCGTCCAGACTCCCTTCGTCCACCGAGCGGGTGTGGGGCAGCAGCCCTTCTTCCACGCCCACGATGTAGACCTGCGGGAACTCCAGCCCCTTGGCGGCATGCATGGTGATGAGGCACACGCCGCTCTTGCTTTCAATGTCGTCTTCATCGCGGCTGTCATCCAGACAGATACCAGCCAGGAAATCGGTCAGTTTATGTCCGGGCAGCCAGTACTGGCGCAGAGCCACCTTGATGTCATCAATGGCTGACTGCCGCCGCATTTTCTCCTCTTCGGTCTTGCAGTTCTTGGCTATGTATTCTTCGTAGCCGGTTTCGTTCAGGAAATCCTGGAGAATGTCCACGAAGGGGCGCTCGCTGGCAGTAAACTCGGTCCCGTAGCGGGTAACCATTTCGGTAAAGGCTTCTATACTGTTCTGGGAGCGGGTGGAGCATTCGCTCAGAAAGGAGATATCCACCAGCGTAGCCCAGAGACTCTTTTTGTGTTCGCGGCTCCAGTCAATGGCAAATGAGGCCGTAGTGGTGGAAATGCCGCGAGGTGGCGTGTTGAGCACACGCAGCAGGTGCAGGTCGGCATCCGGGTTATCCATCATCTGCAGATAGCTCAGCAGGTCTTTCACCTCGCGGCGGTCGAAAAAGCTCTTGGTACCCACCATGCGGTAGGGGATGTGGCGTTCGCGCATGGCCATTTCCAGTGCGCGGCTCTGTGCATTGGCGCGGAAGAGGATGGCAAAGGCTTCCCATGGCAGGTTCTGTCGGGCGCGCAGCTGGTCAATCTCATCAGCAATGAATTCGGCTTCTTCCTGTGAGCCGGGCATGGCCATGAGTCGCACGGGGTATTCGCCCTCCTTGTTGGTTCGCAGCGTTTTGTCTCGGCGTCCTGCGTTGTTGCGGATGAGGATATTGGCGCAGTCGAGCACCTGCCTGGTGCAGCGGTAGTTCTCTTCGAGCTTGATGACCGTGGGGTTCGGGAAGAAACTTTCAAAATCGAGGATGTTGGAAATCTGTGCGCCGCGCCAGCCGTAGATAGACTGGTCATCGTCACCCACCACGCATACGTTATGCTCAGGACCCACCAGCTGTCGCAGCAGACTCATCTGCAATGAATTGGTGTCCTGGAACTCATCTACTGTGATATAGGAGAACCGCTTGTTCCATTTCTCATGCACGGTAGGGTAGCAGCGCAGCAACCGCTCGGTGAGGATGAGCAGGTCATCGAAATCTACAGCATTCTGGGCTTTCAACTCCCGCATGTACGCCTTGGATACGGCGGCTATGAGGGTGTCCTCTATGTTGTCTATATCCAGCCCGTTGTTGCGCACTCGCGACATTTCCGCCAGTACCTGTGCAGGTTCCAGCTTCTCGCGCCGGGCTCCATACTCCATGATGAGACGCTTCAGCAGCCCGCTCTGGTCGCTTCCGGTGTATATGGAAAAGTTTTCCTTGTATCCCAGACGGCCGATATCCTGCCGCAGAATGCGCACGCAGAGCGAGTGGAAGGTGCAGACGGTCATCTGACGGGCAGCTTTGCGCTCAACAAGCCCGGCTACGCGGTCTGCCATCTCATTGGCAGCCTTGTTGGTGAAGGTAAGGGCAAGAATGCCGCGCGGATTCACGCCCTTTGCAATCATGTTGGCTATGCGGCAGGTGACGGTGCGTGTCTTACCTGTGCCGGCACCTGCAAGAATGAGAACCGGACCGTTGAGCGTCTGCACCGCTTGTTTCTGAGCGGCGTTCAGGCTGTTGATGTCGAATTTTTCTGCCATGATTCGAAGCGCGGCAAGAGCGTAGCAGATTCCGCTTTCCTATACAAGCTCATTCTGGTTTTTCATCATCCTTTGTTATACTATTTGAAAAATTCAAATAAAAACAAAAAGCTGGTGCGCTAGGTAAATGTACAGGCACAACACCTTGTCTCCCGGAATTATGAACAAGAACTTTTATAAAGTGATGTTAGTTTGCAGCGTGGTCAGCCTCAGTCTCTGCAGTTGCGACCATGTGAGTTTCATACATAACCTGAGCGCTCATTGTGCAGCGCTGCCCGTAATACACCGCCCTGTCGTGCACAAAGAAGTTGTGCACAGGGAAGTGGTGGTACACCACAAGCCCGCTCCTGAACCGGTAGTCGTCGTACACAATTCTTCGCCTCAGCCCAGGCCGGTGGTGCACCATAAACCGTCTCAGCGGCCGAAGCCAGTAGCACAGCATAAGCCGGCGCATAATCATAAACCCATGGCACAGCATAAGCCGGTGCATAATCATAAACCCATAGCACAGCATAAGCCGCAGAACAATAAAAAGCCTGTGGCTCAGAATAAGGGTAAAGAAAAGCGCCCAGGCTCTCGACGCGCCTGATGTATCACATGAACCTATAACTCAGATTCAGAACCATGAACAAGAAATTACTTAAAGTGAGCCTCCTCATGGCCGTAGCAGCCCTTTGCCTGAGCAGTTGCCATTGCCTGCATCACCACCATAGCCACGGTTTTTACCACGGCGGCGGACATCACCATCACAGGAGTCACCACCATGGCTGGCGTTAAGTTCATATGTACAGCAAATGACTTTATGTCGCGGTATTGATGAGCTTCTGGAGTTCATTCATTTCCTGCATGAGGGCTGCGGCTTCTTCGAGCGAAATACCGGGTGTATTGACACGGGAGCGCAGCTGGTCCACATTGGCCTTGATGGCAGACAGAGCGGCATTAGCGCAGGTGGAATCTACGGTGATGTGGATGTTGGGAATATCCACCGGAGAGTGCTCGAATGTACGCAAAGCTGCAGCCTGTTCCGGCGGGAGTTTGGCAATGAACGACTGCCAGGCTTCCTCATTGCCGGGGGTAGGCAGGGATTCCATGAAACGCTGGAGCACCACGCCGCCGGAAAGCCAGCGGATGGGTTCCTGAAGTTCTTCAATGCGCTCCAGCAGCAGGGACTGAGCTTCGGCATTGACCGCAGCCAGGAAAAGGAGGTCGTGAATAGCGCGGTGCAGGGTAATGGGGACCACGCGCACGGGTGCATCCTGCATCAAGTCGCTGGTGCTCATTTCTTCCTCTTCCCCGGGTTCCCATACGGGTTCAGGCTGCGGGCTCTGTGGCGCAGTTTTCCGGGTGCGGATGATTCCTTCGACTGTTTCCCGCAGGGATTCCAGGCCTGTGTTTAAACGGGTTGCTAAATCAGCAACGGCTACATCGCGGCGGTTGCGGTCAGTAATTTCGGCAGCTAAATCGGCCATGCGGGGAATAAGCGCAGCACGGGCATTCGCATCACCTTGAATCATACCGAGTTCCTGGCCTGTACGCACTTCCAGATACGGGCGGGCGGTGTCGATGGCTTCGCGCAGAGCCTCCGGACCTTTGCTGCCGATGAGGGAGTCAGGGTCTTCTCCCGGTGGCAGGCTGGCGTGGTATACCTCCAGCCCTGCGGCTGCGAGTTTGCGGAAGGTTTTTTCGCTGGCCTTGATGCCGGCGTTGTCACCATCATAGCAGAGAATAGCCTTTTTGGCGTACTTTCGGAGGATTCTGGCATGTTCATCGGTGAACGCTGTGCCAAGCCCCGCCACGGCATTACGGATATCGGCTTTTTCGTGGCAGGCAATCACGTCGAGCTGCCCCTCACAGACAACCACGCACATGCCCGCCTTGCCGATGGGACCGGTAGCTTTATAAAGCCCGAAGAGAAGCTCACCTTTGTGGAAGGCTGCAGTATCTGCCGTGTTCACGTATTTGCGCGGATCCTGTCCCTCCTGGATAATGCGACCGGAAAATCCCACCACTTCGCCACGCACATTGTGAATGGGGAACATGAGTCTGTCCTTGAATACTGGGTAGAGACCTCGCTGTCCACGGCCCAGCAGGTATGCTTCTGCCAGCAGCCGGTCATCCATGCTGCGGGATTGGGCAAGCCGGGCAAACTCGTGAAACTCCGGCGGGGCCCAGCCAAGCTGCCAGGCTCGGGCAATTTCAATGCCGAAACCTCGTTTTTTCAGATACTCGCGCACATGTCCGGCGGCGGCGTCCCGGCAGAGTTTGCGGTGGTAATAATCGGTTGCCAGGGTGTTGACTTCCACCACGCGGGCGCGCATGCGGCGCTGGCGGGCCATTTCCGGGTTTTCCTCTTCCTCGATGACCGGAATACCGTTCATGTCAGCCAGGCGGCGCAGAGCGGTAGGGTAATCGAGGTTTTCGAACATCATGATGAATTTGATGGCATCGCCCCCCACACCACAGCCGAAGCAATGGAATGACTGTCGCGCCGGATTCACATGAAACGAGGGTGTTTTTTCGCTGTGAAACGGGCAGCATGCTTTCCAGGAGTTACCTGCGCGGCGCAGCTGCACGTAGCGCCCCAGAAGCTCCACGATATCGGCAGAGTCCTTAATGCGTGCGGCACATTCCTGGGTGATTCTCGCCATGATTTCAAGCCTGAGTGAGGGAGCGGAGATGCTCTTCGAATCCAGGGTAGGAGGTGTTGATGCTGTGGCAGTTGAGTAGTGTAGTTTCTCCATCCGCATTCAATCCTGCCATGAGGAAGCTCATGGCAATGCGGTGATCTCCGAAGCAATCCATGGTTGCGCCGTGCAGAGGCGCACCGCCGGTAATCTCCATACCATCCGGGAACTCTTCCACCTGCGCCCCCATTGCGCGCAGATTGCCCACAACTGTGGCGATGCGGTCGCTCTCCTTGACTCGCAGCTCGGCTGCGTTGCGGATACGCGTAGTGCCTTTTGCAAAAGCAGCAGCTACTGCCAGCACGGGAATTTCATCGATGAGATTCGGAATTTCGGCTTTCAGCACCTCTGTAGCGGTAAGCTGCTGCGGAGCGTAAACGGTGATATCCCCAAAAGGTTCGCCGCAGTCTGTGCGGTTGGAGATACGGATATCCGCCCCCATGCGGCGCAGTACGGTGATGATGGCGTCCCGGGTGGGATTGAGTCCGACGTTGAGCAATGTGAGCATGCTGCCCGGCACGATGCTGCCGGCTACCAGCCAGAAAGCAGCGCTGGAGATATCACCCGGAACGGTGATATCCTTGTTGGTGGGGACAACCGGACCGTCAACGGCGATATCAAGCCCATCTTCAGACACGGAGCAGGGGATACCGAAATGCTCGAACAGACGCTCCGTGTGGTCACGGGTGATAGCAGGCTGGTGTACAGAAGTACGCCCCTCCGCCAGCATACCGGCCAGCAGCACTGCACTTTTCACCTGGGCGCTGGCCATGGGTAAATCGTAGTGTATGGGGGTCAGTTTGCCTCCCTCAATTTCCAGCGGCGCACAACCGGGCTTTTCTCCACATGCGGCAATGCGTGCACCCATGCTGCCCAGCGGGTCAATGATGCGTTTCATGGGGCGGGAGCTCAGCGATGCATCGCCGAACATGCGGCTGCGGAAAGGAAGGGATGCCAGCACGCCCGCCATGAGTCGCATGCCTGTGCCGCTGTTGCCGCAATCAATATCTCTTGTGGGGGCAGTGGGGCGCATGCCTGTACCGGTAAGCGAAAAGTTCTGCGGGCAATCACTGTTTTCCACGATGGCCCCGAGTTGTTGCATGGCCCGCAGGGTGTTCACGCAGTCTTCGCTGCAAAGGAAATTACGCACCTGCATAGTGCCATTACCCAAAGCCCCCAGAATGGCCACGCGGTGGGAAATACTCTTATCGCCAGGTACGGTGAGGGTGCCCTTCAGTCCTTTAGCGGCGCGGGAAACAGTGATGCTGTTACTTGACATGAATTTTGATGTGTTTCTGTTGCATCCCTTCTTTTATGAGGGTATCGAAAAAAGTGTTAACCCCGATTTCTCGCTGCGCGCTGATGATGGCGGTGCGCAGGGTCTCACGGCATTCATCCAGCGATGGCGTGTATGCCGGAGTAACAGGACCGGGCAGTACCACATGCCAGCCCCACTTGCTTTTAACCAGACTCGGGCATCCTGCAGGCAGGGCTTGTTCCCCGAAGAGATTCAGCTCCGGCAGTGTGATATGGGCATCATCATAGACGGTGCCCAGGTTACCGCCTCGTTGCGCCGTGGCTGTGTCATCACTCATCTCTGCTGCCAGTTCCGCAAAGCCTTCGCCTGACTCCAGCCGTGACATCACCAGTTCACCCGCGCGGCGTGCATCATCATCGCTGCGGTGCAGTGTGGATATGAAGATGTGCTTCACCGGGCGACTGGCTGGTATGGTGAGTTCGTCTTTGATTAACTTGTAGTGGGCCATAATGGCGGCATTATCCACCTGCGATTGGGGTGCCAGATTCCGTTCCAGCAGTGCCAGTTCCATCTGTCGGGCTTCCACCTTGTCTGTAAACTGCCTCCGTGTGTATCCCTGGGAGGCAAGTTGTTGTTCAAAGAGAGCATCGTTTCCTGCCCGGGTGGACAGCTCTTGAACGAATTTCGCGGCAGCTGCGCGATCATGGGGTAACTGGTTGTCATTATAACGGGTTCGAAGACGCAGCAGCGAGGCTCGCACCAGATCCATCATCATGGCGATATTGACCTTATCCTTGCCAGAAATGGCTTCCTGCTCGACCTTATGGCGCGCAAGCTGAGCGTGCGATATGCGCTCTCCATACACAACAGCGGCAGCCTCTGCTGACAGTTTATCCTTGTGCAGAAAACCATACATGGGTCCGCGCAATAACCATAAATCAAGAATCAAGTAACCAAGGGTTGTGCCGATGATTGCCGATTTCAGAACAAAGATTCTGGCAGATGTCCACTTCACGGTGCCAGTTTACTCTTACCCGGCTTTTTTTGCAAACAAAAAGCTTGTCACGCTCGCGTACAAAAAGCACCCCGCAGAATCTCTGCGGGGTGCCCGAAAAGAAATGGTTCAAAACCGATTAGAAGTTCTCTGCTTCCGTCAGCGTGGCAGGGGAGGCCGGAGATGCCGCTTCCTCTGCGGGGGCAGGGGCTGCGGGTGTTTCTGCTGCGGGAGCGGCAGGCACTTCTTCGGCCGGGGCAGGCAGAGGCTCTTCTGCGGCGTCATCGGGCTGAATTTCCAGGCCCTGCTGCTGGAGCTGCTGCATAATCTCGGGGGGAAGCTGCTGCAGGGAACGGGCGTTCATATCGGGCTCGGGAGCCTTGGTGATGCTGTTGAGCGTAATGGTGAACACAAGCGTGCTGTTGTTGCCGATGGGGGCAGGTCCCTGGGGACCGTATGCCAGTTCGGAGGGAATGCACACTTCCCAGGTGGAACCAACGGGCATGAGCTTCAGGGCTTCAGAGAAACCGGGCACCACGCGGTCGATGGGCATATCGATGGGAGCGGGGCTCTTGTCGAATACGGTTCCGTCGATAAGCTTGCCCTCATAGGTCACGTTGCAGATAGCACCCTCGCCATCTACGGCGGGGTCATACTTGCGACCTTCGCTGGGGGTGATGACGGTGTAGAGCAGGCCGCTCTCGGTCTTGGTCACGCCTTCACCCTTGGCATATTCCTCCTGGTAAGCTTTGCCTGCAGCGAGGTTGGCCTCTGCCTTAACGGCTTCGCGCTTCTGCATGGTCAACACAAAGGCATTCATGCCGGCCTCAATCATGGACTGGTCCATGCTGGGCTGCTGGCCGGTAAGACTATCCTGAAGAGCCTGGAAGAAGGTGTCCTTGTCGAAGTCATCGGCCGTAAGGGTGGTTGCGCCGGCAGAAACTTCCTGACCGAAGCGGTAACCGATGAAATAGGAGAATGCCTTTTTGGCGTCCTCTTCAGAAATAGTAGTGGCAGTTACGGGTGCACCGGCAGCCTGTGCGGCCTCAGCGGCGATGACGGCTTCTGCAGGGGCAGGGGTGGTCACCGGCACTTCCTGGTTGCTCTGGGAGAAGCAGTAGGTAGTGGTGGCGCCAGCAATGGCCAGACCGGCCAGAATCATGATGTACGTCTTTTTCATATGCGTGATGTACTGTTGTCGACTATGTGTCTACTATGAATACGCAGGAAAGTCAAGAATCTTGCGTGTTCATCGTGTTTTGTTGGGTGTCATGCCTTACTTATGTTTGAAAAGCGGCGTGAATCCAATACTCCAGTCTAGATGATAGCCAGGGTATGGTTGTTCAATAATGATGGTGTTTTCCCCTTTTTTCAGATTTAATTCAGTCGGTCCGAGCATCCACCACACCTCTTCCAGATCCAGCGGATTTTCGAAGCCCCATATTTTTCTTGGTTCGGTTCGTTGCCCCGCCAGCTTGTAAACGCGAGGGTTGCGGACTTCCTTGCCGTTAATCCAGACTTTGGTCCCCGCCTGGCTCCATTGCCCATTTTGAGGGACACCAGTCCACCGGCGGTTGGAGCGTTCCGGAGCATCAAAGCCAATCATGAATGGGTATTTGCCGTCCTTATTCACTTTGATAGTGGTTATAGCCCATACGGTTACTCCTGTCTTGGCGGTACGATACAGTCCTTGGTTTCCAGAACCGTCGCGCGTGCGGAAATAGATGTTTGACCCATGCACCTGGCGAGTGGTAAGCCCCTCAAGCTTTCCTTTAAGAACAGCTTCGCGCAGTTTGTCTGCATCGGTTGAGGGCTGCGGTTCCACCAGTGTCCAGCTCAGTGTGCTTTCTGTCCACATGGGGAAGTCTTCTCCCTTGAAAATGGTTTTAGCAATGCTGGCCATACGTTTCTGGAAAAGGTGATATGCCTTGCCTGGTTCTGTGTCAGGCGCTGGCAAATCAGGCACAAAAGCGTCGCCCTCGCCATCGCCGCCGCACCAGCCGCGTTCCACCATGGCACACATTGAGGGCCACATGTTGCACATGCCGGGAATCCATTCCTTCTTATCCACCCTGCCATCCGGCCAGATTCCCAACACCACACCGAGTGCCTGATCACTGCCCTTTGCTTCGCCACACGGACGCATGAAGAAATAGCGACGCACCATCATGGCCGGAGGATAGACATTCGAATAGCCGACTGCGTAGTCCAGAGTACGCCCCGTAAGGTTCGAAAGCGATTTTACGCATCCGTTATACCCCTCGGCCCAGCGTTT
This sequence comes from uncultured Akkermansia sp., assembly GCA_904501915.1. GTDB lineage: Bacteria > Verrucomicrobiota > Verrucomicrobiia > Verrucomicrobiales > Akkermansiaceae > Akkermansia. The sequence continues at coordinate 66,260 of CAJGCV010000001.1, read as the reverse complement.
CTGAATGGAGTCTGCATGAACTTTGAGATCGTGACCACCAGCCCATTGGGCGTGGTCTCGATCGTGTGCTTTGATGGTTTCGCATGCCATGTTGACAAACTGCTCAGCATTGGCAATTTTACATTCGTCTGCACCGAAACTGACCCATGGGCAGACATTCCTGGGAATTTCCTGGCAGAATTCATTGATGAGGTCGGCGCATATCTTCATGCCTTCTGGCGATTCCATGTTGAATCCGAAAGCTTTGCTGAAATATTTGCTGTGCCCGGGCATATCCATTTCCGGGAGAATCTGCACCCTGCGAGCATGGGCATATTCGAACAAATCAAGAATTTCTGCGTATGAGTATGTATCCTTGTGGTCTCGTTCACGAGTCTTTTCCTCATTCAGCACCGGGTATTTCTTACACTGGATTCGCCAGCCGTGGTGGTCGGTGAGATGCCAGTGAAATAAATTGACTTTTAACCGAGAGGCAAGGTCAATTTCTTTCTTTAACCGTTCGATGCTGCGGAAATTGCGTCCGGAATCCTGCATGAAGCCTCGGTAGCGGAATGCAGGCCAGTCTTTTATGGTACATTGAGGCAGCATTTTCTTGCCTTGGACGAGCTGCCTGAGCGTCTGGAGTCCATAAAAGAATCCGGAGATTCTTTTTGCTTCAATTGTAATTTGTTTATCTTGAACGGTAAGAATGTAACCTTCTTCTTTCTGCTCATTTGTCAGTTTTGAGCCGGCGTCCTTCAGCTGGACTGTAAGTTTGCCTTTTGCTGAGCCTTTAATATCCTGCAGCAGTCCCTTCCACGCAATCTTAATGGATTTCAGCTTGACTGCTTTACCTTTAAGTTCCCAGTTTTTCGCACTGGGAAGCTTGATTGTATCTTTTTCCCAGCTCACTTCCCGGGGAAAGGGAATCAGAGCATTGGGTGCTTTTTCCTCTAGTTGTAAATCGTGTGGAGATGTCCATTCTGCGGTGGATACACCGCTGAAAAATATAAAGAGAGAAAGAAGCTTAACGAATCTTAACATAGCATCACATTATCACAGGATGCTGCAGCACGCAATAAAATTATAGATGAAAGCAGGGCAAAACCAATGGAAGGGTTCTCGTGAGTAAGCCCTGAAAACTTGCTGCACGACACCATTTGAACTTGCCAAGCCGGTGCAGGAATGGCAGAATACGTGCATGGCACGCTTCGGAAAACTCATCATCTTTTCTCTGTTGGCTTTTGCCTCAGTCTTTACTGCGTGCCAGCAACAGGGGGGGAATTCCTATCTCCGTACCCCCAGGGCTGTGCGATTCAAGACAGTGGCAACACCGCTTGTTCAGCGTAGTATAGCCAGGCTTGCCAGAGAAGTGAACATCAAGGTGCGCATTATGCCGTCTAATTCCCGCCAGCGTCGCGGAGCCCGCCGGTTAAATCCCGCTTTCATCACAATTCACAGCACAGCAAACCATTCACCTTCATCTACCGCCATGCAGCACTCCCGCGCACTTTGCCGCGGTGCATTCACAAACCGCAGCTGGCATTTTACGGTTGACCAGTTCATGTGCGTGCAGAATCTGCCACTGCGTGAAACCGGCTGGCATGCCGGAACTCCGGCGGGTAATCATAACTCCATCGGCATCGAAATGTGCGAGTGCGAAAACAAAGGGCACAACCATTTCCGCACATGGGACAGAGCCGCCAAGCTGACCGCTGTGCTGATGAAACGCTATGGTATCAACCTGCGTCGCGTCGTGCCTCACTACCACTGGACGCGCAAAAACTGTCCGGCACCCCTGCTGACCAATGGGCGTCCTGGGCCCAAGTGGGCATGGTTCCACAGCCGGGTTGACTATTATTACCGCTGCATTAACCAGGGTAAATCCAACCGCTGATGAATGCGTGCCTGCAGCCGGAATCCCTGATATCTGCGCTGGGGACCGTTTCCCGGCGCGAGCTGCAGGCATTTGACGCAGCAGGAATACGCACAGTACAGCAACTCCTCAGGCGCATACCCCGGCGCTATGAAGACAGGCGCAGCTCCACGGAATTGCACCTGGTGGAGAATGGGGATACCGTTTGTGCCCGGGTTCATGTTTTGAGTTGCGCCTGGAGGTTTTCATACAAGCGTTATTTTGAAGCAACGGTCGGCACACAGGGAGACCCTCATGGTACTCGATTGTATCTTCGCTGGTTTAATATGCCCTATGTTGCCAAGTTGCTGGCAACCGGCATGAATCTTTCTATTTATGGAAAAATCAGGGTTTATGGGGGTAAACTCACCATTGCAAACCCTGATTTTGAAATCATGGATGATGAAGATGCAGGACGCAGACTTGTGGAAGCAGCCATGGGAGGGCTTGGCTTTGCCGCTACCATTCCCTCCGCTAACACCGCGCCGATTCATACTGACCGCATCGTTCCTATCTACAAGAGTGTGGCTGGCATTTCTGCGCGTAGTTACCGTGCACTGGTTTGGAATGCACTGCAACAACTATCACCCAACCTGCCGACTCCCGGATACGATGTAGCACCGGCCTACCCGTTCTGGCAAGCTGTGCGCGATATCCATTTCCCGGAATCCGAAGAGCAGCACCGCCGCGCGCGCTTGCGGTTTGCTCTGTCTGAATGTTTTGAGCAACAATTCCGGGTTGCCTGGCGCAGGCACAGACTTCAGGAGCGCAAAGGGCAGGTAACGGCTTCCTGTCCTGCCTACATGGAAGAGCTTATCCAGTCTCTGCCGTTCCAGCTGACGCAGGCTCAGATGCGGTGCATTCAGGAGATTCAGGCAGACATGGCGAGCCGGAAACAAATGAACCGGCTGCTGCAAGGAGATGTGGGCAGCGGCAAAACACTGGTGGCGCTTTGCGCTATGCTTCTTGCTGTAGGCAGCGGTAAAGTGGCAGCCATGCTCGCCCCGACCCAGATTCTGGCGGAACAGCACTACCGCAATTTCTGCCGTTTGCTGCAACACACAGATGTTCAGGTATCTCTGCGCACCTCTGAACACAAGGATGATACGGGGGTGCTGCTGGAGCAGGGGGAGTATGACAGCACTCCCCGCATCATTGTCGGCACACATGCATTGTTATTCAAAAAGAACCGTCCGGTTAACCTCGGTCTCGCTGTTATTGATGAGCAGCACAAATTCGGCGTAGAACAACGCGAACGCTTCATTGCCAGTGGGGACAACCCGGATGTCCTGGTGATGACTGCGACTCCTATTCCCCGGACGCTGACGCTCACACTCTACGGTGACCTGGAGGTGTCTGTCATTGACGAACTTCCTGCAAACAGGGGAGAGATTGTAACGGCTCTGCGGAATCCTGCCAATATGAAGCGTATCATATCTTTCATGGCAGAACAGATGGATGCAGGGAGGCAGGTTTACGTCGTTTCCCCTCTGGTGGAGGAGAGTGATACCCGCAAGCAAAGCAGCGCCATGGGTGAATTGGCGCATTGGCAGGAAATCTTTCCACAGCGGCGCATAGGTTTGCTTCATGGCCGCATGTCAGCCGATGAAAAAGAGGCTGTTATGCAGCATTTTTCTGCAGGAGAGACTGAGTTGCTGGTGGCAACCACGGTTGTGGAAGTCGGGGTGGATGTTCCGAATGCCAGCATCATGATTATTAATGATGCGGACAGCTTCGGTCTTTCGCAGCTTCACCAGTTGCGCGGCCGTATAGGCCGCGGTCAGCACAAAAGCTACTGCATTCTGCTATCCTCTGCCAAGGCCGGAGAACCGGGCAGAGAAAAATTGGAAATTATGTGCCGCACGCTCAATGGCTTTGAAATCGCAGAAGAAGATTTCCGGCTTCGCGGCCCGGGAGACGTGCTGGGAACGGCGCAGAGCGGCATGGGCAGCATAGAGTTCCCCGAATGGTTGGCAGATACACGCCTGCTTCACCGCGCCAGCCGGGAAGCGGCAGCCATATTACAAAAGGACCCGGGCTTGCAATTGCCCGAGCACCTTTATTTGAAAAATCTGGTAGCGATAGACAGCGAAGCTGTTACTACATGCTAAGCTTTAGCGCAACCATGCTAGAAACTCTTTGTTTCCTTCCATTCCGGTAATGGGGGAATCAGCCACGCCGCACCATTCGCGCTTCAATTCTTCGGTCACAAAGAGACGTATCTTTTCTACGGCTCGCTGGTGTAACTCCGGGTCACGCACGATGCCGCCCGGTCCGATATCTTCTGGCTGTAATTCAAACTGCGGCTTGATGAGAACCAGCATATCTCCCCTATCCTCCAGACACTCATACGCAGCTGGCAATATCTTGGTCAGGGAAATAAAGGAGACATCACTTACAATGAGTTGAACTTTCTCCCCTAAATCCGAGGGGGTCATATAGCGGGCATTGAACTGTTCCTTAACAATGACTCTTGGGTCATTGCGCAGTTTCCACACCAGTTGGTTGGTGCCTACATCCACAGCGTGAACACGTTGAGCGCCATTTTGCAACAGACAATCGGTGAAACCGCCTGTGGATGAGCCGATATCAAGACAAATCTTGCCTTCTGCCTTCACCGGGAAGGCTTTGAGTGCTCCTTCCAGTTTAAGCCCACCGCGGCTGACATACCGGGGTTTGTTTTTCACGGTAATGGGCAGGGTATCATCCACCTTTGTGCCGGGTTTGGTGATAACCTGACCTTTAACGCTCACCTCACCAGCGAGAATGAGGCGCTGTGCCTGTTCCCGTGAATCGCAGAGTCCCTGCTGAGCCACCAGTACGTCCAGCCGCTGTTTGGGCATAACACGCAGTTATTAGTATTGGCGACGGAAACGAAGGCCACGATTCTGCCCCGGCATAATCGGGAAGGATCTGCGGGCGGCAGGGGCTGTCTGCGGCTGATTCCAGTTGACACCACGGGGGGCACCTACCGCAGGCTGCTGCTGGGATACAGCAGTGCGGTTGTACACCGGGCGCTGAACTGCGGGCTGTGCGGGTTGCACTACATAATATTGAGTACCCTGGGGCTGCTGGACGGCTACGGGGGCATTGTATACAACTGCAGGAGCTGGTTTAGCAACGGGTACACTGGTTACACGAGCAGGTGCTGGTGCCGGCGAGGGCGCGATATATGCGGGCTGGTTCTGCGCTACAATCGGGCGTGCAGGTGCCGGTGCAGGGGCTGTTGCCACAGGAGCTGGAGCAGCTGCCACGACAGGCGCGGCTGTTACCACCGGGGCTGGTGTCGGTGCAACTACAACTGGCGCAGGCGTCACCACCGGGGCTGGTGTCGGTGCAACTACAACTGGCGCAGGTGTCACCACTGGGGCTACTGCCACAGGGGCAGGGGTGGCGTATGTTGCCGGCTGGTTTTTCAAGATAATGCGGGCGCGTCCGGTTACAACATCACCGGGTTCGGTGCAGGAGCTGAGAATCAGGCCGGCAGTAAGCAGGTAGAGACTACGTTTCATATATGTTAGTTTATTGGTGTTTAAAAGGTTACATGCGTTGTCATCCAACAGCTTAATCCATAGGTGACGCTGATGATTGACATAAAGATAAAAACTGAATCCGACACGAGCCGGCCTTTATGTTCCCGGGGTGTGGGAAGAAGAGCTCGTATCATGACGATGATGCTGGCAAGCCACAGGAAGAAATTGAAATTCTGCCATCCAGGGGTTTGAAATGTCGCAGCAAACTCTGGATTACATGCCCCGAGAATGTGGTGACAAAGAGCTGGCAGTATAATCAGAATGGCAAACTCCGGGCGCAGTTTCTTGTTTGTGTATACGCGCACCCATACCACAGCCCAGAGCGCAATCGCCAGAATGCCTGCAAGAATCACCCGCCACGCTCCATCCAGCATACCTGGAAGGGTGTTCAACGCCACCGTTAACGGGGCTGCGGCGTAGATGAAGCTCAGGCGTTTCATGTTCAGCCTATCCAGTTCCAGGTAAGCGGGACTTCAATGTCCGGATGCAGGCTGCGCATGGCAGGGCTTCCCATGACGCAATCAAGCAGCGCGTCTTTGTGCGGATTGTTTTCGGGCAGGGGTACGGTAATTTCTGTTACAATGCGAGCTATGCGGCGCGGATTGGCGCTCATCTCTTTTTCTACGGTAATTACCGTACCGCTTAAATCAAGACCGTTGTCCGCTGCGTATATGCCCATGATTGTTTCCATGCACGCAGCCATGGCGCAGCACATCATATCCGTAGGAGAAAACGATTCTCCTTTGCCGCGGTTGTCTACCGGCGCATCTGTGCTTGCCTGTGCTCCAGACGGACCGTGCTCCAATGAGCAGTGCAAACCTCCTTCATATTTTATTGTGCATTTCACCATAGAACATCATACTACTCCTCGCATCAGGGCATAGTCAAGAGAGAATCGCGACAGGAAAGGAAAAAAAAAGAAATTTACAACTACGCATAATATGCGTAATGCGTAATTAAAACCTAGTTTGCGGCAGCAGGAAAGAATCAGCTTGAAATAGCCGGAAAAGCTGTTAAAATGCTTCGCGCTTATGAGTATGGTGACAGTTGAGCATCTGCATAAAGTTTTTGGACGCTTTACGGCGGTTCAGGATGCAACATTTTCGATTGAAAAAGGAGAGATTGTCGGATTTCTTGGCCCGAACGGCGCAGGAAAGACAACTACAATGAAAATGTTGACCGGATATCTGCCTCCGACAGCCGGCACAGCGAGCATTGCCGGGCACGATATCATCGACGAGCCGTTGGAATCCCGCCGGCATCTGGGATATATGCCTGAAAATGTGCCGTTGTACGATGACATGCGCGTAACGCAGTATCTGGAGTACCGCGCACGCCTCAAAGGCATATGTGGCAAATCCGTGCGCCAGCAAGTCGGCTGGGTTGTGGATCGCTGCGGACTTGAGCCCAAGCGTAAGAACCTCATCAGCACGCTTTCCAAAGGCTACCGCCAACGAGTCGGACTGGCAGATGCGCTGCTGGGCAACCCGGATTTGCTTATACTTGACGAACCTACTAACGGTCTGGACCCCAATCAGATACGACAGATTCGGGAATTAGTGCGCTCATTAGCCGAAGAACACACCGTTATTCTTTCCACACACATCCTGAGTGAAGTGGAAATGATTTGCAATAAGGTTATCATCATCGACCAGGGCAAGATTAAAGCGAACGACACCCCGACCAATCTGACGCGAGGGCTTCGCGCAGCTGGTCGTGTTTCTATTGAATTCAAGGGCGATTTGGATGTTGTAGTCAAAGAGCTGGAAGATTTTGCTCCGGTTAAGAAAGTAATAGTGGAAGACACCCTGCCCGGCGGCTGGCACCACGTCATTGTACGCGCAGAACCGGGGACAGACACACGAGAAAAAGCAGCAGCTATCATTGCAGCACACCATTTCCCCATGCGTCACATCTATCGGCATATACCCAGCCTCGAAGATGTATTCGTAGAAATGACCCGAAAAGACTAACGTTTCAATATCTATGTCGGAAAACGCCAATACATCCATTTCCCGCACCCGCAGCTGGTTTTATACACTGCGTACCATTTTTGCAAGAGAAATCAAGAGTTTCCTCTGCACACCTTTCGGCTGGGTCATCCTGGCATGCGCCATAGCTATGCAGGGTTTCTGGTTGCAGACCGCCATCCAGACCATGAGTAAGGCCACCGGTGAGAGCATCATGTACTACATGCTGGACAATGTTAACTTCTGGTTTTTCTTCATTTTTATTTTCCCGTTGGTAACGATGCGCTCCATGGCAGAAGAAGAAAGTCATGGCACGATGGAAGGGCTGCTGACGGCACCAGTGACAACCACCCAGATTGTGATTGGAAAATACCTTGCCTCCCTTGTGTTCTACACGATTCTGTGGCTTCCCATGCTGTTATATCCGAGCATGAGCGATCTGGGCAATCTATACACCAGCATCCGATACGACGTTGTCCCGGAAGGCCGGATCAATTACACCCCGGTCGACTGGTACGGCCCCATCAGCATCCTCTTCATCTCTGGTAGTTTCTTTATTTCGCTCGGGCTTCTTTGTTCTTCTCTTACCAGAAGTCAGATTATAGCCGGCATCGTCTGCACCTGCGTTATCATCATCTACTACTTCATGGGGCGTGTGCCTGAACTCTGGGGCGAATTCCCGGCAGCTCCGGCATTCCATTACATGTCCATATCCGAACAGATCAGTTCCTTCACGCGCGGTCTGATGGATACACGCCCCATCGTACTGTACGTAAGCCTGACGGTGTTTACATTAGCCCTGACAAAACGCGTGGTGGACTATCGCCGCTGGCATCGTTAATAATTGAATAGCATCTTTTACCGGCAATATGAAAAAAAAGACTTATACTGGTCATCCTGACGCCCGCAAGCAGAAATACAACCCGCTTGCCTGGCTGAATCTTCTTCTGCTGGCCATTATCGTGGTCGCCTGCAACTATGTAGGTTGTCATGAATATGCCCGCAGAGACCTTTCTCAGGATTTGCGTTATACGATTTCTGACCGTACCGTAAACGTGTTATCAAGCGACCGGATTCAGAAACGCGACACCCCCGTGCGTATCATCTTTGCGTTTAAGCGCTCGACGCCGAATTACTCCCGCATGTATTCATTGCTCGAGGAATACGAACGCGTAGGAAATGGGAAAATTGAAATCGAACGCTTTGACCCCATACGCCAGCCGAACCGCGCTCGCGAAATTTCACAGATCTATGGCGTGGAGTTCAAACAGGACCTCTGCATCATCGATGCCAGAAAGAACCCCAACACTCCCATCAAGACCTTTGAAGAGCGACACAGCGACCGCCAGCATGTGCGTATTCGTCCCGGTACATCCTTCATCAAGTATGAGACCCTGCCAGATGAAAGCCGCCGTGCAGTTGCTCTCATGATGGATGAGGTAGTCTGCGGTGCCATTACTGAGGCTGTGGAAGGCAATATGCGCCACATGTGCGTGGTAGAAGGCAAAGGTGGTGTTTCGCGGGATGACCAGACGCTGCTGGAATCCATCGGTAATATCACCAATGCGCTTAATATACAGCTCTCCTGGGTGGATATTGCCAACATCGATGTGCTGCCGAGAAACGCAGAAGGCCTTATTATTATTTCACCTCAGTCAGATTTCACAGATAAGGAAATGTCTGTCCTGCGTGAATTCTGGGAGCGCGACGGCAGAAATGCTTTCTTTGTTGCGCTGGATCCCACGGTCAACAACAAACTTCCTCGCTTGTACCGGTTCCTGCGCGAGCAAGGAATCCGCCCCAACAGTGACCGTGTGCTCCTGCGCGACCGCAAGCGGGCTTATTACGACATCAGCGCGGTTTTCCCCAAGGGGCTTAACTGCACCAAGGCTTTCTGGAACGGAACCACGCTGGTGGAGGGGCAGTGCATGTCCCTCACGCTGGAACACGGGGATGAAAATGTTGCAGCCATGCGCAAATTGAGCACATATCCCCTGCTCCATTCAACCGATGCCTACTACGGTGAAACCAGGCTTGATCTTGAACCTTCATTCACCCAGGGTGAAGACCGTCTGGGACCGCTCTGCCTTGCTGCTGCAGTTACTCGTGGTACACCCCGCGACCCCAATAACCTTTCCACCATGATTGTGATGGGCAATATAGACATGCTCTCGAAAGAAAATGCAAAAACGGAACAGCGTGACTATATGCACACCCTCTGGGCATGGATGTGCAGCCGCCCGGAATATGGAGGCAAGAGCGCGAATCAGGACCTCACCATGAAAATCGACCTGAATCGCCACACCCGCAGCATGCTGGAGAATCTGACGCTGCTTGTCATGCCTCTGCTGGCGTTCTTCGTTGCAGTCATCATCTGGAATACTCGCCGTCACTAATTTCTTTACATGAGAATTCTTCCCACCATCTTGCTGTCTCTGCTTGCGGCAGGTGCCGTAACTCTGGCCACGTTTCTTGCCATCGACGGCAACCTCGCGCGCGTTACCGGCTGGTATCGCTTTGAGCCGGGCATGCCCTTATTCTCAAAAGAAAATCTCAGCCAGCTTAAGGAAGTCTGCTGGATGCGCATCCAGGATTTGCACGATGTTATCGTCTGTGCCAAAGACGAACAAGGAACATGGTGGATTGTCAGACCGTTCAAGGACAGACTGGCTCCGGAAGTAGCAGATGCAGTATTCGCTTTCACCGCTCAGGCTAAACTGGTTGACACCCTGCCCCTCAATAACGTTACGCGCAACAATATGCGCGAATTCGGCGTGGAAACCTCGCCCTACCACATTACGCTGAAACGCCCACAGGGGAAAGACAGCCTGACAACCGTGGCCCGCTATACGCTCGGCAGTTCCAGTCCATGGCTGGCGGATGCAGGTGATGGTCAGAGCTTGTTACCCACCACCTATCTGCGCACCAATTTCTACGGACGCGATAAGCGCATCCACGTGGTGAGTGGAAATATCCTCAGCATTTTTAAAGATGGGCTGGAAGCACTCCGAGACCCCTATCCTTTCCGTTTTGACCCGGACCTGCTGCGCCATATTACCATTTCTTCGCCTGACTCAGAAGCCGGCGATTTGAAAATCCAGCGCATCAGCACAGAATCCCCCTGGACTATCGTTTCTCCTGTAATCACAGGCGCAGATGATGACCAGGTGTACAAACTGGTGCAGAGCCTCCAGAATCTGAAGGCAACCCGCGTGGAAGATGCCGTTGAAGTTACTCTGCCGGAGAAACCATTGTACACCATCACACTTCAGGGAGAATGGGGGAATAAATCATATATCCTGAATATATACGACACATTCACCCAGAATGGAGATGATCAGAAATACTGCCACGCAATCATAAATGACCGGCCTGTTGTCTTTACTCTGCTGGCAGAACCGAGAATCCGCCACGTGGGCAGCTATGCCAGACTGATAAAAGCAGTATGTGAGCTGCCGGTGTTACCGGGCAAGGCTCTGGCCCAGATACGCATGGCGCGTGAGCAGACTACTGTCTCAGCGATTCCTATGACGCTGACCTCCCTCCGTTCCATGAAATTCACGGAACTGGATGCTGCAGATGTCTCCCGTTTTTCTCTGCGCTCAACTCATGGTAGCGGAGCTATGCGCATGCTGCTGATACCAGGAGACGAAGACAGTAAGGTGCCGGATAACTGGATGGTTGCCTCCGCCACGACACGCTTCGAGAAGGCCGAAGATGAAACCATCACAAACTTCCTCAAAGGAATGAGCCAGATTCCTGTTGAAGAAGTGGTGGCAGATGCCGCGCCCGGGGCGGACATGTCCGCCTTGCTGGCAGAATACAAATTAAATACGCCTGATTATATTCTCTCCATCATGCCGCGCCCGTGCGTAGTGAGAGCAACCCTCTTCGGGCACGATTTGCCCATGGTTAAAGACCGGTCTGCCCGCACTTATCTGATAAGCCGGATTATTAATCCGGAGACAGGACGCCGCACCTGGTATGGCACGGAAATGGGAGCCAATTCCATTTACCGGCTCAGCCCGAAGTTTACACGCAAGCTTTCCCTGAGACTGGAAAACTGGAAGAGTCGCAATCTCCTCCATTTTAATGTATCTGCGGTTCGCAGAATTACTCTGGATTATCAGAAAGCGCCCTTAGTGCTTGATTATGAGTATATGAGTGAAACATGGAGCGGTACTCTCAACGGAAAAGATATTACGCCGCGCATTAACCCCAATCGCGCAGCTTTTTATCTGCGCCGTCTGCAGGACCTTAAGGTTTCCCAATGGTTGGATGAAGCCGATGAAGAGGCATTGGCAGCCCTCCAGAACCCCGCTTTCCGTGTAAAGATTGACCTGGAGGTAACCGATTATTCCGACGTCGAATCCACCGTCATTGAACAGGATGAACAGGCCGGCATGATTACAGATACCCCCGAGGGAATGCTGCAGGAAACCGGTTCAGATGCGGACATTCTGCGTTCGCTGGTATCCATGACGCGAAAGACACGCCCAGAGTCCAGAACTATCGAAATTGCACCGGCCTCGTACAACAGTGACACGCCTTTCTTCTATGGCCGGCTTGTAGAAACGGGTCAGCTTTTCATCCTGCCGTATGAAATTGCGAACTCTCTGGCTGGTGATTTCCTGGAAATGTAACTTATTCTTTCATTATTGATTATGTGGCAATGGCACAAGAATGCAGCAGTTGATTCTGAACCGCTCTGGCAGGAACGCGTCGGTAAATTACCGGGTGCGGTTATATCCGAGGGGTTCCAGGCAAGCAGAATCTCCATTGATGTTTATACAGAAAGCATGGAGGAAGCGCTGGTTTTGCAAGCCTGTTATGGAGGCTCTATAGAAGAACTCTCCACAACCGACTGGGTGGCAGCAACTGCGCCGGAAAACACTCCGCCTCTCATCATTCGCGATAAAATAGTCATTTCAGCATCGGCAGACGCTTCCATACTGGCTGATTTGCAGGCAAAATACCCGCGCCGCATCATTCTCACCTTCCCTGCTGAGCGAGCTTTCGGCACAGGTAACCACGCGACCACCTCCACATGCCTGCGAATGCTCTGTGACCATGTTCGTACTCTCAGCCCCGGAGCGTGGACGCTTGCTGATATCGGCTGCGGCACCGGGGTTCTGGCGCTTGCCGGGTTGCGCCTGGGCGCAGCACACGCTATCAGTTTCGATTTTGATCCGGTGGCAGTAGAAGTGGCAGCCCGAAATATCGAACGCAATGGCGGAGCGGAGAATCTGAATCTCTTCCAGGCGGATGTGTTTGAATGGACTCCTGCTCCGGGGCAACAGGCAGATGTGGTGCTGGCCAATCTGTTCTCTACCGTGTTGCAAAAGGCATTCCCTCGCTTGCTGCAAGCTATGAAGCCCGGTGGTATTCTGATTATATCGGGCATCCTGAATACACAGGCGGAAGAGACTCTTGCAGCAGCAGAAGCCGCAGGGCTGCGTGTTCTGAAGACCATTTCACGCGGTAAATGGACGACTGCTAAACTGACTCAGGCATGATTCTGCTCGCCATAGAAACCTCCGTTTCACAAGCATCTGTCTCCCTTTGGCGGCATGATGCAGAGATATACACGTCTACATGGGTGGCGGAGCGAAACCATGACGCATTCCTTTTCCCCGCGCTCCAGCAAGCGCTGGATGCACTATCTGACGGAGAACAGCCGGATTATATCCTCATCGGAGCTGGTCCCGGAAGCTACGGCGGCGTACGTGTTGCGCTGGCTGCAGGTGTAGGGATTGCCACTGTGACCGGCGCGAAACTTGTTGCGCTTGAATCCTGGGCACAATTGGCAGATGGAGATGCCTGTGTCGTAGCCGATGCCCGGCGCGGTGGGTGGACGGTGCGTCTCCCGGACGGCAAAATCGAGGTCATGAGCACAGCGCAGGTTCAGGCTCTCGCGCACCCCATCTATACCACAGAAGCGGCGGGTGTGCTGGACAACCGCGGTATTACCAGCGCCAGGAAAGAAAATCTCCATCCAACGGCCTCGGGCATTGTGTGTACTTGGCTTGCCATGACACCCGAACAACAGGCAACGGCTGCGTCCCGCCCGGCGGAACCCATTTATGTGCGTCCCCCGCACATTACAGCATCTGTCCGTAAACCTTGGGAAATATAAAATGGAGACCGAAAAGCCCCAGATTATTCATTCCTGCCAGCGCTGCGGTGCATGCTGCCGCTGGGAGGGTAACGTGTGTCTGACCGATGAAGACATTACAGCGATTGCGGCCTATCTCGGTATGGACGAAGTCTCTTTTATCAATGAATTGTGCCATTTGCAGAGGAATCGTCGCGGTCTCTCCCTGATTGACGCTCCTGATGGTGCCTGCATCATGCTGCAGGCTGACAATACATGCCGCATTCAGCCCGTAAAACCACAACAATGCCGGGATTTTCCCCATAAGTGGAACTTCCCGGGCTGGGAACAACGCTGCCCCGGATTCGGCAAGTCTGACTCGTGCCACTCATGAAAACGCCGCGAATCAGGACATATACCAATTATATGCGCCGCTCGCTCCGTCGGCGCATCCTGAGGGGGCGCAGCGTTCTGGCATCTCTGCTGAACACGGCCCCGCACCGCATTGCAGCTAAAGACGAGACTCGCCGTTCTCATGCTGGTATCATCACAGACCTTTTTGCCTCCATCATGTGCCAGGTGGTGGATATCGGTGTGGATAAACTGGATACCGCTATGGATATCCTGCGCCATGACTTCCCGAATGTGGAGCACAGCTGGCTTGCAGAACGATTCAAAACAGCATATGAAGCAGCTTATCCCCTGCCCGCTACGCTGGCCCTGGCTGCATCTGGTCGAACGGAGGCTGAACGGATATCCCTGGCATTGGAAATTTACGCGCTTTTGTTGCGTATTGGTGGCGATCTGACCTCTCCCACCTTATTTGAAGAGGTTACATTCGGGCTGAATCTTCCCGGTGTTGCCTCCATGTTGGAAAATCTCATGCGGACACCCGGAGCACCAGCTCCGCACCCGATGGAGAGCATTAATTTTTCAACGCAACCCGGTAGAAACACGGTGCAACTGCCGGTTGAGGAAAATGATGTCCAATTCCGCGCAATCCGATGCGTTAATTTTCTTCTTATCATCAACGATTCAGAAACTCCCATATCTGTGCGAGGCCAGGTACTGGGTAAGGGTGGAGTCCTGCCGCTTTCTGCCCGGCAATCTGTTGAGTTGCAATCGTGTTTCTTCAGTTATCGCACCATTGTTTCCCTGCTGCAATACCAGAATACCGGTGTTAAACTGGTTAACTACCTTTCGTTAATCGGCGACCGCATCTCCATGACTCGCCAGAAGCCACGCAACTGCGTGGCCCGAGTCACATTCGGTACAGAGGTGGAAATTGACCTCCTGAAGGAAGATGTCCCTTTTATTTTAGGAAATGCTTCTTTGCAGGCTGATAAAAAACATACTTGTTCCTATTTTGAGCCTTTTTATATTCAGGACCAGGGACCCTTTACGTTTGTTGACCTTGCCGATACGGAAACAATCGGCAGCAGTTTCCAGCTGGATGCAGCAGAGCGCAAAGTGCTGGTCACCAATCTTCCTTACCTTACTCGCTCAGATGCATTGAAGCTGACACCTGGGCTTGCACCAGGTGTTGTGTTCGAAGTGGCATACTCGCGGCTTTCTAATACAGGAACTGTACGCGTGTTGGAAGGAAGTTCTCACAGTCTTACGGTGGGTGACATCCCGGTGAAGGGAGAAATGGCACTCAATGATGGGGACCTCATTGCGTTAAGTGGGGTACAATTCCTGCGATGCAGATTTTCATCCGGCGTGCTGGAAGAAGAAACAAACCTTATTTCCTCTCTTACGGTCCGAGGCCTTACCCGGGATTTTGTGCGCGCAGGCCGAGTGGTGGATAATATCGACTTCTCACTGAAACGCGGTGAAATGGCATGCATTCTCGGTCCCAGTGGCTCTGGTAAAAGCACCCTGCTCTCCATGCTTGCCGGTCATTTGCAACCCTCATTTGGCAGCATTACCTACAACAACGAACGCCTCACTATTGATTCGGTCAATCTGCGCCGGCATATTGCCTTCATCCCGCGTGAAGATATTCTGGATGAGGCTATGACCGTGGGCGAGCATGTGTATCAGGCTTCCGTTACCAGACGCCCCCGTCTCGGGCATGTCGACCGCATGCGCCGTGTTTCCACCGTGCTGAACTTTGTAGGTATCGGTCATCTGGCAGACCGCTCCGTCGGTCGTGCCGGCGAACGCACCATATCAGATGGTGAACGCACCCGTCTGAACCTGGGGTTGGATCTGACTGGCACTTCTGAAGTTTTCCTGATTGATGAACCCATCAGCGGCCTCTCCTCAGGTGATGCTGAACGGGTGATTGAAACGCTGGAAGACATGTCACACGGGCGCATTCTGCTCTGCACTCTGCACCGCCCGGCTCAGACTCTCCTGAACCGGTTCAAGAAGGTCATGGTGCTCGACACCCATGGGCAGATGGCATTCTGGGGTAGTCCTCAGGAAATGGTAGAGTATTTCCGCAACGCTGCGCATGAAATGCGCTTGCGAATTCCGCGTGAGGCAATCGCAGCAGGCGGCGCTGACTATGTATTTGAGGTTCTGGATGCACCAGCCCGCATGTTGGGCAACAGACAGCTGGAAAACCCGAATATCTGGCAGGAACGTTTTGAGAAATATTCCTACTCACACAAGAAAACAGAACCCGTGGTGGAGGAACAGGAGGAAACGTTCCGCAGAATCCCACGCATTCGAGCCCGTTCTCCCATCGAGCTGTGGCGCCTGTTCCGGCTGTGGGTGAGCCGTACTCTGCTGGCGCGTGTCCGCAGCCGCCTGGGCTTGTATGCCATGCTGCTGGAAGGCCCTGTGCTCGCGGCTCTTATTGCCGGCACGCTGAGGGTGTCATCCGATACTCCATATACGTTCTACAAATCCCTGCATGTGCCGGAGTACCTCTTCCTTTCCCTCGTGCTGGCCATGTTCTTCGGACTGACAGATGCCGCGTGCGAAATTCTGAGAGACAGACCGCTGCTTAGACGAGAAAGTAATTACAGGCTTTTCACTTCCGGGTATCTGACGGCTAAGGTGCTGGTCCTGACCGGCATTGCGGGGCTGCAGTGCGCACTATACCTGCTGGTGGGTAATGCTATTCTGGGCATTCATTACATGTTCTGGGAGCATTTCGCCGTCATGTTGCTGACTGCATTTGTCGGCATTGCGTTATCGCTCATGGTATCTGCTTTTGTGCGTTCTGACCGCACGGCGCTGAACATTGTCCCCTTGTTACTTGTACCGCAGATTCTGCTGGCCGGCGCTCTTATCCGCTTTGAGGAGATGAATGAGTTCAGCCCCCGAATCCCGGAAGGCATCATCCCCGCAGCCATTGATAAACGTCTTTCTAATCTTCGGCATCGTGTTGCCTACCAGGATGAGTTAACACACGACATCAGCAGTAAACCTGTCCCCCTTGTGGCGGAGTTCTGTCCGCTGCGCTATGCGTTCGAGATGCTGTTTGTTGTGCAGACTACAAACAACTTGTGGGAACTGCAAACCGGGAGAGTCAACAAGCTGCGCGAACAATACAAGGACAGCGGTTCACTGGATGAACTGCGCTTTATCCAGCGCGCGGCTCTTGCCTTCAACGGTGTGGCTTCCAATGTTTACGAGGCTAAGGAAATTCTGCGCCGCGTCAATAAAGCCGCCATGCGCCACAATGAAGCGTTCCTGGAACGTGTTATCATTGAACAGGATGAAAGAATCCCCAGACCTGGTGACCAACCTGCCGAGTTCTATTTCTCGAACCGCAAGCTGACCACCATGACTGAAGGCGTCAAAACTGCCAGAAAAGACGGTAGAACTAACGAGTACCGCGGATTTTTCCTCTCTCCGCGCCAGGCGCGCCCCTTTGCCCAGCAGGACCATGAGACAGACGAAAACTCCATCTCCACGGTTTTGCGTAATGCCATCTACCTTTTCATCATGGGGCTCATGCCCATTCTGCTCGCTGGCTGGAAGCTCCGCCGTATCTGCCGTGGAAAATAACCGACATTCTGCGTCAATAGCACATATTTTGCTTTCAACACCTTGCCAGCAGGTGTATAATGCCCACGTGCGCAGTTGCAACCACTGCGCGCTGTGATGAGAAAATGAAAATCGTTCTTGCATACTCCGGTGGTCTTGACACATCTGTGCTCCTGGTGTGGCTCAAGGAAAAGTACAATGCTGAAATTATTGCCTACTGCGCAGACGTAGGCCAGGCAGAAGAGCTCGATGGCGTTATCGAAAAGGCTCTTGCCACGGGTGCTTCCAAGTGCATCATTGGCGACCTGAAGGCAGATTTTGCCGCCAATTACATTTTTCCCATGTTCCAGGCTAACGCCGTGTACGAAGGCCGTTACCTGCTGGGTACCTCCATTGCCCGTCCCTGCATCTCCAAGGCCATGGTGGATGTAGCTATTGCAGAAGGTGCTGATGCCATTGCCCACGGCGCTACGGGCAAGGGCAACGACCAGGTGCGTTTCGAGCTTTCCATCAATGCTCTGGCTCCCCAGCTCAAGGTAATTGCTCCCTGGCGCATGAAGGAATGGCGTGACCAGTTCCCCGGCCGTGCAGAGATGATTAAGTACGCCGAGGAACATGGCATTCCGATTCGCCAGAGCATGAAGAAGCCGTACTCCATGGATCGCAACCTCCTGCACATCTCCTACGAAGCCGGCATCCTCGAAGATACCTGGTACGATGCCACCAAGGAGGAAGACCGCGGCATGTATGTGCTCTCCACCGCTCCTGAGGATGCTCCCGATACTCCCCAGTACCTGCAGTGCCTCTTTGAGAAGGGCAACATCATCGGTCTGCAGACCGAGGGTCTTGCCGATATCATGGCACAGGTGGGCACTACCGCCATTGGTGAAAAAGACGGCTACACCCTGCTCGACCCGCTGGGCATCATGCTCGTGCTCAACGCCCTGGGTGGCAAGCACGGTATCGGTCGTGTTGACATCGTGGAAAACCGCTTCGTAGGCATGAAGAGCCGCGGTATCTACGAGACCCCCGGCGGCACTATCCTGCTGGCTGCTCACCGCGATATCGAAACCATCACCATGGATCGCGAAGCTCAGAAGGTGCGTGACTCCCTCATCCCTGATTACGCCGCCATGGTATACAACGGCTTCTGGTTCGCTCCCGAGCGTGAGGCTATCCAGGCTCTCGTATCCAAGACCCAGGAAACCGTCAACGGTGAAGTGCGCCTCAAGCTCTACAAGGGCAACGTGATGTACGCCGGCCGCCGCAGCCCGAACAGCCTCTACAGCTACGCCATGGCCACCATGGAAGCCGACTACACCGAGGAGGACTACAACCAGGACGACGCCAGCGGCTTCATCCACCTCAACGGACTGCGCCTCAAGCAATTCGCCCGGGTGAATAATAAATAATTCAAAAAAATCAAGGGCGCTCCGATGTACGTCATTGGGGCGCCCTTTTCTTTGTTGATATGAAAAAAAAGAAAATAGCCATTCTTGCAGATTTTCCTGCATGGTTGATATCGGATAAAATACCATCCAGTAGTGGACATTATGCCGTCTGGCTAGTTTCTCTCTATGAGCGTTTCTCGAAGGAGTCAATTCCATATGAAATACACTGGATAAGCTTAATTAGAGGTATAGAGAAACCTCAACATATTCAAATAAGCGGGCAGCACTTCCATTTCATTCCATGCGGAAGCAGAATGATGGCTCAATGCACAGGATATTTTCTCGACTCCCTGCGTATTAAATGTTTATTAAAGAAATTAACACCCGACTTACTCCACGCCTGGGGAACGGAAGGGTGTTATGCATGGGCAACGAGGAAACTGGCAATGCCCAAAATCCTTTCCATGCAGGGGATGCTTACAGCATACGCACAACGGGCAATAATGCCCCCCTTCCAAATCAGACAGGCAAAATTAGAAAAGAAGACATTACCCTATTTTTCCTGCATTACAGCAGAATCTGAATGGGGCGTGGAAAGAGCCAAGGAATTAGCACCGGAAGTTGACACCATGTTGTGGGAGTATGCCGCCAATGAACCTTTCTTCCATGAAGAAAGAAAGATGGCAGAGCACCCTACATGTCTGTTGGCAGGCACGAATAGCCCTGTAAAAAATATTCCTTGTGCAATCAATGCTTTTAGCCATCCAGACTTGAGTCATATTACCCTGTATCTTGCAGGTGTATCTCCCGGTGCTTATTCAGACCTACCGCCAAATATCATCCCTCTTGGACGCATTTCAAGAGATGAAATAAAAAGATTATTATCAGAGACATGGTGCCTTGTCCATCCTAGTCTTGCTGATACATGCCCCAATATTGTCAAGGAAGCACGGGTGATGGGAATTCCTGCAATTGTGACTACTGAATGTGGAGCAAAGCAGTATATCGTGAACGAAAAGTCAGGCTACATTATCCCTTGTGACAATGAAGCCGCATTAAGGGATGCTGTTTTAGAGATTACAAAATCAGCACACACCAGCATAGCCATGGGGGAATATGACCGGGAACGCTGCCGTCAGGCTCTTTCTGCGGATACTATGTATCAGGAGCTGATAAGGATATATGACAAGCTCCTGAATGTTTAATTCTTATATTATTCCCAATCCTGCTTATTGACCAGCCTGTCAGGCAGAGCTTCATACACAGCAGGATTGCCACGCGCAATGTGTCCCGCGGGTACGTCTTCCGTAATCATGGTACCCGCAGAGATTACGCAGTCATCTCCAATGGTGACACCTTTCAAAATAATGCAACGGGTGCCGATGTAACAGCGTTTTCCGATGCGGATAGGTTTGCCTTCTCTATTATTCCGGCTCCACCCGGTATCTGGAGCATAACGATGCGGCTTCCGGTCATATATAAGAGTATCTGGTCCCACAATCGTGTATTCGCCTATGGAAATTTCCGTAGCACAGACAATTTTTGCACCGCTTAGCCCACAGTGATCATGCAAAATGATCCTTGCACCCGGCTCAACCGTGGATATATCCATGGGGGTGCTGATAAGGGTGTTATATTTATACTTGGAATGAAGAGTTACATCATTTCCAAGAATAATCTCAGAGTTCCTGCATTTGTAAAAGCGAGGAAAGCCGCTAATAAAACTACGGCTGCCTATCTGCCAGCCGCGCATACGCAGCCACATAGCCTTCAGCGCATATAAAAAAAATAAAATTTTAATCTTCATATTCCTAGAAAATGCATCTGGAAGCTTCCTCTCTCGCCCAGGCATCATCCTCCAGGATGATGCCTAATTTGCCTTCGTAGTCACGGGGGCGTGCATTGGAAAGCACTTTCTCCACGGTTTCCCAGATGCCGGGGAATGACAGTTTGCCATCCACAAAGGCCTGTACAGCCACTTCATTGGCTGCGTTGTACATGGCTGGCATGGTGCCGCCGGTGAGGCCTGCAGTGCGGGCGAGGGTAAGCGCAGGGAAATCATCCCAGCGAGGTGCTTCAAACCTCAGGCTGGCAATCTGCGCCAGGTCAAGGTGCGGCAGGGAATTCGGCAGCCTCTCCGGCCAGGTAACGGCATATTGAATGGGGAAGCACATATCACTGCTGCTCAGCTGCGCGAGAATAGAGCCATCCACAAACTCCACGAGCGAATGCACAATGCTCTGGGGATGCACAATCACATCCACCCGCTCCATAGGAATATCAAACAACCAGCGGGCCTCAATCATCTCCAGCCCCTTGTTGAACATGGTAGCGCTGTCAATGGTAATCTTTCGCCCCATCTGCCAGGTGGGGTGCTTAAGCGCCTGCTCCAGCGTCACCGCAGCCAGCTGCTCGCGCGGCGTATTGCGGAAAGGACCACCGCTCGCCGTCAGAATCAGGCGGTTGACCTGCCCTGCACCTCCGTGATTCCCTTGCAGGCATTGGTAAATGGCATTATGCTCGCTATCCACCGGCAGCACGTTGATACCCTTGGTCTTGGCGCGGTTCATCACTACCTCACCAGCCATCACCAGAATCTCCTTGGAAGCAATTGCCAGGTCCTTGCCTGCCTCAATAGCTTCAAGAGTAGGCTTCAGGCCATCCGTGCCTATGATAGACACCAGCACCATATCTGCGCAATCGAGCGTGGCCAGCTGGCAGAGCCCCTCCAATCCTGCATACACCTGTACCCCGGAGGGAAGAAGCCGCTGCAGCTCGGCTACCTTGGAAGAATCATAGATGCACACATGCTGCACCTTGAACTCGCGCGCTTGCTCGGCCAGCTTTACCACATTGCTGTGGGCAGCCAGAGCCACCACCTCCATGCGCTCCGGGATATCGCGCGCCACCTTGAGGGCGCTGGTGCCAATACTGCCGGTAGAGCCGAGAATAACCACGCGTTTCTTCATACGCAGCGTATTTTACGCCATCTAACGCATAAAATCAAGCCAAATGGGGCGATTTGACTTGCCAAGTGCGGGGGTTCGGTGTACTCTCGCTGTGCCGTCCGGGTCCGGGTGGTCGCTGCGGGTATAAAAAACACCCGTAGAGGAAAGTCCGGACATCATAAGGCAGCGTGTCCTGCGAAAGCAGGAGACACCCGGAGCCAATGCCGGGTGGCCGGAAAGTGCCACAGAAAACAAACCGCCCGCAAGGGTAAGGGTGAAAAGGTGGGGTAAGAGCCCACCGCTCCGAAGGTAACGACGGAGGCACGGAAAACCCCGCGCGATGCAAGACAAACAGGGAAAGGGTCGCCTGCCCGCTGTATTCCCGGGTATTAGTTGCACCCTGCTATAAACGCAGGGCTCACCTGCCAACAGGTGCAGAGAAAAATGGCCACACAGCCCGCAAGGGTGGACAGAATCTGGCTTACAGGACCCGGACGGCCTACATATAATTGCAGAATGCAGAAGAATAGGGCGGCTCATGCCGCTCCTGTCATTAAAAAGCTCTGAGGTGATTCTCACAACTTTTCGTTTTCCTGACTACGAGGAATTCTTCTGCCTTTTACTTTCTGCATTCGCCAGGGCTATTTGCAGTGCGTTGGCAATGTTATGAAAGAACACATAGAACGCCGGGCCGATGTAGGCCAGCGGGTGTACATACCACTGGCTGGCAATGTAGAGAGTGAGAATGGTATTCTTCTGTCCCAGGCATTGGGAACACTCACGCCTCAGCTCCCTGCCCCCCAGGCGGTATCCCGCCACAAAACCGGTGATACACACCACCAGCGACCCCAGCACCAGGGGCAGCATATCCCACCAACTGATATTCATTTCCAGCACACGCTGCGTGCCTACGCCTGCAATGATGGTCAGGTTCATAATCCAGATACCCAGCGAAACATCGCGCAGCTTCGCCGTCCAACCCTTGCAAGGCGGGTACACCCAACGCAGCACAATAGCCACCAGAGCCGGGATTCCCAGCACCGTGCCCAGCTGCATGGCTACCTCCGCCGCCAGTTCAGTGTAGCAGAATCCCTCCACCTGCACGACCAGTGGCATCAGCAGAGGTGTTACCAGACCAAACACAATCTGGCTGAGTACCAGCGCCGTCGTCGTGAACTCCACGTTTCCTTTCAGCAGGTTCACAATCACCGGTGCCGCAATGGCCACCGGCGCGATACCGCAGAAGAAAAGCGACTCTGCCAGCACGGGATACCCCAGCAGGCGGGCCACGCCCCAGAACCCCATACCAATGAGCTGAATACCCAGCAACACCCACAGATGCATACGCTGGGGTTTAAGTCTGGCTGTCTCTATGCCGATAAAGGTGATGCTGAGCATCAGCGCCACGCTGGCGGGCAGCCAGGCACCCAGCGGCGCCAGTTGCTTATGAAAGAGGCCTCCCACCAGGAAGGCCACTACCATGGAAATACTGCGGATGTGTCGTTTCATCACTTATCCTGTTTATCCTCTGCCTTGCGCAGCTCAATAACCGCCGCCGTAGCATCATTCGGCTTGGGTTTCGGGTACGCAATACGATTGTGGTGCATGGTGCGAATCGTCGCAAAGAATGATTCCTTGAGTTTCTCGATATCGCCCAGCGTCAGCGCGCAGTCCTGCAGGTGCCCATCCAGAATACGACCCTTGAAAATGCCGTCAATCATGTTGCGGATATCCTCTTCTGTGGGGTGCTGGAGCGAGCGGGTGGCACTTTCCACGGCATCAGCCATGCTCACAATGCCGCTCTCGCGAGTCTGGGGAATCGGCCCCTTGTAGGTGAAGATGGACTTATCCACCTCCTCCGGGCAAGTGTCGATGAGCCCCTCCTCGAACTTGGCTTTTTCCTCTTCGTAGTGGTCAAGCGCCTTGCGATAGAAGAAATACGCCGTTGAAACGCCGTGGTGCTCCCGAATCACATTCACAATGCGGTTATTCAGGCCGTACGATTGCGCCAGCTCCACACCTTCTGTCACATGACCGGTAATAATGCGGGCACTGGCTTCCGGGGTCAGGTCTGCATGCGGGGAGTTGTTCTGGTCTGCTATATTCTCAGCAAAATACTGAGGGTTCGCAATCTTGCCGATATCGTGGTAAAGCCCGCACACACCGGCGCGCGTCACATCTGCCCCAATAGCTTCTGCCCCGGCTTCGGACAATCGCTGCACCACCAGACTGTGGTGGAACGTGCCGGGAGCCACAATCTGCAGCTTGCGCAGAAGCGGATGGTTCATATCGGCCCATTCCAGCCATGTAATGGGCGTAGAGATATTGAACACACGCTCCAGTGCCGGCATCATGCCGCCTATAAGGGCAGCCAGTACAAAATTGATGCCCACTGTCACGGCAAGTTCCAGAGCAAAACCGCCTACGTTGAAACCACCCGTAAATCCGCGCAGCGCAATGTTGGCATCAGCTCCGGCGGCATCGAGACTCAGCAGCAGATACACAGAGGCAAACGCTATCGCGCTGGCTACAAAACCAGCACGCAGAATCTGCTCCCGCTTGTGAACCCGGCCGGAAACCAGAGCACACACTGTACCGGTCACAAAACTAACGGCGCTGTAGTTCAGAATTACAGCCGAATCCGTACCGGAGGGGAACATGGTCACCCCGAAAATCGTGCAGCACAATGCCGTAAACGCACCCAGACGACGGCCAATCATCACAGCCAGCACAGTGGGAGCCAGTGCATACGGCAGCCAGAGCAGCACCTGTCCCTGCAGATTAAAACCGGGAATCACGCCTTTAAGCGCACACACGCCAGTCATAATCAGCAGCTGCGCCACAATCATGGACACCAGCAGGAACGTGCGCCGCACCGTCAGTTGCTGTGGCAGACGAGATAATCCTGCCAGCAGCAGCAGCCCCATGCTGGTGAGCACCAGCCAGATAACCCGGAAAGCAGCATTCCATACATCATCCGCAGCTGAACAGGCAATGAAGCACATGGCCACCAGCCCCAGCAGAGCCACACCCAGCATCACATGCACGCCGCCTTTGAAGCGCACACCCGGGTCATCACCAGTCCGCGATAATTGGTTTAACAGACGCGTCATATACTAAAACGAATTTCTTGTTGTTTCTTCGCCGTGCCGGGTATTGTAACAAAGCGGCAGATACTTGGCAAGATTAAACGGTCGGGGCTATTCGCTCACCTCATGGGATAAAGCGCCAGCCGCCTTGCTGCACCATGGTATCATATGCCTGTTGCGCATTCATTTCGCCGCGCTCCTGCGCCATGCGCAGGTACATTCTGGCACGGGTGGGTTCAGAGGGTCTGGAGGCATTGCCCAGCTGGGCAATCACCGCCATGAGCGTGTAGCACTGCGGCACACCGGCAGAAGCCGCTGTCGTCAAGGCACTGAGTGCTTTGCCCATATCAGCAGGCACACCTGTCCCGTTAAAATACAAATCAGCCAGTGCCATATTGGCAAATGGCACTCCGGCATCCACCAGCTGCGTCAGAATCCGCACCCCGCGTTCCGTATCCTGCGTGCATCCCCGGCCACAGGCAAGCGAATAAGCAAACGCCACCCCGCCACGCGGGTCACCGGCATCTGCCGCCATGCGGTACAACTCGAACACCCGTTCAGGCTTGTATTTTCCGGGGTTCTTGTGGTACTCACCGGCCAGCGGAATCAGCGCCGGCGTATACCCTAGTAAAGCGGCTTTCTGGAACAAGCGGATGGCGGCCTCTGTATCTGGTTTCAGCGCATCCTTCAAGCCTTCCGGCAGCTGGGCCTCGGGCAGGGTCCACGAAGCAAGTTGAGCCAACGCCTCGGGATGATTCCGCTCCGCAGCCTGTTTCAGGAATTCAAGTCCCAGGGCATGCTTCCCCTGCTGCAGATAATAGAATGCCAGCGTGCAGGCTGCACCCGGGCTGCCGTGTGATGCAGCCTTCGTCATCCAGTCGCGGCTCTTCTCCTCATCATGCCGGCCAATCATAGCCGCCAGGAATTCCTCCAAGTAGAAATTATTTTTCTTCAATTCCGCCGCCACAGCCGCAGATGCAGCCCCACCCTTATCCAGACGCCCGGAAAGCAGCAGATACCCGGCGCGAGCTCGAGCGCTGTTAGCCTTGCATGCCGCCATCAGGTGTTTCATGCCGGCGTCTTCATCTGCCGGGGCTCCGATACCATTTCCGCACACATGCGCCAGCTCCACCATAGCGGGCACATAGCCCTGGCTGGCAGCCTGTTCCAGCGCTGCGCGCATATTCACCGCTTCCGGCGCGTTTTCCAAATCCTTGCGCTGCACTTTCAGCTGCGTCAGCATCTGCCGGGCAGACCACAGCAGAGCCACAGGATGCCCCGCATCCGCAGCCTCTTTCATCAATCGGTAATAGGCCTGTTCGTCTCCTCCGGTAGAATCCAGCACCGCCGTAATCACGCTGCCCATATCTTCAGACTGCGCCGTTTTCATGGCATCCAGGGCAGCCGTGCATGCAGCTTTGGCATCAGCCACCTGTGCCATTACAGGACTGAGCGCCAGCGGAAGAATATACAGAAACTGTTTCATTGGCTCATTCTACCGTCAGAGCCACGCCATGGCAAGCTGAATCTATAGCATCACCCTAACTGCTTTTTAAGAATCATTCTTTCCTTTAGCTTGACTATTGCGCCTTTTGCCTGTAGAGTTTCCGTATGGATACAGACAGCAGAAAAAGCGTAGCGGCGTGGTCCTCGGTCATCTGGAGCGGCATTCTGGCCGCCACAAAAATGGTTGTGGGCATCATGACCGGCTCACTGGGTATCCTTTCAGAAGCTCTGCACAGCACGCTCGACCTCATCGCAGCCGGCGGCACGGTCTATGCCGTCAAAGTTGCAGCCCTGCCAGCCGACAAAGACCACCCGTACGGTCACGGCAAAATCGAAAACCTCATGGCGCTGGGCGAAACGCTCCTGCTACTCTGCACCGCAGGCTGGGTTATCATGGAAGCGGTGGAGCGCCTCATGAGCAATGACCCTGAAGCACTCACCGTCACATTCTCATACTGGGCGTTCGGTATCATCATCCTCTCCATTATTGTGGACGTGAACCGGGCTCGCATGCTCAAGCGCGTGGCAAAAGAAACCCGCAGCGCCGCGCTGGAAGCAGATGCCGCACACTTCACCACCGATATCTGGAGCAGCGGTGCAGTCCTCCTGGGCATCACAGGTGCCGCCGTGGCAGACATGACCGTAGCCGGCAGCTGGCTGCACTGGTTCCTCGTCCGCGCAGATGTCTTCGCCTCCCTTGTTGTCGCGGCGCTCATCCTCCATGTCTGTAAGGAGCTCGGTATGGAATCCATCGGCAACCTCATGGACAAGCAGAGCACCGAAGCCAACGAAAAAGTGCGCGTCCTCATGGCAGAACGCATGCCCACTTACCCCGTCACTCGCCTCCGCGTGCGTGAATCCGGCTCCCGGTACTATGTCGATATGGCCGTTCAGGTGCCCCACAGCCTGCATGTCGATACGGCGCATGAAATCGCCGATGCCATCGAAGCCCTGGTATCCACCGCCCTGGAGGGTGCCGAAACCATGGTGCACATGCACCCCTCCGAGAACCTGCCGGAAACACCCGGTTTCACCATCCGCCGCCTTGCCCTCACCCACCGTTTCGGCGTGCATGGTCTGGTACTCCAGCATACAGATGCAGGGCAATTTGTCATTGCGGTAGATTTGGAGCTCCCTTCTGATGCCACGCTGGAATCCTGGCAAGTGGCCATCGAAGCCTTCCGCAGTGAAGTCAAGCGCAGTCTGAAAGCGGATGTTGTGGCGCTGCATGTGGAGCCGGACCTGCGGCAACTGCCTGTCTCCAGACTGGATTTACCAGCCGACTGGGAAGACCAGGTGCGCTCCGCCATGATTGACCGCGGTGCGCCCCTGCCCACCAGCATCACCTGCCACACCCGCGGGAACGAGCGCCTCTGTATCATCACCATTCCGAAAGAAAACAAGCTTACTGTGGAAGAAAGCCACGCCCGCCTCACCAAGCTCAACAAAAAACTCGCCGAACGCCTCCCCTCCGTTGCCCGCATCATGGTCACATACGATGAATCATGATTTGACCCAACACGCAGATCCGACGATACATGCGGATAGTCACCGGACTGCCCGGTGGTACATCTCATAGCACAGGTGTCCCCATGGAGCACAGAAATTTCCTGACACGCGGCGCAAATTTCTGATTTGCACTCATAGGGGATAAATTGAAATTTTCTTGACATCAAGAGGGGTATCAGGCAGACTACTCAGTAACGAAAACACCTGTTTTTACACGACAATGGAACCGTACAGCATGAAGAATCCGTTCCCGGCCACTGTGCTGGGAGTCCGCTCTGTTACCAAGCCCGGCAGCGCCAAGGAAACCATCCACGTAGATTACTCGCTGGAGGGTTCCGGGCTTACCTACACCACCGGTGATGCTCTGGGCGTTATCCCCTGCAATGACCCGGCACTTGTAGACGCACTCATTGCAGCCCTGGGACTCGATGCTGCGGCAGAGGTTCCCACCCCCGATGGTGCCACCGCCCCGCTGCGCGAAGCTCTCATCAGCAGCTACGATATCACGAACCTGAAGAAAGGCATGCTCACCAAGTGGAATGCCGTGGCCAACAGTGAAAAACTCGCCTCCATCCTGGCAGACAAGGAGGCCCTCAAGGATTTCTGCTGGGGGCGCGATGTCCTTGACCTTGCCACCTGCGATTGCTGCAAGGCCAGCTTTGCAGATGCCACCGCCTTTGTCAGCATCCTGGGTAAGATTTCCCCGCGTCTGTACTCCATCGCCTCCAGCCCTGATGCCGTTCCCGGCCAGGTTTCCCTCTGCGTGGGCGCCGTGCGCTACACCACCAACGACCGCAAGCGCGGGGGCGTGTGCTCCACCTTCATGGCAGACCGCATCCAGCCCGGCGACAAAGTAAAGGTATTTGTGCACTGCAACAAGAACTTCCGCCTGCCGGAAGATGGCAACACTCCCATCATCATGGTCGGTCCCGGCACCGGCATTGCCCCCTTCCGCGCTTTCTGGCAGCAGCGTGTGGCAGATAACGCCGCAGGCCCCATGTGGCTCTTCTTCGGCAACCCCTACCAGGCTACCGACAACTGCTACGAGGACGAAACCGCCCCGCTGGTGGAAAGCGGTAAGCTTAAGCTCTCCGTTGCCTGGAGCCGTGACCAGGAGTACAAGATTTACGTGCAGAACCTCATGGAACAGGCCGGCGAGGAAGTCTGGCAGTGGCTCGAAAACGGAGCAGCCTTCTACATGTGCGGCGATGCCAACCGCATGGCCAAGGATGTGGAGAAAGCCCTCCTTGCCATCATTGGCAAATACGGCAACCGCTCCGAGGAAGAAGCCTCTGCCTACCTTGCCGATATGAAGGCTGCCAAGCGTTACCAGAAGGACGTGTATTGATTAATACGTACCATTCCTTGTTCTAAACATCAGAGTCACTTCCCATTCACGGGAAGTGACTCTTTCTTTTGAACTGTGCTGATGAAATATAACAACTATCGCTTGCCCAGATATGCTGCCACGCCATCATGCGTAGGCTGCATCGCTTCCTGACCGGGATGCCAGCCCAGCGGGCATACCTCGCCGTACTGCTCATAATGCTGCAGTGCATCCACAATACGTATGGCTTCTTCCACAGAACGCCCCAGCGGCATATCGTTCACCAGCTGGTGTCGCACAATGCCCTGCTTGTCGATGAGGAAGAGACCGCGGTATGCCACCAGCTCGCCCTTTACCTGCAGATTGCCTTTCTCATCCACATAGCGCTCGCCCGCCAGCACATCAAACGCATCGGATATCGTTTTGTTCGTATCGGCCACCAGCGGGTAGGTCACCCCGCATATCCCGCCGTCGCTCTGCGGCTTCTGGCACCACGCCCAGTGGCTGTACTCCGTATCGGTGGAGCACCCTACCACCACGGTGTTGCGCTTCTCGAACTCAGGCAGCGCTGCCTGGAATCCCAGCAGCTCTGTCGGGCACACAAAGGTGAAATCTTTCGGATAGAAGAAAAAGAGCACATACTTCTTGTCCACATAATCCTGAAGACTGAATTCACTCACGATTTTTCCATTCACTACTGCATTGGCCTTGAATACGGGGGCTTGTTTTCCTACTAACATGATATGTAATTTTGGGTTGTTGAGGTTAGGATACACTAACTTGCTGTTTTGTTCAAGCTTTTTTAGAACTTTTCTAATAATAATTTTTCAGCACTTGCCAAGAGGGATTGATTCTGTTAGATTATGGACATGGAAACGCCCTCTGCCCGACTGACCTCGCTGGATGTATTGCGAGGCATGGACATGCTCATCATCCTGGGACTCGATGCACTGGTCTACGCGCTGTATCCGCTGTACAGCGGGAATGAAGCATGGCGCCTTGTGCGGGAGCAACTGGGGCACGCTCCGTGGGAGGGGCTGCGTGTATACGATTGCGTTTTTCCGCTCTTTGTCTTCATTTCGGGCATGTCGATGTGTTTTTCGCACTTGAGGCAACTGGACACCCGGCCGTGGAAAATCCTGCTCAAATTGTGGAAACGCGCAGCCCTGCTTGTGTTTCTGGGCTTTTTCGTGAACGGCATCATCAGCTGGGATCTGGGGAGCATGCGTTTTGCCTCCGTGCTGGGGCTCATTGGTCTTTCCGGGGCGCTGGCAGGCAGCATCACCTTGCTCACCAGAGGCCGGGTCATCCCGAACTTCATCATTGCAGGGCTCATACTCGTGGGCGTGGGCGTAGCGCAGCACACGGGCGGGAACTTCACGGCTGGCGGCTGCGCGAATGCCCGGATAGATGCCCTGCTTTGCCCCGGCGTGCTCTACGGCGGCAGCTATGACCCCGAGGGGCCCCTCTGCATCATCTCTGCCACAGCACTCAGCCTTCTGGGGTACAGTGCCGGCAGGCTCTTCCTGAACATCGAAAACGCCGTCACCCGGGCCCTCACCATGCTGGCCGGGGGCGCAGCGCTGTTCATAGCCGGGTATTTCATGCCCACCCCCATCATCAAAAGCATCTGGACCCCCTCGTTTGTGCTGTGCTGCACCGGCATAGCCGCAGCCCTCATGAGCCTTCTGCACCTGGTGGTGGATGTGGCAGGCTTGCAGAAATGGGCATTGCCTTTCCGCGTAGTGGGACTCAATGCCCTGGCAGCCTACCTGCTCATCCACATAGTCAATCTGCAAGCACTCTCTGCCCGGCTCTTCAGCGGCACATGGGCACTTTTCCTCAGCGCAGACTGGCAACGCGCAGCTAATGCTACTGTAGCCCTGCTGCTGGCCTGGTGGTTCTGCTGGTTCCTCTATAAGAAGCGCGTCTTTATCAAGATCTAAGCATCTTCTGAAGGTTTCAACCTCGATAAAGCATACCGGCGCAGGACGAATCCTGCGCCGGGAAATGGAAGCTAAATCCGTTTTATTTCAGCACTTAGTGCTTCTTGCAGAAGTCCTCGAGGCGGTCGAGGCCTTCCTTGAGCACGTCAAGAGACGTGCAGTAGGAAATGCGGATGGCGTTATCGTTGCCGAAAGCAATGCCAGGAACGGCAGCCACCTTGTAGCGGTCGAGCAGCTTCTCGCAGAGCTCCAGAGAGCCCATGCCGAGCTCCGTGGTGTCAATGAAGAAGTAGAACGCACCCTTGGGCTCCACCACCTTGATCTTGGGCATAGCGCACAGGCGGCTGTACACATACTGGCGGCGGAAGTCATACTCCTCGCGCAGGTCGGAGATGAAGCTCTGGTCGCCGGTCAGGGCCTCAATGGCTCCGTACTGGCAGAAGGTGGTCGCATTGGAAGCGGTGTGGTCCTGAATCAGCTTGATATACTTGGCAATGTGAGCCGGAGCAGCGGAGTAGCCGAGGCGCCAGCCGGTCATGGCGTAGCCCTTGGAGAAACCGTTGATGGTGATGGTCAGGTTGTAAATCTCCTCGCTCAGGGCAGCCATGGAAACGTGCTTGGTCTCGCCGTATACCAGGTGCTCATAGATTTCATCGGCAATGATGAGAATATCCTCATCCACCGCAATTTGCCCCAGGGCGCGCAGCTCGTCCTCGGTGTAGACGGTGCCGGTCGGGTTGTGCGGCGTGGTCAGAATAATCATCTTCGTGCGCGGAGTCATGGCGTTCTCGAACTCCTCGGGCGTAATCTTCCAGCCGTTCTCAGCCTTGGTCTCCACAAATACCGGCGTGCCGCCGCAAAGCTCCACCATGGAGGGGTAGCTCACCCAGTACGGAGCCGGGATAATCACTTCATCACCAGCGGAAATGGTGGCACGCAGTGCGGTGTACACAGCAGGCTTGGCGCCGCTGCACACGCAAATCTGGTCGGGGGTGTAGCTAAGGCCGTTGTCGCGGCTGAGCTTGTCGGAAATAGCCTGGCGCAGCTGGGGCAGACCCACAGAGGGGGTGTACTTGGTAGCGCCGTTATTCAGTGCTTCAATAGCGGCTTTCTTGATGTTCTCGGGGGTATCCTTATCGGGTTCGCCGCCAGCCAGGCCATATACCTGCTCGCCGCGGGCCTTCATCTCCTTGGCCTTGTTGGTCACGGCCAGTGTGAGGGACGGAGACAGGGACTCTGCGCAATCTGAAATGAATTCCATTGTTGTGAAAATCGGTTAAAATTTTGGACACGGAGCATGCGTACGCCTCGCGACGCACACCGCGGCTTATTCTAAGCATCTCTCCCCGTCTTGGCAAGGAAATTTTATACTGGTGACACTCTTTCGTGTTATTACCACTTGCAATTTGGCAGAAGCGGCGTACAATCCACCCATATCATGTTGGCTCTACTGCAAGGCATCAGCACCTGGTTATCTCGCTACACTTCCCCCTTTGTCATTACGGCTGCAGCGGCGGCATTCATTGCGCCCGGGCTGTTCACCTGGGTGCAGGGCGATGTGCAGGCCCTGGTGCTGGGCTTTATCATGCTCACCATGGGCATGACCCTGCGCCCGGCAGATTTCCGCATCCTGGCAGCACGCCCGCTGGATATCGGCATCGGCACGCTGGCGCAATTCACCATCATGCCCCTGATAGCCTGGGCACTGGTGGCATGTTTCGACATACCACGCGGCATTGCAGCCGGACTCATCCTGGTAGGCTGCTGCCCGGGCGGCGTCTCCAGCAACATCATGAGCTTCCTCTGCAAGGGAGATGTACCCTACTCCGTGGGCATGACCACCGTTTCCACCCTGCTCGCCCCCTTTGTCACGCCACTGCTCACGCTCTGGCTTGCCGGCGAAAGCATCAACGTGGACGCTGCAGGCATGTTCCGCAGCATCCTCTTTGTCACCCTCCTGCCCGTTGCCATCGGTGCCATCTGCAACGGCAAATGGGGCAGCCGCCCCGCTTATACTGAATTCTGCAAAGTGATGCCCGGGCTTTCCGTCATCGGCCTTGCCTGCATCGTGGGCGGTGTCACCGCCGCCAAAGGTGCCAGCTTCTTCACCAGCGGCGCGCTTATCTTCCTCACCATCTTCCTGCATAATTCACTGGGATATGTGCTCGGCTATGCCGTGGGGCGCATCACCCGCATGCCGCGTCCCAAACGCCGCACCCTGAGCATCGAGGTAGGCATGCAGAATGCCGGCCTTGCCACCGTGCTGGCCGGGCGCCACTTCTCCACCATGCCGGAAGCAGCCGTCGCAGCTGCCATCTGCTGCGTGTGGCACAGCATCTCCGGCACTCTGCTTGCCGGCATCTTCAACGCCATCGACCGCCGGCGCATGCGTACATGCCGCCCCGGGTCATCCTCCTCCCCCTTGCTCTGACCCGCGGGCATACGCCCATCCCCTGCTCCGGCTGCGTCCTTTGCCAGCCCATCATACCGACAGTCGGTCGCATACGCTCCCTCAGTGAAATACCGCAGTTCCTGCGGAGTGAAATACGCCGCTGGCGGGTCGTATGATTTATCGGGCTGCATGGTTATTAAATCCCGGCACAGGCACATGGCAGCATTACGGCTTGCACAAGTGGAGGAATAGTGGTAATCTTTGCGCGTTATGTGGACAGGACGATTTTCACAACCTACGGCAGATCTGGTATTGGAATACGGCGAATCCGTATCGTATGATTGGAAACTGTATAAGCACGACATAGCGGGCTCTACGGCGCATGCACGCGCACAGCTGAAGGCCGGTATGCTCACGCAGGAGGAGTTTGATGCCATTGCCAATGGGTTGCAGGAAATTCTGGCCGACATAAAGGCAGGCAATTTCAGCTGGAGCATGAAGCTGGAAGATGTGCACATGAATATAGAGAGCGAGCTGACCCGCCGCATCGGAGCACCAGGCGCCAAGCTGCACACCGCACGCTCGCGCAACGACCAGGTGGCCACCGATACCCGCCTGTATTGCCGTGCCCAGATAGACACCACGCTGGAGCTGCTCAAGGATATGCAGCGCGCACTGGTGCAGAAAGCTTCCCAATACGCAGAGGTCCGCATTCCCGGCTACACCCACCTGCAGCGCGCCCAGCCGGTAACTATCGGCCACCACCTGCTTGCCTATGTGGAAATGCTGGCACGCGATTCGGAGCGACTGGCAGACTGCCGCCGCCGTGTGAATGTAAGCCCGCTGGGCAGCGGAGCCATTGCCGGCAGCACGATTAACCTGGACCGCCACGCGATTGCAGCCGAGCTGGGCTTCGACAGCGTGACGGAAAATTCCATGGATGCCATTGCCGACCGCGATTACATCATGGAAACGCTCTTCGACCTTTCGATTATCGGCACGCACCTTTCCCGCCTGAGCGAAGACCTGGTGCTGTGGAGCAGTGCCGAGTTCGGCTACTGCACGCTGAGTGATGCACACACCACCGGCTCCAGCCTGATGCCGCAGAAGAAGAACCCGGATGTGTGCGAGCTGACCCGCGGCAAGAGCGGCCGACTGTACGGCAACTTGGTGAGCGTGATGGTGGCCGTGAAAGGCCTGCCCCTCACCTACAACCGCGACCTGCAGGAGGATAAGGAGCCGCTCTTCGATTCATTTGAGACGGTGAGCCTGGCGCTGCGTGTGAACGCTGAGATGGTGGCAGCCATGCGCATCAACCCCGAGCGCTGCGCCGCCGCGGTGAGCGACCCCCTGCTCCTGGCCACAGACCTGGCCGACTACCTGGTGCGCCGTGGTGTGCCGTTCCGCAAGGCGCATGAGCTCGTGGGCAAGGCGGTGGCGGTCTCCGTGGGCACCGGTACGCCGCTCAATGAGTTGAGCCTGGATGAATTCAAGGAAATTTCCCCCGAATACGGTGCAGATGTGCACGAGGTGTTCAACCTCGACCGCGCGTTCTCCCTGCGTACCAACCCCGGCGCACCCAACCCGGATAACACTGCACGCCGCCTGGCGTACTGGCAGGCGGCGCTTTCCTGATTCTGCATTTACCACCCATAAATCGCAGGTAGTGAGCTGTGTGCATGCTCACTACCTGTTTTTTGCACGTGCGCATTCTGCGCGCAATACGGTTTTTATACTTGCCTTTTGCTTTAAAATCATGCAGTATAGCTGAAACACATGTATATCTGATGACAAAACCGATAACAAAAATAGGTCTGATACAAACTGCCCCCCTGCCCGGTGATTTTTCCAACAACCTGCGCGCAATCGTACAAGGCTACCGCGATTGTCTGGACCACGGAGCCGAAGTGGTGGTGGCAAGCGCAGCGGCGCTCTGCGGGCTGGAGCCGCAATCACTGGTGAACCGGCGCTCATTCATCAGCCAGGCGCAGCAGGCACTGCAGACACTCGCGAGCGAGCTGAGCAGCGCGCCTCTGTTTCTGGCGGCGTATACCCTGACGGTGAGCGACGATGAATTGTACGTGGGCATAGCCGGCGAAGATGACGAAGAGGAAGACCCGTGGATGGCGAACGACCGCCGTATTGTGCTGACACCGTATCTGCTGGAGAAAGATTCGATAACCGAACTGAGTAACGGCGAAACGCTGGAACTGCAGGGGATGCGTTTTTATATAGACACGACCGATGACGAGGCGCTGCCCGACGGCACGCCGGATTTCATCGTCCGCCTGCCTGGCACTCCCTGGTACGGCGGCAGTGCCAGAGATGAAGAGGAAGCCCGCAGCTGGGAAGCAAATATGGAGGGCTGCCACCTCATCTGCTGCCGCCCGGTGGGCACGGCCGGTGGCAATATCTATGGTGGAGGCTCGGCGGTTTATTCAGCAGCAGGCAAGACACTGCAGCGGCTTCCGTTTTTCGAGGTTGCCAGCAAAGTGGTGGATATCACCCGCCCGGCGCTGGCGAGGCACCTGCCCGAAGAAGCCGGGCTGATGAGTCTTGCCCTGCAGCGCGGGATACGCGACAGTGTGCGCAACAACGGGTTCACGGGCGCATGCCTGAACCTGGACCACCCGCACTCGGCGCTCCTTGGCGCGCTCTGCGTAGAGGCGCTGGGCACAGCCAATGTCAGTGGCGTGAGCTTCACCCCCGGTAACAAGCTGGCTGAGCAGCTGGGCATCCAGGTATACACCCCGGACACCACTGCGCTGAACCAGGCTGCCACCGCAGCCCTGGGTGGCGAGGAAAGCCGCCACCTGCAGGAGCGGCTTCAGACGGCGCTGGCGCTGACGCATGCCGAAGCCCGGGGCATGATGCTGTGTTCCCCGCTGTGCCGCCGGGAGCTCATGCTGGGCGAGTTCTGCACATACGGCATGTCCGGCGGGCAGCTGGCGCCGCTGGGCAATTTGTATGATGTGGATATCTTCCTGCTCTGTGAGCACCTGGGCGAGAAATACCCGCAGCTTTTCGGGTCTCTGACGGAGCCGCCGCACGGTGTGACCAACAGAATCATCCACGAGCTGGCAGACTGCAACACCGCCCCCTCTGTCCTGCTGAACAAGGAGAAGAACTACCTCTTCAAGGAAAATGATGTGCGGCTTATCCAGCGGAAGATTCTGGCATCTGCCCTGAAACGGGCCCAACTGCCCGTGATTCTGCATGTGGACCCGAAGGATGAGCAGCTGAAGTTCCCGATTTCTCACCGGCTCAACGATTAAGCCCGCTCAGGAAAACAAGTCCATACGTTATTGAATTCCATAGAGGGGTTGCGGTGTCAATGAACTGCAACCCCTCATGAAAACAAAGAATTTAACTCGATACACGTACGAAAATACGGATTTTCAGGGCTGGCGCGTGAGCATCCAGCGCTGCGGGCGTATTATCACCCGGTATTTTTCAGACTTGCAATATGGCTCTGAAGAAGAATCAAAAGCAGCAGCTGTGGAATACCGCGATGCCGTGCTGGCCAATATGAATGCGCACCGCAACGACCTGCCGGACTACATGGACCAGGAACTGGAACACGTGCAGCAGCTTTTAAAGGAAAAAAGCGCAGGGTTTAATCTTCATCATGGTCCACAGCGTGGAGTTTAGCGCGCTTGGCGTGTTCCACGTCCGGGTCAAACTCAATCTGGGGCGAAAGCAAGGTCTTGAGTTCGTCGCTGCCATAGTACTGCTGCATCTCCAGGCGGCAGAACTGCAGCGCCAGACGCTCCAGCAAGTCTACCAGCGCCTGTTTTCTGCCTTCCGTATTGTCAATATATTGCCACAGGGCGGATTCATCTGTGCTGAGTAGTGCCTGCTGGGCTTGCAGAGCTGCGCGCAGTTGGTCCACCGCGCCGGCAGCGTCGGTTGCCGTCTGGATGGATTCCAGCGCCAGTGTTTCCTGCTCCAGCGCGCTGTACAACGCCTCATAGGCCGAAGCCATGGGGTCAACATCTGCAGCGTACACAACGGTAGAGGCAACGAGGAGAGGGAACAGGGTTCTGTGCATATGTCCATATTAGGCATTAGTGCGTTTGTTGTCAAGCCAAGACATTCCGCATACATCATATTTCACGTGCAGCCCAGAGATTGGGAAGGAAAGGACTTGGGATTTACGAATTACGATTGACGATTGACGAATTTCCTAACGGAAGGGTCGCAGCCACGGAACCGGGGGTAACTCGAACATCATATCAGAGTCCCCAGCATAGCGAGCGAGGGCGGCAGAAAGCAAAGTTACAATATGTTGCGCCGATTGACGATTTATGAGTTTTTAATACACACGCGGGAGGCGCGGGCCCAGCCCTGTAAAGATTTCCCAGACGATGGTGCCAGCCTTGGCCGCCACCTCGGTCACGGGAATGTGGGAGCCGAACAACTCTACCTCATCGCCGGATTGCACACCACCCGGCACGTCGGTCACATCGGCCATAATCTGGTCCATGGTCACGCGCCCGAGCATGGGGCAGTAACAGCCATTAATGCAGACACGGGCACCCTTGTTGGAAATCTGGCGATTCCAGCCATCTGCATAGCCAATGCCGATAGTTGCCACACGGGCAGGACGGCTGGTGATATGCGTACGCCCATAGGAAACTCCATGCCCGGCAGGCAGCTCACGCACCAGGGTTACGCGCGCATGCAGACTGAGAGTCGACCGCAGCACGCCATCGTAAATCGAAGCCATGGGGGCCACGCCGTACAGCAGCAGACCGGGGCGCGCCAGATTTGCAACCGGCACTTCATAGCCCAACTCGCCGGCGCTGGCGGCAATGTGGCGGTAACGCAGGTCAAAATGCTGCTGCAACGTCTCCACACAATCCGAGAACAGGCCTATTTCATCCTGGGTGAACGGCACATCCTCATCCGCCGCCGGGAAGTGGGACATAATCCCCTCCACCCGCAGATTCGGCATATTTTTGAGCAGAGCGGCAGCCTCGCCCAGTTGCCCGGGTAAAAAGCCCTCGCGCCCCATGCCGGTATCCACCGCCACATGCAGCGCAAACTCTTTGTTATACAAAGCGGCGAGATTCTGAAAATGCTCGGCCTCCGCCACAGATGACACCGTACCGCACCAGTTATTGAGCACCATTTCCTCGCGTTCTTCCGGGAACGTCGGGCCCAGAATAAACGGGGTGGTGCGCACGCCGGCACGCAGCAGGCGTCGCGCCTCGCCCACGTTCGCCACGCCGAAGAACGAGATGCCGTGATTATCAAGCCGCCGCGCCACCGGCTCCAGCCCGTGGCCATATGCTCCTGCTTTGATAACCGGCATCAGCTCGGTATCGGGCAACGCCTGGCGGGCAATATCCAGGTTATGGGCAATCGCCTCCAGATTCACACAAACCCACGCGCGTGCAGGACTCTCACTACTCATACCCCTGACTCTACCACCAAGCCGCGCTCCTGTCAACCGCCAGACACGCAATACACTTGCCAGAGAAGGCAAAAAATGGTAGATTCTGGGCAGCAAATCAGATTTTTTTCCATGATTCGACAAACATTTATCGGAATAACACTGCTGGCAGGAAACGCCATGAGCTTTGCCGAACAGGGCTATGAGGAAATGTTGCTCGAGGAAGCTGCGGATATAGCCCATGTTGCCCAGGAAAGCCGGCAGGCAGCCGAGGCAGGAGACGCAGCAGCACAGCTCCAGCTGGCACGCTGCTACCTCACAGGCAGCGGAGTACCGCAATCCACCACACAGGGCATCAAATGGCTCAGGAAATCCGCGGACCAGGGATTCGCCGATGCCCAGAGCTACCTGGCAGAATGTTACTACCTGGGTAAAGGCGTGCAGAAAGATGCCGTTGAAGCATGCCGCTGGTGGGTCAAAGCAGCCGCACAGAACCACATGGAAGCCATGTACCGCCTTGGCATGGCACACCTGAGCGGCGAAGGGGTCAGGCAAAATGACACACTAGGGCTCGCCTGGCTTCAGCGCACAGCAGCAGCCGGATACCCGGAAGCCCTATACAGTCTGGGCTTCTGCCGGCTGCAAGGCGTGGGTGGCGTGAAGAATTTTGGCGAAGCAGCAGTTCTGTTTGAAAAAGCCGCAGCCACCGGACATGCAGATGCTTCATTCTGGCTGGGGTTCTGCAAACTGCACGGCGTGGGCACAGAACGCAAACCGGCAGAAGCTATAAGCATTCTGGAACGCGCAGCAGATGGTCTGAGCGCCCCCGCCATGGTGCAACTCGGGCGTTGCTATGAGATTGGAATAGCGGTAAAGGCTGATGCCGAAAAGGCCTTTGACTGGTACTGGACGGGCGCCCGCATGGGGAGCTCCGAGGCATGCTACCGGCTGGGGCTCATGCTGCAGGAAGGGCGCGGCTGCAAACCCAACCGACAGAAAGCCGCCAAGTGGTTCAAGCAGGCAGCCGAAAAGGGGCATACCCGGGCTCAACACAAACTGGAGGAGCAGAACAACTGAAGATATACGATTTTATGCAGTGCATCATGACCAGAATGCGCCGTTTGCCGCTCTGCGTGGGGCTTACGCTGATGATGTGGCAGCCCGCTACTGCGCATCCCACCCCCCTGCCCGATGCCGAGATGCTCGCCCACGCCGAACGCATTGAGCACACACGCGGAATGAACTCGCTTTTCCAGGCGAGATTGCTTACATTGCTGCCGATGATTGCCGAAGGATTCCCGGTGGATGGTCTGCTGCCCGCACACAAAGGCAACACCGCCCTGCACTACGCCTGCGCCATCGGCGATCTGGAATTAGTTTCCGCTCTGTTAAAACGCGGTGCCAACCCCAGGCTCCGCACCCATAAAGGAGCCACCCCTCATTTATGTGCCAGCGGACCACACCGTGCCGGAATCCAGAAACTTCTGGCCAATCCGCCTGCTACAAAGCCCGAACCGCCACCAGCGCCCCCCAGCCCCCAGGCAACTCCCGCACCGTCCCCATCTGTAACCGTTCCTGCGGGAGAGGTGGAACAGATGCAGGATTACCTGCGCGGTATCTCGCCCAAGACGGCCCGGGGCATCAGCCACAAACAGCAACTGACCGAACTTCTGACCGCCATGCAGAACGGCAGCAGCATTGACCACACACTCCCCGGCACGGGCGGATTCACAGCCCTGCACCACGCCTGCGCGCTGGATGATTTTGTGCTCGCTATCTGGCTGTTGGAAAACGGAGCCAGACCACATGCCCGCACACAGAAGGGACTGACACCCCAGGACCTTCTCCACGGGGGAAATGCGGCCTTTATCCGCGCGCACCTCACGGAATTCACCTCACAAGACGAACATGTTGAACACAAAGACGGATTGCCGCATCCTGATATAAAACAATGAACCGCATCGCCCTGATATCTGTACTTTTGTGCTCTGTTCTGCAGCCATGTGTTGCGCACCAGAAAGCGGAGAATGCACCTTGCGCAGAACACATAATCAACCCCTCGCTGACCGACGCTCTGAATGACGCTCTGGGGGTGTACCATGAACTGCGGTACCTGGTACTGGCTGATACCCTGAAAACAGATGCCGTGCAGCACGCCACAGAAATGATACGCCCCCACTGTATCAGGCTGGCGCAGCTGCCCCCGGACACAAGGCAGAATGTGATTATGCTGGCAGATGCCGTGCTCTGGCAGGGGCAATGGATGGAGGCCGTTTATGCCGGAGAATGCGGTATTGACTTTGAGGCTCCGGAGCTGGATGAAGGCTTTGAAACGCTCGTTCTGCTCAGCAACGAAATCCAGTGCATTCTGGTCGGCACAGATACACCCCCGGAACTACGCCAGGCGGTTCTGCAACTGCTGGAGCTTCTGGGCGGAGAGACTGCGCTGCAACGGCCCGCTCAACTTCTGCAGCAGCGCTGGGCAAAAGATTATAAAACTGCGTTGGAGTTTTTCAAGGCATTCTGCGCTGCCGCCTCCCGGGAAAACGAACAAGCGAGCATCGACGCACTGCGTGAACTGCATCACTCGCTTCAGTATTTCAAAACAAGCGGTAACTGGGAGATGCTCCGGCTCAACACGCTCGCAGAATATTTCCGGCTGACACTCATCTATATAGGACTTTACGAACATCCCTTCGGCAGTCCGATACTGCCGGCAGAGCGCTGCACTCCCAGGCGCATGCACGCCCTCGCCCCGTTCTTTGAAAGCCTGCCCGGACTTCAGAAACTACTGCAGACCTCACTGGAATATTTACACAAATGAAAAAGGGACTCATCCTGGAAGGCGGAGCGATGCGCGGCATGTTCACTGCCGGTGTCATCGATGTGATGATGGAGCACGGCATTGAATTTGACGGCGCTATCGGCGTTTCCGCAGGGGCGGCATTCGGGTGCAACTACAAATCCCGCCAGATTGGCCGAGCCATACGCTACAACGAACGTTTCTGCAACGATAAACGATACTGCAGCTGGGGCAATGTATGGCGTGAAGGCAATTTATACAGCACCGACTTCTGCTACAACGAAGTTCCGCTCGTGCATGATCCGTTTGATTTTGCTACCTTTGAAGCGCACCCCATGGCGTTCTACATCGTCTGCACCGATGTGGAAACCGGCAAACCGGTCTACCACAAATACGAGAGCTATGCCGACCATGGATTCGACTGGATCCGGGCTTCGGCCAGCATGCCGCTGGTATCGCAGATAGTGGATATCGATGGGCAGAAGCTGCTGGATGGCGGCATTTCGGATGCCATTCCGCTGCAATTCTTCGAAAGCCTCGGCTACGCGCGCAACGTGGTCATCCTGACCCAGCACGCCGAATACGACAAAAAGGAAAGCGTAGCCATGCCCTTCATCCGCTTCATGTACCGCAAATACCCGGCGTTGGTGCAAGCCATGGAAGTGCGGCACCTCATGTACAACGCCCAGCGAGACTACGTGAACCAGCAGGAGGCAGCTGGCAACACCCTGGTCATCCGCCCCACCGAGCCCCTGCCCATCAAGCGGCTCACCAAAGACCCCGCCCTGCTCCGCGCCACCTACAACATCGGCCGCGCTGCGGCAGAAAAACGGCTTCAGGAAATCAGGCAATTCCTGAACACGGCAAACTAAAGCGCCTGTAATTCCCGACAGGAACAGCAACAGCCTTGCATCCTGCCGGCAAATGTGCTATACATTTCTACATGAGGTGGAAGTTCATCGCACTTGCCGCATGCATCGTGTCAGTCGCTGAGGGGGCAACCGTTGAAATGCGTCACACACACGGCGTGTTTTACCCGGGCGTGAAGCAGCAGGGTATTCTGCAAATCAAAATTACAGGTGAACCCGGTGAAAAGATAAGCAGACTGGAATTCAGCGACGGAAAAACTACCAGCACCTCAGATATTCAGATGGCCTACCTTTCCACCTCAGGCAACTGGAACGGCTATACTCTCAACACCAGCAAACTGGCTGTGGAAAAAGGCTCAGCCAAGCCTGATAAGAAGGGAAAATTCTCCTTTGATGTCAGCATTGAAGCCGGGCCGGAGCCGGTTTATTACTGGATTAGCTACAATCTGAAAAAAAACGCTAAGCGTGGTAACCTCATTGACGCACTTTGCACCAGTGTCACACTCGAGGATGGCAGCACGGTAAAACCCAAACTGAAGCGAGCCAAAGCACTCAAGAAACGCGTTATCGGGCGCATCTATCCCTTCCCCTATCGCATCGTTCCCTACTACCGCCCACGCTGGGTAAAAGGCTGGGGCAACGCCAAAGAAGCGGTGCACCTCACACCTGCGCATTTCAACCTGTTCACCGACCTGGTGCACTTTGCCTATACGGTTTCAGCGGAAGGCGACATCCAATACCAATGGGCGGGTGAAGGAGTAGAGCCCAAAGTAGTGGCAGATGAGGCACTGGCAGAAATCAAACGCCTTCACCAGGAAGCTGACGCTGCATCTCTGCTGCTGGCAGGTTTTGCCCACATGGATGACCCCATGACCACCGCAGTAGCCAACCCGGAAACTCGCCGCAGGCTGGCACACAACATGGCCACCTGGGCTATCGAACGCGGATACGATGGTATTGATATTGACTGGGAATACCCCGATTCGTATGACCAATGGGTCAACTTCGGTCTCTTCATTGCGGATTTGCGGGAAGAGCTGGCGGGGTCCGCCATGTCTGTCAGTATAGCAGCCTCGGTCACATACAAAGTGCCGATATTCGATGTGACGGACCAGCTGGATTTCCTCATGACCATGTCGTATGATGACCTGGGACCGCAGCACGCTTCGATGCAGCGCTTTCAGGGAGACGCCAACCTCTGCGTGGAGAAATTCCACATGCCCAAACCGCGCATTGTCGTGGGGCTCCCCTTCTACAGCAACGAACAGGGGAAACTGACAGAACAGTTCGGATATTCCACCATTGTGGGCTGGTATCCCAATCTCTCCCCCGCAGAAAACACGGTCCGCTCTAAAAAGCAGGATGGCTCCCCCGGGCCTGTGCATTCATTCAATGGACCGCAACTCATCTCCGAAAAATGCAGGTGGATGAAACAGCAGAAATTCGGAGGAGTGATGATTTGGGCTTATGATACCGATGTGAAGCTGGGCCACCGGGCCTCGCTCGCCAAGGCCATGTTCAAGATTGTGCGCCAACCCAGAGTCAGCAAAAAGTGAAGCAGGAATCCCAATTACTATACGCCGCGTGGTGTGGCGATACCAGACGGGTACAGGAGCTGTTGGCGCAGGGAATTCCGGTAGATTCTCGAGATGGGAAAGGCCGCACACCGTTAATGCTGGCTGCATACAACAGATTCCCGGAAACAGCCGCAGTTCTGCTGGCAGCGGGAGCTGATACTCAGGCAAGAAACAAAGGGAACCGCCCCGTCATCGACTATGTGCACGATGCCGCCACCGCCCGGCTGCTTCTGCAGCACACACACCAGGAGCGCCGCAGAGCAACGGCTACACGGCTTCTGTTCAACCAGCGGGAACTGGCAGCACTTGCCCTGGAAGCCGGCGCCGGAGTCAACGCCCGGAATAAACGGGGCGACACTCCGCTGATTTACCATTGCTGGGATTGCGGTTTCTACAACGCCTCTCTGGATACCATACAACTGCTGCTGCGAGCCGGGGCAAATCCCAACCACT
Organism: uncultured Akkermansia sp.; assembly: GCA_904501915.1. Classification (GTDB taxonomy): domain Bacteria; phylum Verrucomicrobiota; class Verrucomicrobiia; order Verrucomicrobiales; family Akkermansiaceae; genus Akkermansia. The sequence goes on along the minus strand of CAJGCV010000001.1, from coordinate 21,613 downwards.
GCAACAGCCATGGCCACACGCCCTTGCTGATGGCTCTCTGGACTTACAATGAATCCATGGTCCGGCTGCTTCTGGCTGCCGGTGCCTGCCGTTTGCCGGAAAACACCGAGCTCACCCCCAGTGAAAAAGAATTGCTCCGCTTATGTGCGGCTGACTCATCAGATAGATTAAGGGGCTGACTTATCCAATTCCTTAAGATATTCCAGAATTCCCGCATTCCCCAGATTCACGCCTTCCACACGATATCCGTAGTATGTAAAAAGGCATTCGTCTGATATGACTCCACGACCGAAATCTGAATCATGAGAATACGTTTTCCACAACCCGGAAAGAAAAACTCCTCTACTGGTCTTTGTATCAATCCCGGGGTCAAACTCCTCATCTGCAAAATCAGATTTGGAGCTCTTCTTTAAAACCTTATGCTTGATCAGCACCCTACGAATGCTATCTTTTAATTTCTTTCCGGAAATAACGGGGACAGACCAATGTTCCGGGAGATGGCCGCGGTTGACTTTTTCCTTAAGCACAATGATACACGCCACGTCATCCCGGTTTTCAAATACCTTGACTTGTTTTTTCAGCGATTTAAGCAGACTGGCACTTACGGCTTTCTTTCCGCTTTTCTTCTTCCTTCTGGGGAAAAAATCGTCATCCTCGTCACTATCGTTGTACTCCACTGGCACAAAATAATAAGCTCTCGGTCTTTTGGGAGGTCTGCCGGAAATGAAGTTCAAATCGGAAATAAAATCAGCAAACAGAGATTTAGGATACGGGATTTCACGCAATGTTCCATCCACAATCTCTCCGCACTTCACCTCAGGTGGCAAAGCTGATGAAGACGCGACAGATTTGGCATACTGCTCTACCAACGCATGCACCCTATCCGTTTTCTTCTGCGTATCGGCCAGCAGCAACTGGTTCTCATTCTTCAGATACGACACTGAGCATTTCTTCGACAACGAGACCCCTTTTGCTTTAAAAAATGAAAAAAGAAACTCCCGGTTTACCGGAGCATCTGATTCAAAAAATTCCGGAGGGACCTGCCACGTCCTCTGAGGATAGTCCTTTTTTGATGTCACCAGCCTGAAGCCCGGCGCCTTCTCCTGCTCTGCCCGGCAGCAAAGAGAAACGCCTGATAGTATCAGCAGCACCAAACAAACAAGAGACGAAAAGCAACGCATGAAAAAAAACACTGGTAAACCGTAACAAACGTATCATTTTATGCTGCTCAACACAAGCATAAAATCTGCCCGCAAAGATTTGAGAAGCGTATAGATAACAATTTAGCGCAATAACTTTCAAACACGCGTATGCCTGCCTGCACATGTGTCCCAATGATTATGTGAAAAGAGTCCTAAACGACATAAAGGCATAGTGTTCTGCGTGAAAAATCGCGTTGGAGTATCACTTGCTCCACCATCGGCAGTAAGCGTTCGCTTGCGGGCATATCGGCGTAAGCCGCTAACTTTCAAATCGTAAATCGCAAATCAAAAAAATTCGTAAATCTACGTGTCCCAAATCTTTGGGACACGTGTGGCCTGCCTGCACATTACGGAACAATCAATTGACAAGTCGGCGGCAACATGCTAGAGTACTCTCTATGGAAGACCTTACGCTCACGCACACGATTACCAGTTACGAATGCTCCGCAGATCACCTGATGAAACCGGAGTTTTTCATGCACTTGTGCCAGGAGATGGCAGAAGAGCACGCCGATTTGAATAACCTGGGCTATGGCTGGGCTGTGGAAAACCATAAAATATGGGTGGAGACGCGCGGGAATTATGAATTTTTCCGGCGTCCGGGGTGGAAGGAGACCATTTCGCTGCGCACGAATACGGGCCAGGCCGGAGCGGTACAGGCACGCCGATTTGTGGAGATGACGGATAAAGACGGGAATGTGCTGGCCCGGGCAGATTTGCTGTGGGTACTCATCGATATCGACACACGGCGTCCTTTCCCCATTAAGCGCGCGCAGTTGTCCATCAATGGGTTGGAATGCCCACCGATAACCGAGGAACTGGTATGCCCGGAATGGAGCGAGCAGCCGTTTGCCACCTGTGCGCACACCGCCTCGCGGCGTGATATTGATTTCAACGGTCACATCAACAACAGTGCTTATCTTGTGTGGGCACTTGATACCCTGCCCCTGGAGCTCACGCCCGAGGGGAGTCCGACCCGGGTTCACATGGCTTTCCGCAAGGAATGTATGCTGGACACACCGGTGCAAGTGGAACACTACCGCAACGGCAGCTATACGCACCACGTGATTAACTCTGCGGAGGGAATCCGCGCAGAGGTTGACGTTCTGTGGGCTTAAAAGGAATTGCCAAAGCGGCAGATTCGGTGTATGGTAGCGGGGATGCACGCCACCACAGAGAAAAAGATAAATGCACTTTGCCACAGGCAATGTGCATTTGCGCTCTACTGTCTGCCAGGGGAAACCGAGCCCGTGTTCTGCATGGCAGAGGATGGTCGCGTGGAGGATGACCCTATTTTCAAAAATGGTTTTATTCTGGCGGCGTTTGATGGGAACAGCCTGTTTATCCCGGAAGAGCTGGCAGAAGTGCCGGAAGCTGCCCAATGGGAAGAAATGAGCCGTATACCGGCGGCAAACGCAACCACGCGCGAAACGTATGCGGCGTTATTCAATCTGTACACCGGGTTCATACGCGAGGGCGAGGTGCGCAAAATTGTGCTGGCACGCACGGCAGATGAAGAGGTAACGCCGGAGTTTTCTCCATACCGTGCATTCGAGGCGGCCTGCGCCGCGCAGCCGGCAGCATTCAAGGCTCTGGTGCACACGCCGAAATACGGCACGTGGTTATTCTGCACCCCGGAGCAGCTGGTGACCGGCCAGGGCGACAGGTGGAGCACCATGGCACTGGCGGGCACCCGGATTCCCTGCACGCTGCCATGGGATACCAAGAATAAGCGGGAACAGGCGCTGGTCACCGAGTTTATACGCGACACGCTCACCCCCCTGGCCAATGAGCTGCATGAAGGCCCGCTGGAAAACCTGCGTGCGGGCAGCATTGAGCACCTCTGCACACGCTTTAACTTCCAGATGCCCCCGGGTCGCATGCTGATGCTTCTTGATAAACTCCCTCCCACACCGGCAGTGTGCGGTTCACCCGTTGGCAAGGCACGCCACCTGCTGCAGAATTACCCGGATATTGACCGTTCATGCTATGCGGGGTATCTGGGGCCGTGGGGGCACGGTGCAGTGCAGCTCTATGTTTCCCTGCGATGCATGCAGGTGTTTGATGGAGTATGCCGCCTGTATGCCGGCGGCGGGCTCATGCCTGATTCTGATGAGGAGCAGGAATGGCTCGAAACTGAAAACAAAATGGCCTGCATGCGGCAGGCCATTGAAGCTGGGCGTTAAACCTGGTCTCTACTCCCGGGCGCAAGAGCAAGAAACATCAGTGTCCACCCGGAAAATATCATTTCCACCGCCAGGAGTGTGCCGATAAGCCAGAGGGAACTTTCCGGCCATTCCCAGATAATCATGGCACCGAGCACAAGGGAGACCACGGCATTGAATAAACGCCAGTAGCGGCCCTCCGAGTTCCAGAGCGTGATGGTGGCACCCATGCGCAGGACACCGGCCGTGAATATGCTGGCTCCAAGCAGCAGCGTCCACCATTCCATGGATAACGCCGGCATAAGCACGGTAAAGATACCCACCAGCAGATAAAGGATTGCGGCCAGCATATTCCACCAGCGGTTTGCCCGCCGGATAATACCCTGCACCAGTCTTACCACTCCAGCCACCGACAGAACGACTCCTGCCACCCAGACGGCAGAAATACCCAGCAGAAAGGGAAAACCAAGAAGAATAAAGCCGAGCACAAGCTCCAGAACGGCAAGTATTCCTGCGACCCAGGGACGACCGAGCCAGCCTCTCTTTCCGGCACATGAACAAGAGTTTGGTGTTTCATTTGCAGCAGGCATGGTTATTCTCCTTGTTATGATGGTAACGCTGGCAGACGGTATGCCAGCAGATCTGGTCCATGAAGGCATCCACATAAGCGGCGCGGTTGTTGCGGTAGCGCAGGTAATAGGCGTGCTCCCAGACATCGCACACCAGCAGGGGGCGCATGCGCGGCAGGAGGGCATCCTGGTGCTTCTGCGCTGCCAGTACCACCAGCCTGTGACTCACGGCATCTTTTGCCAGAACAGCCCAGCCACTCCCCTGCACACCTGTTGCCACGTTGCGGAACAGCTGAGCAAAGTCGCTGTACGAGCCGAACTCTGAATCGATGACCCTTGCCAGTTCTCCGCAAGGGCGCTGCCCCGCCTGCGGTGACAGGTTGCCCCAGTACAGGGTGTGCAGCATATGCCCCGCCAGATTAAAGGCAAGAGACTGTGCTACGGCTGCACTGATGCCGGCACTGCTCATGCTGCGCTGCTGAGCGAGCGCGGCATTGGCTCCGGCCACGTATGCGGCGTGGTGCGCATCGTGATGCAGGCGCAGTGTTTCGGCATCCAGAAAGGGTTCCAGAGCAGTAACATCATAGGGTAGAGGCGGCAGTATATACTGCCCGTCGGCATATCCATCGCGTAAGCAGATTGTGTCCATGCAAGGTAGGACACAGCGTTTCGCAGAAAAAATCAATAACTGTTATCAAATGTCAATCGACACGATGGTGGTATTGTCTGCGTAAGGGTCGTTGAGAGCCTTGCAGGCTTCAACAATCTCCACAGGCAGATTGCCATTCCTGTTGTTGAGAATAGCCCGACCCACGTTATCAAGCATTTCGGGGGAAATGATATTTTCGGAGCCATCCGATGTCAGGATGATGCGGTCTCCGGGCAGGAGCGGATAGGGAAGCTCCGGGGCATCCACCAGGTCCAGGGGTTCGCCGGTGACAGCTGCCCGCAGCACATGACCACGGCGCAACGCCTCAGCTGCAGTCATGCCGGCGCCAATGTAACCGCGGTACATTTCACGGTATGAATGATCCTCATTCAGGCGGATAAGACGCCCATGCCGCCAGAGGTAAAGCGCCGTATCACCCACGCTGACCCAGCGGATAACACCTGCACCAACCCAGGCAGCCAGCAGCGTGGTGCCGCCATACACACTGCGGCGCTCAAAGGAACGGCGCACAGTCTCATTGGCTACTTCAAGAGCACGGTACATGCGCCGGGTCATAGGCAAATCCGGGTGTTTCTCAAAGGCTCGCTGAAATGTTTCCACCGCTATGGTGGAAGCAAGAGCTCCATCATGATGCCCGCCCATACCATCACACACCAGTGCAAGTACACCGTCAGGATAAAACCTGACCGTGTAGGCGTCCTCCTGTTTGGCGCGCATTCCAATCCACTGTACAGCCTTGGCAATCATGAGCTCGAAGTACAATTAGCACAATATGCGCACTTTAGCAAGACAAAACGCCAAAAAGTCATTGCCTGGCATGTACTTCTGTGATAAAATGCGCAAAAATCATGACATATTCCACACTGAGCGAAGCGCTGTACGCCTATCTCTCTACCCCCGGCTATGAGCCCCAGGAGATGGTTGATATTGCCCGGGGAATGGGAGTGCCACCTGCCCGCCGCAGCGAATTAAAGGCTCTTCTTGCGGAAGAAGTCAGGAAAGGCAATCTGCTCAAACTCCGTAAGAGCCTGTATGTGCTGCGCCGCTTGCAGAGTGGGACGCTGACAGGACGCATCTCGCGCCGCGGAGAGCGCATATTCTACGTGCCGGACGAGCGCAGCGCCGCGCAACTGGCAGCACTGCGACCGGGCGAAAATGTATCAGCCCTGCTGGTCAACCCGCACCGCAGCCGCGGAGCGATGGATGGGGACAAGGTAACGGTATCTGTAAAAGTGCAGGCCCCTGTGCACCGCCACACGCGCCACCGGCCACGCGCAGCAGAAACACACCTGGAAGTCCGCGTGCTGGAAATCACCTCCCGAGGGCACGCACGATGGGTGGGCATCTACAAATCCACCGGCAGATACGGTCACCTGGCAGGAGATGGTCGCTCCTGCCCCGCATTTGTGCGCTTGCTGACACCGCCGCCGGCGGAGGTATTGCCGGGCATGATGGTGGTGGCAGAGCCCGTCAGTTACCCCATTGCCAACAGTGAAGCCACAGCCCGCATCGCGCAGGTGCTGGGCTGGCCGGAAGACGAGGGAGTGCAGATTACCTCCATCATGCACAAATTCGGACTGGCAGACACGTTCCCGCCGGAAGTACTGGAGGAGTCAGAACGAATACCGGACACCATTTCCGAACACGAATTGAAGCAGCGTGATGACTGGCGGCAGCGCTGTGTCATCACCATTGATCCGGAGACAGCGCGCGATTATGACGACGCCATTGCCGTGACCCGCCATGGCAGCAACTGGGAACTGGCTGTGCATATTGCGGATGTGAGCCACTATGTGCGCCCGGGGTCAGCGCTGGATATGGAAGCGCAGAGCCGGGGTAATTCCACCTACCTGCCGGACCGTGTGTTGCCCATGCTGCCGCCGCGGCTGTGCGATGGAATCTGCTCCCTGCGGGAGGGGGAAGACAGGCTGACGCGCTTGTGCCTCATGCAGATTAACCGGCAGGGTAAAGTATTCAAGGCAGAATTCCGGGATGCAATCATCTGCTCGCGCAAGCGCTTGTGCTACCCGCAGGTGCTGGAAGTGCTGCAGGGCAAGTCTGCCACGGGTGACGCTGAAGTGGATGCCATGATTCGTGAAGCCGGCAAACTGGCGCAGCTGCTGCGCCGCAAACGATTTGAAGCCGGGGCTCTGCGCCTGGACACACCCGAAATCAGACTCATCACCGATGACCTGGGAGCGCCCGTTGATGTGGAGGTGGAAACCAGCGACGAAGCCCACCAGCTGGTGGAAGAGTTCATGCTGGCGGCCAATGAGGCGGTGGCGCACGCGCTCAACGCACACAGTCTGCCCACCATCTACCGCGTGCATGAAGCACCGGATACCGCTAAACTCAGCGAACTGGCGCAGGAACTCAAGGCATACGGAATCAAGGCCGGCACGCTGGCCACGCGTGAGGAACTCAATGCCGTCCTGGAAATCATTGAGGACCACCCGGACGCAGACATGCTGAAAGTGCGCGTGTTGCGTGCCATGATGCGCGCCCGGTACGCAACTGATGCGCTGGGGCACTACGGACTGGCCAAGGGAGACTATTGCCACTTCACCAGTCCGATACGCCGCTACGCAGACCTGGTGGTGCACCGAGCCTTCTGTCGGTTGAGCGGCACGCCCGCTGCCCCCCTGCCCAGCCCCGGCACGCTGGCCGGAATCGCCGAACACATATCCGAAACCGAACGGAACTCTGCCTCAGCGGAAAACGAAGCGCAGCAGAGCATGATGGCGCGTTTCCTGGAATTGCAGTGTGAAAGTGAGCACCCGCGCGTCTGGGATGCCGTAGTGCTGGCATGCTGGCCGCAGGGGCTGGCGGTAGAAGTGCCGCTGCTCAAAGTGAAAGGATTTGTCTCAGGAGCAGATTTACCTGCGGACACATCATGGTATTTCGAGCGCCACGCCGAGCGGTGGACCAGCACCGATGCACGGTGCCTGTATCCGGGCTCTAAGCTGCGTGTCAAACCCACCCGGGTAGACTCAGCCACCGGCTTTGCGGATTTCAAACCAGCATAGGACAACGCCCTTACGGGCGCCGGTCGTGAGCACAACAGGCTGTCATTACCACTGGTTATTGAGACTCTTCGTCTCCTTATGCACTTCGAGATTGCGCTCCGTCTTACCGGAGATTTCCGGCGGCGTATCTGTCACCATGTGAAGATCCAGAATCTCAATCGTGTTTGCTCCGTCGTTCAGGAATTCCCCGGGGCAGTACAGACGCTCCTGCGGACCGATATTCCAGTAGCGCCCCAGCAGGTGACCATTCACCCACACATAGCCCTTCACCCAGCCTCGCATATCGAGGAAAGTATCAATCGGGTTCTTCAGCTGCACCTCTGCACGGTATAGAGCCCCCTTCTCGCGAGCACGCACATGCCCGGTCTTGCGAGCAGGCGCTGGCAAAGGCTTATTGAGGTCAATACGCTCCACCAGCCAGCCGGAAAGAGACTCATTCCCCAGCATCACCTTGCCGATAATACCCTTGCGATCCTTTTCCATGAACCTGGAGAAATTCACATGACCAAAGGTATCCACCACAATCTTCAGCATAGCCGCCTTCTTACGGGCGGGAAGCTGAATGGTCGTCTGGTTCAAGCGGCGGTCAAGCGTCCCGATAAACTGCTCGCCCACATACACCAGAGCATAATCGTGAGCCTGACACGTCAGCGTAGCCTCCGGACCGGGAGGAATAGGTGTCGAATAAATGCCAATACCCTGGTTCTGACCCATCTTTTCCAGCGTAGGAGGAGGCTCCACAGGTTTCCTTTCCACCTGCACACCTCGCAGAGAATGAAAATCACATACGTGGCGGGGGCGGAATGCCGGAATCTCCATGGCCACCGGCTGCACCGGCTCCGGCACTTCTGCACCTTCCGGCAGAGCAGCCTTGATGATATCGCGGTATTCGAAATACTCCTTCGTGAGATTTCCGTTCTCGCCGATGGGTGAGCCATAGTCATAGCTGGTGAGGTCGGGTTCGAACTTGGAGCCATCGGGATTGGTATTTGACCCGGCGGTCAGGCCGAAGTTCGTTCCGCCATGCAGCACAAAGATGTTAAACGACACGCCGTCCTTCATGTACCAGCGCACCGAGTTGAGCGTATTGCGCGTAGGGGTCCAGTTTCCTTCGCCCCAATGGCGTAACCAGCCTGGGTAGGTCTCGCTGCTGAATACCGGTACACCCGGTGCCACGCGCAGTGCAGTCTGCATCTGCCAGGCATTGTCGGCAGGGTCAAGGCCCACAGCCACGCCCTTCGGCACAAAGCGCAGGTGGTGGTCAGCACCACCCTCGGAAAGGTAGAACGGGCCAGCCCCCTTCTTTTCCCAGAAGTTCTTGAGCCACTCGATATAGGCAAGTTCATCATGCTCGCTCTTGTAGCTGCCGTATTCATTCTCCAGCTGGACCATGAGGATGGGACCACCGTTTTTGCTGAGACGAGGAATGGCAATCTCTGCCATTTTTTCCAGGTAGCGGGTCTGAGCCTCCATGAACTGTTTGTTGCCGGTGTAGCGCAGCGGGGTCACATCATCCTTAATCAGATAGGTGGGCAGACCGCCTAAATCCCACTCGCCGCACACATAGGGTCCGGGGCGGAACAGCACCCACATACCCTCTTTCTGGCATAAATCAATAAAGGAGGCTATATCGTTGCGTCCGCTGAAATCCCAGCGTCCGTCCTCCTTTTCAAGCGCATTCCAGAACACATAGAAAGCAATGGTGTTGAGCCCCATAGCCTTGGCCGCGCGAATGCGGTGCTGCCAGTGCTGACGCGGCACTCGCTGCGGGTGAATCTCGCCCGAGCGAATCTGAAACGGCACGCCATCCAGCATGAATTCTCTGCCACCCGCACCACCAAAGGTCAGTACAGCGGGTTTACCACTTTCCGGTTTCTGCAGGTTCTTCATGGCTTCCTCCCCGCCCTGTGCCACCAGGGCCGCCATGGCCAGCATGCTCAGCAAAACGCTTTTCATGTTGTGCTGTATACCACAATCCTTGCCGGGCTTCCAGAAAAAAAAGAGGCAGCGCATCTTCCTGCCATATGTGACCCAAAGTTTCAATACGGCTAATTACAAATTCTTTTTGCTCAGCTAATTTGTGTTACGCTGCTAAAGTGTTTAGAGAACTAACATCGCGGGCGAATGCCCGCCGAATTTTGAGCCCGCGCAAGCGGGTGAAAGAACAATAGCCGGGGGTAAGCCCGCGCAGCGGGCGCAGCCCCCGGTTCGCACAAAAAAAGAATCTAAGCCCGTGAAACGGGTGACAGAAAGCGTGGTTTCAATGAGTTGCTATCGTTTCTGTCACCCCGTCCGGGGCTCCAATATTATTTTATTGTTACCGGGGGCTGCGCCCGCTGCGCGGGCTTACCCCCGGCTATTGCTCTGTCGCCCACTATCGTGGGCTATGAATTCCGCTTGCCTCGCTCGCCAATAGATTACAATATAGCGAAACTTTGGGACACATGTGCATTCCTGCGCAGCCTGCCGGGAAAATTGGGGAAGGAATCAACCTATACGATTATACACAAACCCCTGCTGCGCAGCTTCGTCGGGGTCGTAGAGATTGCGCCCATCGATGATGATGCGGCCCTTCATCGTCTTGCGAAGCACCGCCCAGCTCGGCACGCGGAACTGCTTCCAATCAGTCACGATGACAAGGGCATCTGCATCCACGCAAGTTTCATACATTTCATCGCAGTATGTGAGGGTATCTTCCCCCAGGCGGCGCCTGGCTTCATCCGTGGCCACGGGGTCATAGGCGCGCACCTCGCAACCATGCGCCAGCAGGGATTCAATGAGCACCAGAGACGGAGCCTCGCGCATATCATCGGTACCGGGCTTGAACGCCAGCCCCCACACCGCTATACGCTTGCCCTTCAAATCAGGAATCGCAGCCTGCAATTTGGCAAAAGGAATAGTCTTCTGTCTTTCATTTACAGCCTCCACAGCCTCCAGGATGCTCATGTGGTAGCCCAGTTCTGCCCCACTGCGGATGAGCGCCTTCACATCTTTCGGGAAACAGGAGCCACCATAACCGCAACCAGGATACAGGAATTTGCTGCCGATGCGGTCATCTGCCCCCATGCCGCGACGAACGGCATCAACATTAGCCCCCACAAGTTCGCAGAGGTTGGCAATGTCATTCATGAACGAGATGCGGGTTGCCAACATGCTGTTGGAAGCGTACTTGATCATCTCAGCACTCGGGATGTCGCAGACCTGCACGCGGTCGCTAATCATGGTAAACGGGCGATAAAGCTGCCGCATCAGCGTAGCAGCCCTCTCTTCCTCCACCCCCACCACGACACGGTCCGGACGCATGAAATCCTCAATGGCTGTACCCTCTTTCAGGAACTCCGGATTACTGGCAACACCGAACGGCACGCTCACGCCTCGTTTGTCCAGTTCTTCCTGAACAGCGTTTTTTACCTTGAACCAGGTACCTACCGGCACCGTACTCTTAGTGATAAGCAAGGTATATTTCTTGATATGGCGCCCGAATTCACGGGCAACCTCCAGCACATAGCGCAAGTCTGCAGAGCCGTCTTCATCAGGCGGCGTACCAACAGCAGAGAAAACGACATCTGCCTCATCAATACATGAAGCCAGGCTGGTTGCGAAATTCAGGCGTCCGTCCTCCTGATTCTGCAGCACCATTTCCCTGAGCCCCGGCTCATAGATGGGCATAATGCCCTCCTGCAGATTCTGGATTTTCTCTTCATTGACATCAACACAGGTAACGATATTACCCATTTCCGCAAAGCAAGTACCACTCACCAGCCCCACATAACCTGTGCCAACCATTGCAATGTTCATAAACCTGTTTCTATACCGATGAAAAAACTAGAATATAACAGCCAAGCGCTTCAACGCAGACTTTTATAACAAATACCATCCCCGAAAGTCAAGTTATAATGCCTGACAGCAGGAATTTCGCTTGTGTTCAGAGCGCGCATGTGGTTAGATTGCAGCGTACCGCATGAAATAAGAACATGCGTAGTCCACCGGGAGGCGGCGGGATGCCGCAGGAAATAGATGGGAAAGACGGTGAAAATCCGTCGCTGTGCCGCAACCGTGTTGTGCCATAATCGCATGAGCACTCAGTCGGAATGCCAGCCTGGAAAGGACGCCACGATACACGGCGGCGATGCACCGCCGGCTCAACGGCCACCACAGAAATGAGAACAAACAAGAATACTCCTATCAGGAGGCATACCCGCATTGTGCCTGTCATCTTGCTTGCAGGCGTCAGCCCCGCCCTCATGGCGGATGAGGTTCCCATCACCACGCTCGCTCCCATCACGGTTTCAGCGCACGGGGGCTCCGGTATTCCGTATGACCAGAGCGGTGTCTCTGTCACGGTCCTCGACCCGAAGGAGCTTCGGGAAGAAGGAGTCACCAACCTGGGCGAAGCTCTCACCCGCGTACCGGGAGTACAGGTACAGCCTGGTGGCGGCTCTATGCAGCGAGGTAATGTGAGTCCTATTTCCATCCGCGGCATGAGCAAAGGTCAGTACATTCTGCCCATGATGGATGGTTTGCGTATTTATGACAACAGCAACAGCTGCAACCTCACGCCCAACATGGTGAGCCGCACCAATATGTTCGACCTCGGCACGCTGGAAGTCCTGCGTGGTTCTCAGGGGGCAGTCTATGGTAGCGGGGCCATTGGTGGTGTCATCTACATGGAAACTCCTGAGGGACAGGGAGACCCCAGCTTCAGCATCTTCAATGAATTCGGTAGCTTCAAATCCTACACCGGCAACGCAACTGCTCAAGGGAGTCAGGATGCTCTTTCATATTTCTTCTCTGCTACTTACGAGACAACAGATAATGACCTGGAGCGCGTAGATGGCAGCAAGCCTGAAGATAAGAATGCTGGTCACTATGAGAACTGGCAGGAAGCCTTACGTCTCGATTACCGACCAGATAAGGATACACACGCGCGCATCACCTATCGGCGTAGCGATGGTCGCTACCATAACCCCGGCATCTGGTCCGAGCCGCACTATAAATATCGCACCAATCTGATTTCCGGAGCTGTGGAAAAGCGCATCACTCATGCCTTTGCTACGGAATTGAGCGGTGGATACTATGGAGCTGACTACATGTACGGTAAGGGGACCAAGTATGATTTACGCAATCTGCAGGCGAACTGGCGCAATGAATACCGCTGGTGCCGCCACCAGACCACAACAGCCGGGCTAGCCTACATGCACAGTGAATACACTGCTGTAGAAAATAACGTAGCCGTTCGGAACAGATTGAACAACGAGAATACATACAGCCTCTTTGCCGAGCATCGTGTGACCCCGTTCAAGGGATGGGAAAACACTTTCGCTCTCCGCTTGGATCAGAGTGATGTGTACGATGCACTCTACACCCTGCGTGCTGCATCCAGCTGGAGCTTCAATGAGGAGCGCACCCGCCTCAGCGGCTCCATCTCCCGCGGTTACATGGCTCCCTCCGCCTTTCAGCGCATGGAGGGTCAATATACCTCGGCATGGGGCACTTATCAGGGCAACCCGAATCTGGACTGCCAGACCAGCTGGAGCGCAGACCTGGGAATTGAGCATGAGTGGATTGAGAACCACACCATTGGCGTCACTGTGTTCTGGATTCGCACAGAAGATGCCATTGAGACGGATTATAACACATATCCAGATCCCCACACATTCTACAATGCTGCGGGAACTGATACCTGTCGCGGTATTGAACTGAGCCTGAATGGCATCTGGGAAGATCAGTGGAATACGGGGTATACCCTGAGTCTCACACTCTGTGACCCCAAGGCCGACAACGGCAAGCAATTGACAAACACCGCGCGCCAGGTATGGGGGGCAGATATCCATACATGCCCGTTCGAGGGATTCACCACCGGCATCGGTCTTGCTGCCGCCAGTGGCAGCACCGGCTGGGATGGAAGCCGACTTGATGCCTACTACACCCTGCGCTGGTATGCAAGCTACAAGGTGAACGAACACCTCACCCTGCATATGCGAGTGGAAAACCTGACCAACCAGAAATTTGTCTCAAATCCAGATGAAGACTATGGTATTTACTCTCGCTCCTGGCTGAACCCCGGCACTGCTGTATACGCAGGCTGCACCATCACCTTCTGATGAAACGCGCACTTATTCTTCTGCTACTGGTCATCATAGCGTCTGCCTGGTGGGCTGTCTCCAGGCAGGCAGCCCCCCCCTGCGAAGCAGAAAAATCAAGTATACCCGCCCCCTACCCGGCAGATTTTTCCGAAAGGCTCTGCCGGGTGGGCGGGCTGAAACTGGAACACAATGTCCCCATGCCTGCGGATATCTCCTGGCAAAGCGAGGGAGATTCCCCCGTGCTGGGAGACCCGGCAGCCCGCAAAGGCGGCAGCGTACGGCTGAGTAATGCCGGGCCATTCCCTGCCCATTTCCTGCGCTTTGGCGGAGGAGCCCCCCAATTCTTCCACCAGAACCTTTATACGGCAACGGAAATACCACTTGTCTCCACACACCCGCTCAGCGGGCAAACCATGGCAGGTGTGGCAGAAGCCTGGGGAATTGAAGGAAACACCATCTATTTCCGGCTGAATCCAGCAGCTCGCTATAACAACAGCCGTCCGGTGCGCGCCGGGGATTACCTGCTGGCCGTTCTGCTGCAGGCAGAACAACGCTGCGCCGAATACGAAGCGCTGGTATCAGAGGCGACCAGCCTGCGCACCCATGGCGACCACCTGCTTTCCATCACCATGAGGAAACAGACCGCCGCTGCAGAGGCCGCCCGTCTGCTCATTCCGGCAGAGCCTGCCTTCTATGCTGATTTTGACTCACGCTTCACCAAAAGCTACGCCCAGCGCATTCCTCCGGCAACAGGAGCCTACCAGGTGAGCCGTGTCGAACGTGGACGCAGCATCCAGCTCCGGCGCGTCAAGGACTGGTGGGGGAAATCACTTTCTCTGTACCAATACCGCTTCAATGCAGACAGTCTGGAATACCACTTCCTGACCAGTGAGGCTCAGGTATGGGAATTCCTGCTGCGAGGTAAGCTGGATGCTGTTCAGACGCGCAACATTGCAGCGTGGCAGGAACGCGCAGAACCGGCAGAGCAGCTCCAGCGCACAATCTACGATGCCGAATACCCCATGCCGCCCTATGGCATAGCACTCAATACCCGGACACTGCCGGATATTGACGTGCGCCGCGGGCTGCTCCACGCCATGGATATGGACAAGGGCATGCAACTCATCATGCGCGGTGAAGGGCAACGGCTCACCACCTTTCACTCCGGCTACAAGGGGCTCACCCCGCAGCAAACACCTCAATACGCCTTCAATTCCGCCGCTGCGCGGGCAGCATTTGCCCGCGCAGGATTCACCGAGGCGGGGGCAGATGGCATACTGCGACGGACAGATGGCACACGCCTGAGCGTCAGGCTGCTTTATACACCGCATGAAAAAATCAGCAATCTGATGTCCGTACTCATCAGCAGTGCGCGCGATTGCGGTGCAGAAATTGTGCCGGAACCTGTGCCCTGGCAACTAAGCCTGCGCCACCTGCAGGAACGGAGCCACCAGATGGTATTCTGGGCAATGCCTGCTCCGGAAAAGCCAGCACCCGCGTATTTTTTCTCCCCTTCAGCAGAGCCGGAAGCCGCCCCCTTCTGCCTGGATTCCCGAGAAATGAATACCGCACTGGCTGACTTTGAACAAGAATCATCGGCCGCACATCTGGCGCGTATTGACCGCATCATCTACGAACAAGCCATCTGGCTGCCAGGCTGGAAGGAGAACCGGGTTTATCTTGCGCATCAGCCAACACTTTGTATCCCACCTAGTCCGTGGTGTTATGATGCACTCGATGCTCACCTGTTCTGGGTACGCAGCTCACCATGATTCATATTTTCCATACATCAGCCACAGAACTGGCCCGCAAACGAATCAGGCTGGCAGTGAGATGTCTCCCCTGCGTGCTTGTCCCCATCATCTGCACAACATGGTGGGCATGGCACCAGGTGAGGTATATTTCTTGTGGCGATGCCTCATGCGATTTCCAAGGTGTACACTTTCACCCCGTCCCGGATTTGCCACCTGAAAAGTCTTCCGTCCATATTCAAATCCCGGAAACCGAATCTGTCAGGCCTCAACAATTGGTGCTCGCATTGCCGGAAATGGAAATGCCTGAGTTCGACTTTGAAGAACAGGAACCAGACCTGCCGGAAGAGCATCTGGACGTTCCGGAAGAGGACGTCGAAATCACGGCTTCCGCGCCTGCGGCAAAAAAAAGCACAGCTTCACCTGCTCCCGCGGCATCACGATATACGCCACCGGCGTATCTGAATTGTCCGCATCCCAACTATCCGCCCCGCCTGCGACAACGGCGGGTGGAGGGCACTGTGGGGGTCAGCATTATGGTTTCGTCAGATGGCATTCCCGAGGAAGTGCATATCACTGCTTCCAGCGGCAGCGACCTGCTCGACCGCCACACGCGCAGCTGGATACTCCGGAACTGGCGCTTTTCCCCGGCTCAAAAAGAGGGAGCTGCCGTGGCTTCAGTTGTTGCTACCAGCATACACTATCAACTGCAATGATGAAACACCCGGAATCCATGCTTGAATTCCGGGTGTTTCATCTGCCTACTACAGACGGGACTCGAACCCGTACGCCTGTTGATGGGCGGGAGATTTTAAGTCTCCTGCGTCTACCATTCCGCCACTGTAGCGTTGCGGTGGCAATTCAAGCACATTCTGCTGTGTATTGCAAGGAAAAATCATGTGTGCGCCTGCACAAAAAATGCCACCCCGGTACATCAATCTGTGCCGAAGCTCATCATAACGGGGCCGGCGGGTGTTTCAGGTCCTGTCCAGCTGAGATTCCTGGGGCTGTCAGTTCTGACAATTTGTTGCAATGATTTCTGGAACTGCGCAGCTGAACCGTACGTGGTCAGGTAGGCTTCAAAGTGTTTTTCGCCACGACGCCAGACCCGCATGGCAGCATTCCAATACGCTGATACAGAGGTAAAATATAGACCTTTCTGCCGGTAATAATGCTGCGCAGCCCCCGTGCAGGCCGGGTATGCCGCCCTATTCCACCGGTGAGTGGCAGACATCTCGGTATCGGTGCAGCCGCAGTATGTGTGTGCAAGTACTTGCTTGCTGCCATCACCGATAACCGGGTCATCCCAGGTGACATCCACGTGGCGCCACCCGGTATCCAGCTGCACCATATTCCAGGCATGCGGTCCGCGGGCTGTGCCTGTGACCACGCGAGCGGGAACACCGGCTATTTCCAACATGACGCACATGGCTGAACTATAGGCCTCACAACTGCCACGTCCCTTCTCGAGCAAATCAGAGATATCCCCGCCGGCCTCTGCATCGTAACGCGTTATCTGCACCAGGTAGTCATGCACAGCTACCACCTTGTCAAACGCACTCATGCCGGGGTACACAATGCGCTGCGTCCGGGTTTGAAGTTCCCGCAGCGCACGTTCTTCTGCAGACGTGAGCGACTCACGGAATGCTGGATGCCGCAGGGCTGCACACAAGCGCACATAGTCGCGGTATTCAAGAGCAAGCGAAACCTGCCCGGTTTCTTCAATATACCGGGCCGTACAGCGGCGTGCATACTCGCCCCAGAGTGATTCGCCGGAAATTTCCTTCCAGTTGCTGCGCAATGTGCCGGTAAGCCTGAAATTGATAGGATTATAAGCTTTGTCCACCCAAGCTGCAACTGCTGCATTGAGTTCCTGCCGATTGCGGATGACGGGTTCCGCCTCTTTCTGCACAACTGCTACAGATACCTTACCCGCAGAAACAGCCGGGGCGCACTGCACAAGCAGTGCACCCGGCAATATCAGCAATGGGAATCGGTTCAACATGCAGGGTGTTACACCTCCTCACCGTCACCGAGCAACTCAGCCATGAGGCCATTTGGCGAGGCATGCATGGATTCGCGGGTGGCCATATTCTTGAGCTCCAGCTCGGGGTATTCAGAGCCGATAATGACCGCATAGCGGGCACCAATCTTTTCTGCACGCTTAAGCTGGTTACCCATCTTGGCAGGTGCCAGGGGGAGGTCCACACAAAGACCGGCATCGCGCAGAGCTGATGCCAGCCCCAGCATCTGCGGACGCTTGGCAGGATCTGCCAGCACCATGCAGACATCGATATTCGAAGCTTTCAGAGCAGCGTCTCGCAGCGCCCTGGCTGCCGGGCAAGCCTCAATAAGGTGCGCAATCACAGCATCGCCCATGGCGAAACCAGTGGCAGGCATATCTACAGCTCCGTTGGAAAGTGTGGCAACCAGGCCATTGTAGCGTCCGCCGCCGGCGACAGCACGCAGCGTGTGTCCCTTGTCAAAGATTTCGAACACCAGACCGGTGTAGTACGCCAGACCACGCACCACGGAAAGGTCAAGCTTCACGTAGTCTTCCAGCCCACGGGCCTGAAGCTCTGCAAGTACGGCATCATAGCGGGGGGAGCACCCAGCCGGCGGATTGGCAATAAAATTCACCAGGTCCTCACGCTTCATACCGAAAGCATCCAGTTTTTCCTGGCAATATTCCGGGCGGTCACGCTCAAACTTGTCAATGATAGCCAGGAAATCCGGTACGCGGTCCTCAGCCACGCCATTGTCTGCTGCATACTTCAACCACACCTCGCGGTCGGAGATACGCACCACAAAATCATTTGCCGTAAAGCCGAACTCACGCATGCAGTCAATGGCAAGCGAAATCAGCTCAGCATCAGAACCTTCACCAGCCTCACCCAGGATATCGGCATTAAACTGCACAAACTCACGAAGACGCCCCTTCTGCGGCTTTTCATAGCGGAAGCAGGAGCCGATTTCGAACCATTTGAGCGGCTTTGTATACTCGCGCTGATAAGCCGCGGCAATACGGCCAAGCGAAGCGGTAAGTTCCGGGCGGACGGTGATATCACGCTCACCCTGGTCCTTGAAACGGAATAACTGCGTGGGCAGTTCGCCACCGGATTTCTTGAGGTAGAGCTCAGTGGATTCAATGGTGGGGGCTTCCCACTCCACGAAGCCGTAACGATGAGCCACACGCCGCCACGTGTTGAACAGATAGTTGCGGAAGGCGCATTCCTGCGGTGCGAAGTCGCGGAATCCGGGCAGCGGTTGGAAGCGTGCGTCAGGCATAATGTGAAATGGTGTTAATAATGTGTGTTACGCTGGGCATTATACCTGATTCCTGCCTCTTGGCAAGCGTAGAGAAAGGCAGTATATCAATTTAGATGCCAGAACAACACTCGATAGATTCTTGACATGGCATTCGTCATTCAGTAAAGTAACGCGTATGCACAAGCTCACAGAATCCATCGGCAAATACCTGCTTGCAGCCGTTTCTCCGCTTATCCGCAACCCGGAAAAAGCAGAGCTGCGGGTTGCGTCAACTCCGGCGGGTGATATGTTGCGTTTCCGGCTGGTACTGGAGCAGGAAGACGTGGCTCGTGTCATCGGGCGCAACGGCATGACCGCTTCTGCCATTCGTTCGCTTGCCAAGGCTGCCGGAGAAAAAGCGGGCATCAAGGTAGTTGTACACATTCTTTCCAGAGAAGAAGCCGAAACAGCCTGATTTTACCACCTTGAGTTCATGCAGGATTTCTTTGCAGACATGCCGGCGTCTCCTCCTGCCGCACGTGTACTGGTGGATGGCATGAACGACATGGTGCTGGATTACGCCATTCCACCCGGTATGACCGGTGTGGCACGCGGCAGCCGGGTGGAAGTCCCCCTGCGGGCCCGCAACACCACCGGAACTGTAATGGCTCTTGTACAGCCTGACGCAGAGTGGGCCCACAGGCTGCGTCCCTTGCAACGGCTGGTGAATGAAGAGCCGGTTGTTTCCCCTGCCCTCATGGAGCTTGCCGAATGGGCTGCACGATACTATGCAGTACCGGTGGAACAGATGATTCGCTGCATTGTGCCCGAACCGGTCAGACAGGAAAAGCACGACGAGAAGACACGTAAGGTCATAGTACTGCAGGACTGGCCGGATGACGAGACGCTCAATAAAATCAACCGCCGGGCTCCACGGCAGGCTGCCATTCTGCGTTATCTGCACGCATGCGATGACAAACGGGCCACGCTCACAGACCTGGGCGGCTCAGCGGCACTTACCCCCTGCCGTGCATTGGAAAAAGCACATCTGATTCGTATTGAGGAAGAACAGATACACCGCGACCCCGCCGGCAGCGAAACCTTTGCGCAGACAACCCCGCTGCAGCTCAACGATGAGCAGTCTGCCGCGCTGAAACACATTATTACAGCATTCGATACAGCTTCCACCACCCCTGTTCTGTTACAAGGGGTGACTGGCAGTGGAAAAACGGAAGTCTATCTGCAGGCGGCGCAGCGCGCCATGGAGCAAGGCAAGGGTGTGCTCATCCTCGTGCCGGAAATTTCGCTCACGCCACAGACAATGGCCCGCTTCAAGGGTCGTTTTGCTGACAAACCGGGCAGCGTGGCCATTCTGCACAGCGCTATGAGTGACGGTGAGCGATTTGACGAATGGCACGCCATTCACCGCGGCACAGCGCGCATTGCCATCGGACCACGCTCTGCGGTGTTTGCCCCGGTGCAGAATCTGGGGCTCATCATTGTAGACGAGGAGCACGATGCCTCCTACAAGCAGGAAAACAGCCCCCGTTACCACGGTCGAGACCTCGCCGTACTGAGAGCTAAGCTTGAAGGGGCCTCCATTGTACTCGGGTCTGCAACACCTTCGCTGGAATCGCTATACAACGTGCAACAAGGCAAATATGCCATGCTGCGCATGGACAAA
Source organism: uncultured Akkermansia sp. (assembly GCA_904501915.1). Taxonomy (GTDB): domain Bacteria; phylum Verrucomicrobiota; class Verrucomicrobiia; order Verrucomicrobiales; family Akkermansiaceae; genus Akkermansia. The sequence continues at coordinate 1,211 of CAJGCV010000001.1, read as the reverse complement.
CGAGCCGACGGGCAGCGTCTCCCTCTCACTCGGGTGCTCGATATGCGCACAGAAGCCAAGGATAAGCGCAACCTGGGCATTCTGTCAGAGCGTCTGCGCATGGCTATAGATGAACGACTGACCAAGGGTGAACAGATTATTCTGCTGCTTAACCGCAGAGGCTTTGCCAGAGCCCTGCAATGCCCGGAATGCGGCTACACCGCGCACTGCGAGCATTGCGCCCTGCCCATGACCTACCACGCCACCGAAAACCGCCTCGTGTGCCACATATGCGGATTCCGGCAAATGGTACCCGCCCGCTGCCCGGATTGCCACACCGCCAACATCTCGCTGGAAGGATACGGCACCCAGAAAGTAGAAGCCGTGCTGCGCCGATGTTTTCCACAGGCCCGGCTGCAGAGAGTCGATGCCGATGTGACAACGCGCAAGAACGCCCTGCGCGATATTCTGGACGATTTCCGGGCCAGGCGTACAGATATTCTGCTGGGCACGCAGATGATTTCCAAAGGCCTTGATTTTCCAGGCGTAACACTGGTGGGAGTGCTGAATGCAGACCTGGGGCTTAATATACCCGACCCACGCGCAGCAGAGCGCACCTTCCAGCTGCTGACCCAGGTAGCAGGGCGCGCAGGCAGGGGCGATCTGGATGGCGAAGTCATCATCCAGACCTACAACCCACAGGCTGCAGCCATCCAATTTGCCCGCAGACACGATACCGATGGCTTTGCCGAAACGGAAATGCAGCTGCGAGAGCAAATGAATTTTCCCCCATTCTGCCACATGGCGGTCATTACCTCCCGCTCTGAGCAGGAAGATGTAGCAGCACTTGCCATGGAGACCCTCCACAAACGGCTCATTGCCAATCTGCCACCCAGTGCGCAGATAAGTGAACCCTTGCCAGCCCCCCTGCCCAAAGCATATGGCCAGTTCCGCTACCAATGCACACTCAAAGCCCCCAGAGCCCGTATTCTGGCAGACATCTGCAGCCGCGAAATTGCCGGCATGAACTGCGGTGACGGTGTAACCATCTCTCTGGATATTGATGTCTATTCATTCTTATGATTCATTCTCAGCACATGTGTCCCAAAGATTTTTTCAAATGGTAGCAAAATAGCAAAAATCAGGGCAAAGAAAATGGAAGGTTGATTTTTTCACCAGCAAAACGTATGCTGGTGTTGCTCTAAAAAAAACACCTTCCATGGGTACTGTAC